>NZ_CP025791.1:1216666-1543333 GCF_002886045.1 Flavivirga eckloniae | reverse complement strand
GCTACCTCCGGTAGTTACCACAATATCATCATGGGCCACCTGAATGTCATGTTTAGAGTAATAGGCAGAAATTTTTTGTCTGTATACTTCAGAACCTTCCGATCTTGAATATGCTATTACATCAATATTACTTTCCTTAACAGCTTTTAAAGCAATTTCAGGGGTTTTAATATCGGGTTGTCCAATATTCAAGTAATAGATATGTTTTCCTTTTTTTACAGCTTCTTCTGCATAAGGAACTAATTTACGTATAGGGGAAGCAGGCATCTGCTGCCCTTTCATAGATATTGTTGGCATTTATGATAATTTATGCTGCAAAGTTGAGAAAATTATCTTAAATTTTTTTTAAAAAACTGGACTAAATATATAAGATAATCTAAAAGATTCGTAAATTCAATATATGAAAATTACTTATCTCTCAGTCAAAAGAGTTTTAATTCTTATTTTAATATTTTTTTGTTCCATTGTCTTTGGTTTTTCTCAAAGCAAATTTGTTGTTCAAAATAAAAAGCATACAGATAAGATTAACTTCAAATTAATTAATAACCTAATCGTCATTCCTGTAGAGGTTAATGGTGTAGATTTATCCTTTTTATTGGATACTGGCGTGAGTAAGCCTATTATTTTTAATTTTTTAAATGTTTCAGATACGTTGAAAATAAAGGATACCGAAACTATCTTTTTAAGAGGTTTAGGAGAAGGTGAATCTGTAGAAGCATTAAAATCTAAGAATAATGTTTTTAAAATCGGTGATGCTATTAATTTAAAGCAGGATTTATATGCGGTTTACGATTCTAATCTCAATTTTGCACCTAGGTTAGGGTTTCCAGTTCATGGTATTATTGGTTTCGATTTGTTTAAGGACTTGGTGGTAGAAATAAGTTATTCTAAAAAGATTTTAAAACTAACAGATTCGGATAAATATGTTTACAAGGAATGTAAAAAATGCGAAAGGCTTAATCTGGAGTTTTACAATAATAAACCTTATATAAACACAGAGGTAAGGATGAATGAAAGAATGATTCCTATTAAATTATTGATAGATTCCGGAGGAAGTGATGCTTTATGGTTGTTCGAGGATGATTTGTTAGGAATAAAATCCAGCGATAAGTTTTTTCACGATTTTCTGGGGCATGGATTAAGTGGCAGTGTTTATGGTAAACGTTCGAAAGTAGAAACGTTTTATTTAAAAAGTTTTGAACTTAACAAGGTTAATGTATCGTATCCGGATTCTGCATACATAGCATATGCAAGAAGGCATAAAAACCGTAACGGTAGCTTATCTGGTAATATCTTAAAGCGTTTTAATGTTATTTTCGACTATAGGAAGGCATTGGTTACGCTTAAGAAGAACCATTATTTTGGTGAAAAGTTCCGGTATAATAAAAGTGGTATAGAGCTAGCTCATAACGGATTTAGGTTGGTAAGAGAGCAGGACAACGTTATTAAAGTTGCTGATGTTAGAGGAAATTACGGAGATTCCCAAAACCAAAACGGAACAAGAATTATAATGAACCCTCAATATAAACTGTCGTTAAAACCAGCTTATGAAATAGTAGAATTAAGAGAAAACTCTCCGGCAGCACGATCGGGCTTGCGCAAAGGCGATATAGTCTTAAGTATAAACAATAAGGGAACGCACCAATTTAAGTTACAGGAATTAATTCAAATGTTTTATGAAGATGAAGGTAAGCGTATAAAAATAAAAGTTGAAAGGGATGCTATTGTTATGACTTTTGAATTTGAATTAGAAAATATTTTTCAATAAAAAAGCCTTCATATTAATATGAAGGCTTCAAAATATTTATTAATAAAGTATTATTGCTGAACAATACTTTTATCTTTCTTTTCTAATACACTTTTCTTACTAGAATCTACAACCAAGCCTTTTATTTTTAAAGCTATCGTAGGTGTGTCTGCATTAGACATAACTGTTATTGTTTTTCTAATAGGATTTACTCTATTAGTGTCGTACTTAACCTCGATTTCTCCAGTTTGTCCAGGTAAAATAGGATCTTTTGGCTTTTTAGGAATGGTACAACCACAACTAGATGAAACCTTAGAAATTATAAGGGGAGCGTCACCCGTATTTGTAAATTCAAAAACACGTACGCCGTTAGAGCCTTTTTCGATAGTTCCATAATCGATAGTTTCAGACTTAAACTTAATTTTTGCTACTTTATCTTGCGCATTTACAGCTAAACTGATTAATCCGATAAATAAAATTGTAATTAATTTTTTCATTTGTCTATTTTTTATTGTTTTATAAGGTCAAATGCTATTAGCACTATATTAAACACTTCTAAAATTATTAAAATAAAGTAATGTTTGTTTCATTACTTTTAATTTTTAAACTCATGTCAAACATACTTACTTTTTCCACAATCTGCAAAAATATTAGATGTAATACTGGTATGTTAACATATTCGACAGAGTTAAAAGTACGTACAACTTTTCTTAAATAAGTTTATTTTTTGTTAAAATTTTTAGTAACATTTTAATTATTAATACATAGTTTTTTTGTTAACATTCGTCTTCTTATCGTTTTATTCTAATCTATAAGCATCATTCGCATATTAAAATTTTGTTTCTAAATAAAATTAATAGCTGCGCTCATTTCACAGAAAAAGAAATATAAGTACTTTTGCAGATCAATATTCAAAAACTATTCCAAAGTATGCAAATACCTTCAAAATACGAGGCAAGTCAAGCAGAAAGCAAGTGGTATGATTACTGGATGAAGCATAACTATTTTCATTCAGAACCAGATGAAAGAGAGCCCTATACCATTGTAATACCTCCGCCAAATGTAACAGGAGTTTTACATATGGGGCATATGCTTAATAACACCATTCAGGATGTGTTAATTCGTCGTGCACGTTTACAAGGAAAAAATGCATGCTGGGTACCTGGTACAGACCATGCATCTATTGCTACCGAGGCAAAAGTTGTTGCTAAATTAAAAGAGCAGGGTATTGATAAAAATGATTTATCTCGCGATGAGTTTTTAAAACATGCTTGGGATTGGACACATGAATATGGAGGCGTTATTTTAGAGCAACTTAAAAAATTAGGATGTTCTTGTGATTGGGAGCGTACTAAGTTTACTATGGATGATGACATGAGTGAAGCGGTTATCAAGGTATTTGTAGACTTGTATAATAAAGGTTTGATTTACCGTGGTTATCGTATGGTAAACTGGGACCCTGAAGCAAAAACAACCTTGTCGGACGAAGAGGTTATTCATGAGGAGCGTCAAGGAAACCTGTATTATCTTAAATATAAGATTGAAGGAAGCAACGATACTTTAACTATAGCTACAACACGTCCTGAGACTATTTTTGGAGATACAGCCATTTGTATTAATCCGAACGATGAAAGGTTCCAGCATTTAAAAGGTAAAAAGGCTATTGTGCCTATATGCAATCGCGTTGTTCCTATTATTGAAGACGAATATGTTGATGTTGAGTTTGGTACGGGATGTTTAAAAGTTACGCCAGCGCATGATGAAAATGATAAGAATTTAGGAGATAAGCACAAGCTGGAAGTTGTAGATATTTTTAATGAAGATGCTACTTTAAACAGTTACGGCTTGCATTTTGAAGGTCAAGATCGTTTTGTAGCCAGAAAAGCAGTTGCTAAAGAATTAGAAGAAACAGGGGTTTTAGTAAAAACCGAAACCCACATTAATAAAGTAGGAACTTCTGAAAGAACCAAGGCAGTTATAGAGCCACGTTTAAGCGATCAATGGTTTTTAAAAATGGAAGAATTGGTAAAACCGGCGATTAAGGCGGTTTTAGGAGAAGATTCCGAAATAAAATTATTTCCTAAGAAATTTGAAAATACCTACCGTCATTGGATGGAGAATATTCGTGATTGGAATATATCGCGTCAATTACTTTGGGGGCAACAAATCCCTGCGTATTACTACGGCAAAGGAAAAGAAGATTTTGTAGTAGCAGAACATATAGAAGACGCCGTAAAATTGGCAAGAGAAAAGACATCGAATTCCGAACTTCAAACTTCGGATTTAACACAAGATACCGATGCTCTAGATACTTGGTTTAGCTCGTGGTTGTGGCCAATTAGTGTTTTTGACGGGATAAGGAATCCTGAAAATGACGACATTAAATACTATTACCCAACAAACGATTTGGTAACAGGTCCAGATATTTTATTCTTTTGGGTAGCACGTATGATCATTTCAGGGTATGAGTATAAAGGTGATAAGCCTTTTAACAATGTGTATTTAACAGGATTGGTTCGCGATAAGCAACGTCGTAAAATGTCTAAGCAACTGGGGAATTCGCCAGATGCCTTAAAGCTAATAGAAGAATATGGAGCTGGTGGTGTTCGTGTTGGATTATTGCTAAGTTCTGCAGCAGGAAACGATTTAATGTTCGATGAGGCACTTTGTCAGCAAGGAAAAGGTTTCGGTAATAAGATTTGGAATGCTTACCGATTGGTTGATGGGTGGCAGGTTGATGATAGTATAGAACAGCCAGAGTCTAGTAAAATAGCTATAGATTGGTATGAGTCCAAATTTCAAAAAACTTTAATTGAAATTGAAGATCATTTTAGTAAATATAGATTGAGTGATGCTTTAATGACCATATACAAGCTTATTTATGATGATTTTTGTGGTTGGTTCTTAGAAATGATTAAACCGGCATATCAACAACCTATTGATGCCAAAACTTTAAAAAGCGCTATCACCATTTTTGAGGATAACCTAAAGATAGTACACCCTTTTATGCCATTTTTAACAGAAGATATTTGGCATTATATAGCAGACAGAACTCCAGAAGAAGCATTAATTGTTGCAAAATGGCCAGAGTCTAAGGAAATAAATGAGGCTTTGGTTAATGAGTTTGAATTTGCTTCGGAAGTTATTTCTGGAATTAGAAATATTAGAAAACAAAAGAACATCGCTTTTAAAGATGCTATTGGGTTTTCTGTAATTAATAACGAGAAAGCCAATACAACTTTCGATAGTATTATTTCTAAATTAGGAAACTTAGAAAGTATCGATTATGTTTCTGATGCTGTTGATGGTGCCTTAACTTTTAGGGTAAAGTCTAATGAGTATTTTATACCTATGGCTGGAAGTATCGATGTTGAGGCGGAAGTTAAAAAGCTAACTGAAGAATTAAATTATACAGAAGGCTTTTTGAAATCTGTACAAAAGAAACTTTCTAACGAGCGTTTTGTTAATGGCGCACCAGAACAGGTGGTTGCAAGCGAGAAGAAAAAGGAAGCTGATGCTTTGGCTAAAATAGAGACGCTTAAAGCTAGTTTGGCTAGTTTGGGGTAGTTTTTTTTAGTGTTCAGTATTCAGTATTCAGTATTCAGTGTTCAGTATTCAGTATTCAGTGTTCAGTGTTCAGTGTTCAGTGTTCAGTATTCAGTATTCAGTATTCAGTGTTCAGTAAGCAGTGTACGGTTAGCAGTGTTTAAGTTGGTAATGTTATTCGGAGCGACTTACTTGTGCGGAGCTGAAGCGAGCGAAGAATCTCCTCTATTTTGTATTTTCTAAAAAGTTAATACTGGTATTAAATATTAGTTTGTGGTGTAACTTATGCTATCGCCAACAGAAATTCCCCAGGTATCAACTAAACCGGCATTAATTTCTAGCACATATTTTGCGGGAAACGTAGAAGGTAAGGAGCTTTCATCAAACGGTTTTGCGTTTTTTTGAAAGCTCACTATATTTTTTTTCTCGTTTATATAAATTAAATCTAAAGGTATTTTGGTGTTTTTCATATAAAAGAAACGCTCTCTTTCGTCTTCGAAAACGAAAAGCATACCTCTGTTTTTATCCATCGAGTTTCTGTACATGAGCCCGGTTTGAATATCGAAATCGGTATCGGCTATTTCAATATCTAGTTTTATCTGTGTGGAATCAATGGACTTGAAAATGATAAATTCGCCTTCTTTTTTAAAAGCCACTTCGGTTTGTTTTATAATTTTTTTATCCTTTTTACAAGACGATAGGCTTAATGCTAAACCACTCGAAATAATAAAAATCAATAAAGAAAAACGTTTAAAAAACATCTTATTTAACAGCTGTTTTTGGTTTGTAAATAAACATAAAGTATAAACCAATTAGAATAAACGGAATACTAAGCCATTGGCCTGTATTTAAATTGGCCCAATTAATATACTCTTCACCTTGAGGTTCTTTTGTAAACTCAATAAAGAAACGAATGGTCCATAATAAGATTAAAAATAATCCAAATAGAAAACCAGTTTGCTCTCTTTTTTTGGTTTTAGAATAGAAATACCATAGAATTAAGAACACAAAAATGTAGCAGAAAGATTCATATAGCTGCGAAGGGTGTCTATACGGTACCTTTTCCAATAGTTCGGCAAATTGCGGATTATCTGTTACTGCATTATACGCTTTTTGTACGTCTTTAATACCTGTAAGTTGTGTAATTTGTCTTTTATAGTATTCATCCTGAATAAAACGAACTCCTAAACCAGAGTCTGTAACTTTTCCTATAATTTCAGAATTGATAAAATTCCCAATTCTAATAAAAATAGCTCCCGAAGCAACCGAAATAACAACACGGTCTAAAATCCATAATAACGACTTATACTTGTATTTTCTACGATACAAGTACATACCGAGTATAATACCTATGGCTGCACCATGACTTGCCAGACCTTGAAAACCGGTAAACTCAAAGCCGCCTTTAAATTTGAATGGAAGAAAAATACTAAAAAAGTCCTGCGATATTAATTCCGATTGATAAAATAAAACATGCCCCAAACGTGCTCCTAGCATGGTTGCCAGTACCGTATATATAAATAAAGGATCAAGATAGTCTAAAGATACTTTTTCCTTAGTAAAAATACGTTTCATAATGTACCAGCCAACTATAAAGGCAACGACCCACATGAGGCTATAGAAATGTATCTTGAAATTTCCAACAATGTCAATTCCAGTTACAGGGTTCCAATCAAATTTTAATGTATGCATACGTTTTGTGTTTTACTTTAAAAGCTCTAGTATTTCGACTTCAAAAATAATATTAGATTTAGGAGGAATACCTCTACCACCAGATTCGCCATAAGCCAAATGGTAAGGAATAAATAAGGTTGCCTTGTCACCAACACTTAACTGTCTAACCCCTTCTTTAAAACCAGCAATCATTTCTGCGTCTGGACCAATATCGGCAGTTATAGGGCGGTATCGATTTGCAGCTTTACTTTTTTCATTTACAGCATCAAGCGCTTCGGCAATTTCCAATTTACTTGTTTGGAGTAATTTTCCGTTCTCAAAATATACGGCATAATGTGTAAGTACACTGGCATTTTCAGGTAATTTTTCGCCAGTACCTTTTTCGGTAATAATATACTGTAAGCCAGAATCCAATAAGGTTGCTTCAGCTTTTTGTTTATTAAATTTTTCTTTTGTTGCCTTAATAATAGCTTCTGCTTTAGCTTTTCTTTCTTTTTCTTTACGTTCTGCTTCTGCAAAATGATTACTAAATGTACTAGGTGCATCAAAGGATTTAGCGTCTTTACCTTTTCTAATAATGTTTAACTCCTTAATAACAACATCTTCTACAGGTTTATCGCCAGCTGCAGTTTTTACATTAGAAATACTGTCTTGAACATCTATACCAATAACCAATTCACCAAAAACGTTATATCCGTTATCTAAGTGAGGTTTTGGAACTTCTGTAATAAAGAATTGGCTTCCGTTTGTATTGCGTCCGGAGTTTGCCATAGATAAAATACCAGGTTTATCATGTTTTAAATCCGGGTGAAACTCATCTCTGAACTTATAACCAGGGCTTCCAGATCCAGTTCCCGTTGGGTCACCTCCTTGTATCATAAATTGATCGATAACGCGATGAAAAATAAGCCCATTATAGAATTTTTTTCCTTTATATTCGTCATCAACAGCAGTATTTGTACCTTCTGCTAACGATACAAAATTGGCAACAGTTATTGGCGCTTTTTTATGTGCTAATTTTGCAACCATAATACCTTCTGTGGTTACAAATTCTGCGTATATGCCATCTTCAAGTTCTGGGTATTGGGCTTTACATGAAACTAGAGCTATTAAAAAAGCAAATGTTAAAATTTTGATAGTGTTTTTTAAAAAAATCATTTTAATTTGTTTGATTTTGGGTAATTGAATTTATTGTAACCTCGCAAATTAGCGGTGTATTACTGCCTATTTTCTTTTCATCGCCATAATAACCGTAGGCTTTTTGAGATGGGAAAAGAAAGGTAACGGTTTCTCCGGTTTTCATTAGCTTTAAACCTTCGCGTAAACCCGTAAACAATTCTTCTTTATCCATGGTATAGACTTGTGTTTTAAGGTCTTCTTTAGAATATATCAGGCTGCCATTTAACGCTTTTACATTGTAATTATAGTTTACAATATCTCCAAAAAGAGGTTTTTTTAAAGTATCGGATTCTATTCTGTTATTGTAATAATACCAAAAGCCACTTTCTGAAGCGATATAATTCTTGCCTTGTTCTTGCATGATTTTTTCTATGGAAGCTTGCTCTTGAGCATTTAGTTTTTTATTGCGCTCTACAGAAGCATCTATAAAAGAGCCGGTTTTAACTGATTCCGGTCGCCGAGCTTCTGGTGTTTTACAGTTTATGGCCAGTAAAACAATGGCTAGTGTTAGTAATTTATTCATTATTTAGGGCTTTATTATAACTAGGCAATATACTAATAAATTTAGCAACCGTATCCTCTAGAGATAAATAGCTTTTTCCTCCAGCTGCATTGGTATGGCCACCACCGTTAAAATGCGCTCTTGATAATTCGTTAACAGAAAAATGTCCTTTTGAGCGTAACGATATTTTTACAATACCTTCTTGCTTGTCTTCAATAAAAATAGCAGCTAGTACCGTGTTGTTTAATGATAAAGCATAATTAACAACGCCTTCGGTATCGCCTTTCTTATAATTGTATTTGTTTAATTCTTCTTGCGAAAGCGTTATATAAGCTGCTCTCGATTCTGGAATTACTTTTAAGTTGCTCAAAGCGCACCCCAGAAGTTGTAAGCGTTCATAACTGTTAGTATCGTAAACATTGTTGTGAATGTTGGTGTTATTTGCGCCTTTTTCAATGAGTTGGGCTATTATTCTATGGGTTTTGCTTGTGGTAGATAAAAACCTAAAGGAACCAGTGTCTGTCATTATACCAACATATAAACAGGTCGCAATGTTGGAATCAATCAGGTCAGTATCACCTAACATATCAATAAAATTGTATATCATTTCGCAAGTAGAACTCATGCTAACATCGCTAAACATATAAGTAGCATAATCATCGGGTGCTTGATGATGATCGATCATGATTTTTAAGGCATTGCTATTAGCTAATACCGTTTCCATATTGCCGGTTCTGTGAAAAGCATTAAAATCTAAAGTGAAAATAATATCTGCATTTTCTATTAACGCATCGCAGACTTTGGTTTGAGAATCATGTTTTAGAATAACATCATTACCCGGAATCCATTTTAGGAAGGTAGGGTAATCGTTAGGAACTAAAACATTTACCAAATGGTTACCTTTAATAAGGTAGTGATACAAGCCAAGAGTAGAGCCAATAGCATCTCCATCTGGATTTTTATGAGGTACAATAACAATCTTTTTTTGGTTAGATAATAGTTGTTTTATACTTGTTATATCTTGTTCATTCATAGGTGACGAAGATACAATTTTTTTTAACCAGAATAATGAATCAAATAGTTGTTATGACGCTTGTGATTGTAATTAAAGATAAGATTTAATAGGCTAAAATGACGATAAAACTTAACAAACAAGGCAGAGATGCGTTTTGTAATCGCTTTAATACAAATGATATTTTAATGTGTTATGTTGGTTAACAATTTAATGATTGTTTTTAATGATAATTACATTACTTTTGCAGCAAAAGTAAAACTATAAAATGGTAACAAACAGAACATTTACAATGCTTAAGCCTGATGCTGTCGAAAAGGGACACATTGGAGCTATATTAGAAAAAATTTCGGCTTCAGGATTTAGAATCGTAGCCATGAAATTAACGCAAATGACTAAGGCTGATGCTGAAGCATTTTATGCGATACATAAAGAACGTCCGTTTTTTGGAGAGCTGGTTGAATATATGACTCGTGGACCTATTGTTGCAGCTATTCTGGAAAAAGACAATGCTGTTGAAGATTTTAGAACATTAATAGGAGCGACAAACCCTGCAGATGCTGCCGAAGGAACTATTCGTAAATTATATGCAGCTTCTATTGGAGAGAATGCTGTACATGGTAGTGATAGTGATGAGAACGCTGCTATAGAAGGTGCTTTTCATTTTTCTGGTAGAGAAATGTTTTAAAAAATGTCATTCAAAGTATAGCGAAGAATCTTATTCATAAATAAGTTAAAAAGACTATGTAGAGATTTTTCGCTTACTTCGACTACCTTTGCTCAGGTCGCTCTGGAAATAAAGTAATTGAGTTAATTATAAAATTAATTCCATAAAAAAAGTCTATCATTTTATGATAGACTTTATTTGTAAATTAAAGTATATGTTTATTAGACTACTTTTACGTTTACGGCGTTTAATCCTTTTCTACCTTCTTGTAGATCGAATTCTACTGTATCACCTTCACGAATTTCATCGATAAGTCCTGAAATGTGTACGAAGTGTTCTTTGTTGTTGTCTTCTTCAATGATAAATCCAAAACCTTTAGAATCATTGAAAAATTTTACGGTACCTTTACTCATGTTATGTTATATAAAAAATTAAGTGACAAATATACACAAATAATAATAGCTTTTATACTTTGAAGAAAATTTTTACATAAAGTTTACTTATCTAATCATCGGAGTACCAGTTTTTTAATAATTTCCTTACCTAAATCTTCGTTAAGCATATCGATTATTTTTTGCTTACCATAACTTAGTTCCTCCCTTAAAACACTGGAAGTCAGTTGTACGTATAGGGTGTCTCGTTCTAAATTTACAGAGGCTGTATAGTTATTTACACCATTGCCCATAAGTTTGGTCCAAGCGTCTGCAACATTAACCTTGTTTAAGCCTTTTTCTAATTTATTTGCTTCTACAAACTCTTTTAATGCATCACTTATGCTTATATGTTCGTTGTTTCGTTTTGCCATTAGATTTTGTCCTGTTTTTGGGTTGTTTGAAATTTAAATACTAAAGTCAAACAATCTTCTTACATGTTTTTCTTTTTGATACCAGTCATTATATACTAATTCAAGATTTTTGACTTTAAAGCTACCAAAATCATAATTTCTAAAGTCTTCAACTGATTTTAAAAATTCAGATTTTTGATTTAATTTGTCACTAAAGCGACATATGGTTGCATGAGCTGTTTGTATTGAGTAGCGTTTGTCAATACTTTGCTCTAAGGTAGTGTTTTTAAAGTTTTCTCTTAAATTATTTCGGATGATATTTAACGATTCATGATTCATAATTCATAAAACCTTGAACCATTAAACATGACGGTGAAGCAGTAATTCCTTTAAAATTAATTTCAAGTTCAGTATTATAATTTAAACTTTGGTTGATGACTTTTATATATTCTGATATATCTATGTTTTTTAAATGAAAACCATCGTAGCATGATATTATGGACATCACTGTAATATGAATATCTGAATTTTGATAATAATATTGATTAGGTTCTATTGCTTTGAGCTTATTAAGAAACTCTTGAATCTTATTTTTAACTTCTAACGGAGGTCTTATTATAAGTGTTATGCCAAATCTTTTATCAAGAGGAGAATCAATTAAATTGTCAATTTGATAGTTATCGTTAGAAATTTTTCGAATAGATTCTCTATAAAGAGTGTTATAGTGATCTTTAAGATTCATTGAAAATATATCTTGAATTTACAGCTTGAAAATTTCGTATGATTGATGTACTTGCTTAACGGCAGCTTCAGTGCGCTCTGCATGCGTGTCGCTTATAAATAGTTGTCCGAAATTTTCATCATCTACTAATTTTATAATTTGAGCCACACGTTGTTCATCTAGTTTATCAAAAATATCATCTAATAATAAAATGGGGTTTACACCACTTTGCGTTTTTATAAAATCGAATTGAGCCAATTTTAAGGCAATTAAAAATGATTTTTGCTGACCCTGACTTCCAAACTTTTTAATAGGATGCCCTTCTATATTAAAATGCAGATCATCTTTATGAATACCAACACTAGTGTATTGCAATGCTTTATCTTTATTAATGGTATTTTGCAAAAGGGTGTTTAATTTGCCATCAAATAAATCGCTATGGTATACTAGGTCTACAGATTCGTTACCACTACTAATAGCCTCGTAACGAGCTTTAAAAATAGGGATGAATGTTTTTAAGAAAGCATCTCGTTTTTCAAAAATAGCAGTTCCATAATCGGTCAATTGATTGTTGTAAACTTCTAAAGTATCGTTGTTAAAGGTATGGTTTAAAGCAAAATATTTTAGTAGGGCATTACGTTGTGCCAGTATTTTATTGTAGTTAATTAAATGACTTAAATAGGTTTTGTCGCTTTGTGAAATCACACTATCTATAAACTTTCGTCGGGTAGTACTGCCTTCAATAATTAAATCCCTATCGGCTGGTGAAATAATCACTAAAGGTAAAAAACCGATATGGTCACTAAACTTTTCGTAAATTTTAGCATTGCGTTTAATAACTTTTTTTTGCCCTCGTTTTAAGCTAACAACTATTTTTTCGTTTTTTTCGTCCTTTTCGTAGTCGCCATTTATAACAAAAAAATCTTCATGATGCCTGATATTCTGAGTTGCAACCGGATTAAAATAGCTTTTTCCAAAGGACAAATGATAAATAGCATCAAGTACATTGGTTTTCCCGATACCATTATTGCCAACAATGCAATTTATTTTATCATTGAAAGTAAATGATTTACTATCAAAGTTTTTATAATTTAATAATGAAAGCGATTTTAAAATCATATAATAAGCGACTTATGCCGATCGAATTTTAATGTTTAATAGGTGTTATTGGCTATTTAGTTGCTAAACTCTTTAAAAAGAAGTGCAAATTATTGAAAAATATCAAATAAATACCCTTTTAGTTATGAAGAAAAATTATATTTTTGCGGGCACAAATACAGATAGAATTCATGGCGACTTATAGTAAAAGAGGATACAAACCTAAGAATAAGGTAGAAAAAGAGCAAAACATTGAAGAAGGCTCTACTACTGCAGAAGTTTTCAATACACTTGATGAAACAGCTTCGAAAACAGAGGCATTTGTAGAAAAGAATCAGAAGTATATTTTTATAATTATAGGAGTAGTTGCAATAATTGTTCTGGGATCTTTAGGATACAAGGAGTTTATAGGCAAGCCAAAGCAAATGGCGGCTATGAACGATATGTTCCAGGCTCAGAAATATTTTGATCAGGCAGTTACTGGTACAGCTAAAGACTCGTTATACAATTTAGCTTTAAGTGGAGGAGAAGGAAAGTTTGGTATGTTAGATATTATTGAAGAGTACAGTGGTACACCTTCGGCTAATTTAGCAAGTTATTATGCAGGTACGGCTTATTTAAGATTAAAAGATTATAAAAAAGCCATTGAGCATTTAGAAAACTTTAAAAGTGAAGATGAAGTATTGGCGCCTTTAGCAAAAGGAAATATAGGAGATGCTTTTGTTCAGCTAAATCAGTCTGAAGACGCTTTAGGATATTACGAAGAAGCTGCCGAAATGCGCAATAATGAATATACTACACCAATGTATCTGTTTAAAGCAGGAACAATTGCTTTAGAGCTAGGAAAAGCAGATAAGGCGTTAGCTAATTTTGAGAGAATTAAGGAAGATTATCCTAATTCAACCGAGGCATCTAAAGTAGATGTGTTTATTGGTAAAGCTCAAGTGCTGGCAGATAAATACTAATTATTAGGTATACATATGGCTACGGTAAATAAAAATTTATCCGATTACGATAAAACAACAATCCCAAACGCGAGTAAATTTCGGTTTGGGATTGTTGTTTCAGAGTGGAATCATACTATAACAGAAGGCTTATACAAAGGCGCATACGATACTTTGATTGCCCATGGTGTTTTACCAAACAATATAATTCGTTGGGATGTTCCTGGTAGTTTCGAGCTTATTTACGGCAGTAAAAAAATGCAGGAACAAATGGTTAATGCTGTTATTGCCATAGGAAGTGTTATTCAAGGTGAAACAAAACATTTCGATTTTGTTTGCGAAGCCGTGTCTCAAGGCATTAAAGATTTAAACGTAACGCGTGAAACACCAGTTATTTTCTGTGTGCTCACCGATAATAATATGCAACAAGCCATAGAACGATCTGGGGGTAAACATGGTAATAAAGGTACTGAAGCTGCTGTTGCTGCTATTAAAATGGCTGAATTACGGAAGAATAGTTAGGTTAGTGTTCAGTGTTCAGTGTTCGGTGTTCGGTAGTGATGATAAGTTTGTCCAAATAATAGGGTATAAAAATCTTGGCGCCTTTGTGTCTTGGCGAGACAGATAAGTATTCAATGTTTATCATTTTTATTAATTAGTTTCCAAAATTTTTGAAGCATATTTTATATCCATGTTAAGTTTTCCTTCTTGGCGTGTTTTATGGAAAGTGTTTGGAGGTAGAATTCAGATGATGGTATTCGATGTTTAATAGCAATTTCTTAATAGTTTCGCGAGTCATTTTTATAAGATTATACCGTTAATAGCTGGTTTTTGTTCCAACTTCTAACTTCCTGCTTCCAACTTCTTACTTTGTTGACAGTGTTAACAATTTTTGACATTTCAAATCCTGTTTTCTCCCCATTTTTGAGTATTTTTGAGGAATAAGCATTCATTATTTTGTTTAAACAACGCAAAAATAAGGCCTTTAATTATCAGCCTAGATTCTCTAACGAAAACGAAAATGATTCTAGTTCAAGTGATACTGGAACTACCGATTTTGTTTCTAAATGGAAAGAGGTTAGGGGTAATAAACGAAAAGTAAGAGGTGGCATGTCTTTTAAGATGCTAGTCTTGGTTTTGGTATTATTATTGATTTGTATGTATATATTGGATTCGAAATTCGGTTAACATTAAAACTTAGAAATTATGGGAATTTTAAAATTGCGGAAAAATAAAAAGTTTAGTTACAAGCCTCGTTATTTTGATGATAAAGGCGAAGGAAATCCATTTGAAATTAAACATAAATTTGATGAACACAGGAAAACAGTTGGTGGGAATACAGGTTTAAAAACAAAATTTAATAATGCTATAGACGATTTAAAAAATAATCCAGATGCAGAAGTTAACAGACGTGTTTTAATAATAATTGCTATTCTTGTTTTAATATTTCTTTTTATTATCGACTTCGATTTATCTATATTCTTTTCTTAGTAATACATGGCAGACATTATCCAGCTCTTACCAGATCATGTGGCTAATCAAATAGCTGCGGGAGAAGTTGTGCAACGCCCGGCATCTGTTGTAAAGGAGCTGCTCGAAAACGCTATTGACGCGGGAGCTTTAACGATTAAACTTATTATAAAAGACGCCGGAAAAACATTAATACAGGTTATTGATGATGGAAAAGGTATGAGTGAGACCGATGCGCGTTTAAGTTTCGAGCGCCATGCTACTTCTAAAATCCGTACGGCCGATGATTTATTTCAATTAGATACAAAAGGATTTCGTGGTGAAGCTTTAGCAAGTATTGCTGCTATCGCTCATGTAGAATTAAAAACAAAACAGGAGGGAGATGACGTTGGTAATGTTATAGTTATTGAAGGTAGTAATGTGGTATCGCAAGAGGTTGTTGTAACACCAAAAGGTACTTCAGTTTCTGTAAAAAATCTGTTTTTTAATATTCCAGCACGACGCAATTTTTTAAAGTCGAATACAGTGGAATTGCGTCATGTTATTGATGAGTTTCAACGTGTAGCATTAGCGCATCCCGATATTAGTTTTGCCTTATATAATAACGGAAGCGAATCGTTTAATTTACCAGTAAGTAACTATAGACAGCGTATTGTAAATATCTTTGGAAATAAAACCAATGAAAGATTGGTTCCTGTTGAAGAAGAAACCGAGGTTCTTGATATTTCCGGATTTGTTGGTAAACCCGAGTTTGCTAAAAAGACAAGAGGCGAGCAGTACTTTTTTGTAAATAACCGCTTTATAAAAAGTGCCTATTTAAACCATGCTATAGCATCGGCATTTGATGGTTTATTAAAAAACGGTACGCACCCAAGCTATTTTTTAAATTTAACGGTAGATCCGCAGACTATCGATATTAACATACACCCTACAAAAACCGAGATCAAGTTTGATGATGAGCATACGCTTTATGCTTTGTTGCGTTCGGCTGTAAAACATAGTTTGGGACAATTTAATATAGCTCCTGTTTTAGATTTTGAACGTGATCCTAATCTTGATACACCCTATGATTATAAGAACAATACGGCGAATGTTCCTAAAATAGAAGTGGATAGAAGTTTTAATCCGTTTCAAGATGACACACAACCTAAAACAAGAACTACAACTACTACAACCTATAAAAAAGAACCAGCTGCAAATTGGGAGAGCTTATATGTTGGATTAGAATCTAAAGGTACACAAACAGATCAGGATTTTAGTGAGGTGCATTTTGAAAGCGAAGAATCTACACCTTCTATTTTTGATGATGAAAAACAAGTTGAGAGTGGAAATACGACACATCAGCTACATAATAAATATATAGTAAGTACTATTAAATCTGGTATGTTGGTTATCGATCAGCATCGGGCGCATCAACGTATTTTATACGAAGAACTTCTTAAAAACATGACCGTTAAAGAAGCGGTGAGTCAACAACTGTTGTTTCCGCTACAGTTACACTTTTCGGCACAGGAAATAACTATTGTAAAGCAATTGAAGGCTGATTTAGAAAATACTGGGTTTGTATTTTCGAATATCGATGAAGAGTCTGTAGAAATTACCGGAGTTCCAGTATCTGTACCCGAAAGTGAAGTGTCTATTATTTTAGAACAATTAATGAGTGACGTAGAAAACGAGGTGCCGGATAGCAGTTTTAGTGCTACTGATTTATTAGCAAAATCGATGGCAAAAAGTTTGGCTATTAAAACGGGGCAATCGTTACAAAAAGATGAACAAGAACATTTGGTTAATAAGTTATTTGCTTGCAAAGAACCAAATATTTCACCCACTAACAGGTCAACATTTATCACATTAAGTGTTGATGAGTTAGATAAAAAATTTTTATAAGTTATGATGAGGATTTCAGAAACCGTTAAACACTTACTAATCATTAACGTGATTATGTTTATCGGTACGATGTTTATAGGAAAGGGAATTTTGTTTTATGATTGGTTTGCGATGCATTTCCCAAAGAATGAGGCATATCAGCCTTGGCAAATTTTAACACATATGTTTATGCATGGTGGTCCATGGCATTTGGCTTTAAATATGTTTGGGCTTTGGATGTTCGGTACGCCTGTGGAGCAAGTTTTGGGACAAAAACGTTTCTTGTTTATATATTTTTCTGCGGGTTTAGGAGCAGTTGCATTACAAGTTGGAGAATACTATTTTGGATTTTTACCAACTTTTAATGAATTACTAGCATCTGGATTATCTGAATCAGAAATTTTACAAATGCTTTCAGATGGAAAGACTCAGGGTAGGGTTAGTGTTATCCAACACAATTATTTACAAGAGATTTATCCTTTCTACAAATCAACTATGGTGGGGGCGTCAGGATGTATTATGGGTATACTTGCCGCATTTGGTATGATGAACCCTAACGCAGAACTTATGATGATATTTTTACCAATTCCGATAAAGGCAAAATATTTTATTCCTGCTTTAATTGCCATAGAAACTATTTTAGGATTTACGGGGCAATCTATTTTCGGAGGCACGAGCATTGCACATTTTGCCCATGTTGGAGGTGCAATAACAGGCTTCTTGATTATGTGGTATTGGAAAAAAACGCAGTTTAACAGAAATCGTTGGAACTAATGACCTCGTTATCTCAAGATATAAAAGATAAATTGTCTAGGCTTAACGTCTTGGAAAAGATTATAGGCATTAACGTTGCTATTTATATAATCGGGTTGTTTCTTAAGTCTAATTTAGGCTGGTTAGAATTGCCAAGCGATTTCTCAGACTTTATAGTACAACCATGGGCTATTATAACCTATGCCTTCTTGCATTACGATATTTGGCATCTCTTTTTCAATATGCTTTGGTTGTATTTTATTGGGCGTATATTTTTAAATCTGTTTAACCCAAAAATGGCGTTAAATATTTACTTTTTAGGAGGCATTGCTGGAGGGTTATTGTATATGTTATGCTATGCCTTGTTTCCTGATGCACTTGGTACAAATTCGAGGTTATTGGGTGCCTCTGGAGCAGTTCGGGCATTGTTGATATTTCTTTGTGCTTACATGCCTAATAAAGAACTGCGGGTTTTTACATTTAATTTAAAGCTATGGTATGTTGGTGTAGCTATTGTTATACTTGATGTTATAGGTGTGTTTTCTGGAATTAAAAACCCAACAGGAGGTAATTCTGGTGGTTATTTGGCGCATTTGGGAGGCGTATTATTAGGCTATTTATATGCAAAACAACTCTTGAAAGGACAAGATATAGGTAAAGGTTTCGAGCGTTTAATGGATGCTGTATTTGGTGTGTTTAAATCATCGAAAAAAGGACCATTAAAAACAGTACACAAGAACAAATCGAAAGTTGGAGGATATACGAGAGCTGATTTTCATGAGTTTAATAATCAAAAGAAAATAGACGTTATTTTAGATAAGATTAGTAAAAGTGGTTATGAAAGTTTAACTGCCGAAGAGAAAGAGTTTTTGTTTAGAGCAGGAAAGAAATAGTTTGATTGAGATAGGGGAACAGAAACAGTAGAAAAAAACAATGTATTTAAGAGAGGAAATGTATTCGTTAATCGAAAATTTCTTACGTAAAGAAATTTATAAATTATCTTCTCGTTTATTAATAAAGTTAAGATTCTATAGTTTTAAATATTAGAAAAGGGACAATTTACGGATATTAATTCTGAGTATTAATTTACCAGATTTCTATGCGTTCTAAAGCTGAAATTGTTAGCATCTTTACATAAACCAATTAGGAGAAAAACGGAATATAATTTCGATAGGAGATTTATGTCTTCTTAGGATTGATATGAGGAAATTAAGTTTTATAAATAAAATTATATATCTAGTAAATGTAGTTGCGGCAATTTTGTTACTATTTTCATTTGCTTTACCATTTTTACCACCTAAAACATTTTCCCTTTTATCCGTACTTAATTTAGGGGTTTCGTTTTTAATATTGATTAATCTATTGTTCTTTTTATACTGGCTTATAAAGCTGAAAAGGCAATTATTTCTATCTTGTCTTGTGCTTCTTATAGGATATATTTCTTTCGGATCTTTGTATAAGTTTTCATCTTCTAAAGTGATTGAGAACCCAAACAATATTAGGGTTATGAATTACAATGTAAGATTGTTTAATCTCTATAATTGGATTCCTGAAAAGCAAGTAGAGAGCAAAATTGTTGACTTTATTAAGGAAGAGAAACCGGAAATTCTGAGCATTCAGGAGTATCACCCTCATGAAAATATCGACCTTTCTTTTTTTAAGTATAAATATGAAAAGCTTTCTGGTAAAAAAACAAAATACGGACAGGCGATTTTTTCGCAATTTCCTATTGTAAACTCAGGGTCCATTGAGTTTCCTAAAACTGGAAACAATGCTGTTTTTGCCGATGTTGTAAAAGGTGCCGATACCATTAGGGTTTATAATATCCATTTAGAATCCTTGCATATTAATGCGGATGTAGAAACTCTTAAGAATGAGGATTCCGAACGTCTTTTTAACCGTATCGGGGCAACATTTACAATGCAGCAGTTTCAAACAGAATTATTTTTAAAGCATAAAGAAAAATGCTCGTATAAAATGATTGTTTGTGGCGATTTCAACAATACAGCTTTCTCTTATGTATATAGAAAAATTAAAGGTGATTTAAATGACACTTTTAGAGAAGCGGGGAGTGGATTTGGACGTACCTACGATTTTAAATTTTTTCCTGTACGAATCGATTTTATTTTTTCCGATGAAGCCTTCGCTGTAAACGGTTTTAAAACTTTTAACGACCGTTATTCTGATCATTATCCTATTATGGCTACTTTGAGTCTTGATGATTAGTGTTCAGTATTCAGTGATCAGTAGCTATAATGAGTTTGTGTAATTATAGATAGAGATTAGAGTTAACCTTTGTGTCTTGGCGCCTTTGCGAGAATAAGCAGTATTCAGTGATCAGTTGCTATAATGAGTTCGTGTAATAATAGATAGAGATTAGGGTTAACCTTTGCGTCTTTGTGCCTTTGTGAGAATAAGCAGTATTCAGTGATCAGTAGCTATAATGAGTTCGTGTAATAATAGATAGAGATTAGAGTTAACCTTTGCGTCTTCGCGTTTTGCTAGTATTTAGTGTTCAGTCGCTATAATGAGTTTGTGTAATAATAGATAGAGATCATAGTTAACCTTTGCGTCTTCGCGTCTTTGCGAGAATAAACAGTATTCAGTAATAATTAGTAGTTCATTTCATAGTGAGAGTTGTTATTAACCTTTGCGCCTCAGCGTCTTTGAGGGAAAGGAGGGGGTAGGGATTCGGTACTTTTCTATTAATCTACATAAACGAGCAATCCACAATATCTGCAATAATATGTATCACCAAACCCAACCCCAATAAACGTGTCTTTTTAGGAAATAGTAGAATAAGGTATATGGCTATGGCATAATAGGAGTGAAGCGGGTGAAAATTAATGCTACACCTATTAGGATCGAAAACCGGGGCGGCTAGTAAATGGTCTATGTCTATCCACATGCCAGAAAACATGATTAAAAAAGCCATTTTCCAACGGGATTTATACCAAATTAGAGCAACCAATAGAGGTATGAAAACATGACAGCCATAATGGGCAAAAGTTTGTAACATTATTGCGCTGTTATGGTTTGAGATTCTAAATAGTTTAATGCATTAGGGCCTTCATTAAAAAGTAAGTCTAAAATACTAAGATTAGGTATAAAACCGTGTTTGCTACCAAATACTTGTGTATAGTTGTCAAAACGCTGAGGTGATTCTTTTTTTGCATTTACCAAGTGTCTGAAGTCGGTTTTGTCTTCTACTGTTTTTTCATACACTTCAGATTTTGTAGTATTCAATTCCAATTGTAAGCAGTTATATATGGCCTCGAGACATTTAAAGTTGAAGTCTAGAATATAATCCGCTTTTGTATTAAACAATGGTAGAAGTTCATCCTCGTAATATTCAAAAAAAGGTGATGTTCTGTATGCGGAAAGTAATGATTTCCAATGGAGGCTTTGCCATTTTTCTTCATTAAAAATCTTTACGTCGCGATACTTCTGACGGTTTTTTTGAGAATGGATAACTGGTATGTTTAAGGCAAGTTTACCATTAGCACCATATATGTAAGTACGGTTTCTGTATGTCTGTTTTAAAAAATTATCGTCAGTTTCAAACACGATTTCCTTAGCATTTACCATGGAGACAAAATGCGCTATGTTAGGGAAGTATGTTGGATGTATGATTATGTTCATATTACAATCCCTGCGAAGGCAGGGATCTCATAAATTTATTGTAACAGACAGATTCCTGCCTTACTGAAACAAGTTCAGCACAAGCCGCAGGAATTTAGGCCTTAGCTTTCTTGTGCTTTCTCCATTTGTTAAATCCAATCCATCCGAATAGTAAAACAAGAAATGGAATGAAATAAGAAGTTGCCTTACCGCTACCACTTACTGTAGTAAAGAAACGTTCCAAACGTGGATTCTTTAAACCATCCCAACTCATCCAGATGAATACAGGTTTACCAACAACATGATCGAAAGGCACAAAGCCCCAAGCACGTGCATCGATAGAGTTATGGCGGTTATCTCCCATCATCCAATAATAATTTTGCTTAAAGGTATAAGTACTTGCAACTTCTCCGTTAATAAAAATTTGATTTCCTTCTACTCGTAAATCATTGCCCTCATACTCTGTAATAACACGCTTGTATAATGGTAATACTTCTAAGTTTATATCAATCGTTTTTCCCTCTTCTGGTATATATAGAGGTCCGAAAAAATCAACATTCCATTTGTAATTAGGATCATGTGGAAAAATGTTAGGATCTCTTACGCCTTTTTCTCTTTTGTTTGGTGTAATACCGGCAACATTTGGATGATTCTTAAACTTTGCTAAGGCTTCATCTGAAATGGCCGAAAAATAATAAGTATTATTCGTGTTTGGCATAATCCCAAAACCATCTGTTATATCATAACGATCTTTAAGATATTTCGGGCTAAATTGATTTGTTTTTGGTTGTACGTGATAACTAAATTGTAAATGGGCTCTATCTGGTAGTACATTTTGTTTTCCGTTTATGTACACATAGCCATTTCGAACTTCGAGCGAATCACCTGCAACTCCAACGCATCGCTTTACCAGGTTGGTTTTTTTATCAATAGGCTTATAATAGTTTCTGTCTGGATGAAAATCATTCATATCCAGTAATGTATCCGCAGGTTGGTTAAAAACGACAATTTCATTTCGGTCTATTTTTTCAAAACCAGGTAACCTTAAATAAGGTAGTTGCAGTTTGTTTACCCAAGAGGTTTTCCTTTCTTCAAAATTATCATTAAACAGATATGACTTTGTTCCTAATTTAGGAATAGTATCGTGTACCATAGGTGCTCCAACAGTCGTCATAGGTATTCTAGCTCCATAATGAAATTTACTTACAAAAAGGAAATCGCCAACTAGTAACGATTTTTCTAATGACGATGAAGGTATGGTAAAGGGTTGTATAAAATACGTGTGCACTATTGTGGCTGCAACTATAGCGAATAAAATAGAGCTTACCCAATCGCCTCCAGATGTTTTTGGTTGTAGGCTTCTGTTCTCAACATAGCTAACATCTGTTGCATAATTTAGATAGTAATTGTAAAACCCTAGCGTAACTACAGCTAAAAAAGTGTCTAAATGCGAATTTTTGCCAAAGCTTCTAGCGGTTTCTACCCAAACAACAGGAAACATAATTAGGTTTACTATTGGTAAAAATAATAGGATAACCCACCACCAAGATCGGTTTATGATTTTCATTAAAACTATGCCGTTATAAACAGGTACAAAAGCTTCCCATGCTTGTCTGCCGGCTTTTGTATAAAGTTTCCACGTACCTAAGCCATGAATTATTTGAATAATCAATATGAATATAAACCATTGCGAAAGCGTCATAATCTTAAAATTTTAATTTTTTGTTAGTAGCTAAACTCATAAATATGGTTACAAAACCATTAAGCTTTAACCAATATTTAACACATCGTTCATTGTAAATACACCTGTTTTTCCAGCTATCCATTCGGCAGCAATCACTGCACCTAAAGCAAAGCCTTGTCTTGTATGGGCTATATGCTCTATATTAATAGTATCTACTTCGCTTTCGTAATTTACTGTGTGCGTACCGGGAACATCTTCAATACGTTTTGCAACAATAGGGATTGTAGTTTCGCCACTTTCATCTAACTTCCAGTTGTCGTAACCGGCATGTTTAGAAATAATATCGTTTGCTAAAGAAATTGCAGTACCACTTGGCGCATCAAGTTTTTGTGTATGATGAATTTCTTCCATACTAACATTGTATTGTTTAAGCGTACTCATCATTTTGGCAAGTGTTTTATTAAGCTCGAAAAAGATGTTAACTCCTAAACTAAAATTAGAGGTATAAATAAAAGCTCCCTTTTTGTCTTTACATAAAGCTACAGCCTCATCATATTTATCCAACCAACCTGTAGTACCAGAAACAACTGGAACCTGATTATTTATGCAGTTAGAAATATTGTTAAAAGCTACAGTTGGAATACTAAAATCTATAGCTACATCAGCTTTTGTGATATCGTAATCATTATCACCCTTGTCTATAGTTAATACAATATTATGTCCTCTTTTAATAGCAATCTGCTCAATGGTTTTCCCCATTTTTCCGTACCCTAGTAATGCTATATTCATTTAAAATTTAAAATTTAAAGTTAATCCAAGATTGCTGGTGGCATCAAATTCGTTAAACTTATAATGCGGTGCCAGCGATAGTTTATCGTCTACATTATATTGCAACAAATGGGCATCGACATTGGCATCAATTATATTTAAAGCATAAAGCCCAATGGTTACCAAAAGTGCAACTTCTTTATTTTTTCTATAAAATTTTTGTCCTCGTTCTAAGCTTTCTGTAGTTACTCTAGGTGATGTTAATCGAGTAGTACCATCAGCAGAGAAAAAAAACTCATCGTCTTCAAAACCAGCTAATCTCCTTTTGTAAGCATCCCTATATCTGTTATACTCTCTGTCATTTGTTACATAAAAATAAATTCCAGTTCCAATAGCGCCATAAACTAGTGGGATTTTCCAATATTTTTTATTGTAAGCCTGTCCGAGTCCAGGTAGCACAGCAGAATAAAATGCTGCTTTGGCTGGAGATAAAGGGTTAATAGGATCTTTAACTTCTATGATGGAATCTATAACAACTTCTTTTGGAAGCTGTTTTCTTTTTTTTTCTTTTTCTTGAGCTATGGTTGAAAAACAAAATAAAAAGGCAATGGCACTAACTATTAGAGATTTATTTGGCACCCTCAACTAATTTTTTAATACGATTAAAGTCTTCTTCTGAATGGAATGGAATGGTAATTTTTCCTTTCCCATTTTTAGAAACTTTAACGTCAATTTTATGCCCAAAGTATTCAGAAAATGTAGTAATTCCTTTTTTTATGAATTTAGGAGTTTCGTCAACAGTTTCTTTTTTGGGTGATACTTCTACTTCTTGGGTATCATTATAGTTTCGAACCAAACTTTCTGTTTCTCTAACAGATAGCTTATTTGCCAGTATTTTTTTGTAAATATCTAGCTGAATGGTAGTGTCTTCTATATTAATAATGGCACGTCCATGTCCCATAGAAATAAAACCATCTCGCATCCCGGTTTGGATGATCGGGTCTAGTTTTAGTAAACGTAAGTAATTAGCAATTGTAGAGCGTTTTTTTCCAACACGCTCACTCATTTGTTCTTGTGTTAATTGTATTTCGTCAATTAAACGTTGGTATGATAAGGCAATTTCAATAGGGTCTAGATCTTGACGTTGAATATTTTCAACCAAGGCCATTTCTAGTGATTCCTGATCGTTAGCAATTCTTATATATGCAGGAATAGTTTTTAAACCGATTAATTTCGACGCTCTATATCGACGTTCTCCAGAAACTAATTGATAGGTGTTAAATTCTAACTTCCTAACAGTTATAGGTTGAATAATACCTAATTCTTTAATAGATGATGCTAATTCACGTAACGATTCTTCGCTAAAATTTGTACGTGGTTGAAAGGGGTTAACCTCTATGGAATCAATTTCTAATTCAACAATATTCCCAATAACTTTATCGGCATTTTTATCCTGTACCGACTGTATATCGTTGTCAGGGTCTTGTAATAGTGCGGATAATCCTCTTCCTAAAGCTTGTTTTTTTGTTGCCTTAGCCATATTAATCTAGGTGTTTTTATTGATAATTTCTTTGGCCAAACTTAAGTAATTGTTTGCACCTTTACTAGAGGCATCATAATTAATTATACTTTCGCCATAACTTGGTGCTTCGCTCAAGCGTACATTACGTTGAATAATGGTTTTAAATACCATGTTGTTAAAGTGTTTTTGAACTTCTTCAACAACTTGATTAGATAATCTTAATCGGGCATCGTACATGGTAAGTAGTAACCCTTCGATGTCTAATCCCGGATTATGAATTTTTTGGACACTTTTTATAGTGTTCAATAGTTTTCCTAAACCTTCTAGTGCAAAGTACTCACATTGTATTGGTATTACAACCGCATCTGCAGCTGTTAAAGCATTTAATGTTAGTAAGCCTAAAGATGGGGCACAATCGATTAAAATATAATCGTAATCGTCTTTAATATCCTTTAAAGCCTTTTTTAACATATACTCACGCGACTCTTTATCGACAAGTTCTATTTCAATGGCAACTAAATCTATATGAGCAGGGATTAAATCCAAGTTGGGCGATTCGGTTTTCATAATAGTATCCTTAGCTATATTTGAGTGTTCTAAAAGCTGGTAGGTTCCTATTTCTATAGATTCTATGTCAATTCCGATTCCTGAAGTTGCGTTCGCTTGAGGATCGGCGTCAATAAGTAATATTTTTTTTTCCAGAACGCCAAGTGCGGCTGCTAAGTTTATTGATGTTGTTGTTTTACCAACACCTCCTTTTTGATTAGCAATTGCTATAATTTTACCCATGAAATGATTTGGTTTTGTGATATTTTTATAAGCTTATATTAAAGAAAATATGAGCGAAAGGTAGTGATTTTTGAGATAAAAAACGATTTTAAATTATTTTTAATAACAACTATTGCGTAGTATTCATTTTAAAGGTTGTGAGCTTGTAATTTGCAACTTTTTCGTTTTCAAAATACAAATATAAATAGTTCTTTTTTATGATACTGAATGACGAACTAGTTCTATACATCCATACATTTGAATGGACGTCATTATACGAAAAACCTAATACGTTATTTATCTCATCTCTTTTTAAACCAAGTAGATGGCCATAATCTTCATCCTTTTTTTCGCTATTGGCATTTGTATGCCCTTTAATGATAAAGTCAACATCTTCTGTATCATGTGTTAGTATTTTTGATAAATCTTTTTCGGGTTCTGAATCTGTTTCCGTTTTCTGACTTCTACTGATTAATTCTGACCCCAGATTTAAATAGTTTTCAGTACCAACACTCTCGGGATTATATTTTATAATACTTAGTCCGTAACTAGGCGCTTCTCTTAGTTTTACATTTCGTTGTATAACGGTATTGAAAACCATAGATTCGAAATGTTTAATGAGTTCTTTTCTTAGTTGATTGGATATACTTGTTCTTGAATCGTACATCGTAATTAATAAGCCTTCGATATCGATGTCTGGGTTAGATGACTTCTTGATACTTTTAATGGTTATTAATAGTTTGCTTAAACCTTCTAGGGCATAAAATTCGCATTGTACAGGTATGATTACGGAATGACATGCCGTTAATGCGTTTAGTGTTAGTAGCCCGAATGAAGGGGAGCAGTCAATAATGATATAGTGATAATCTTTTATGACTTTACTTAGTGCGGTTTTTAGCATAAATAAATCCACGTTTTTAGATCTATTTATTTCTATGGATGCCAAACGTATGTTTGAGGGGATAAAATCGAAATGTGCCGAATCTGGTCTTACAATATTATTTTCAACTTTAAATGTATTCGTAAAAAAACTTAAACTACTGTATTTAATATCGGAAGGAACAAGACCAACCCCCGACGTAGCATTTGCTTGAGGGTCTAAGTCTATTAACAGCACTTTTTTGTCAAGTATACCCAGAGCATCGGCCAGATTAATAGACGTAGTGGTTTTGCCAACTCCGCCTTTTTGATTAGCGATTGCTATGATTTTGTTCATAAGTAGTGATAGTTAGGGAATAGTAAAAGTAAATTATTTTTGGGGATAATTAACAGAATTTACTGATATTTTATGCCAAATGAGAGTTTTTTGACACAAAAAAACACTTTTAATCGATAAGAATCTGTAAAATCTTAATCGCAGCATCGCTAATTTTGGTACCTGGACCAAATACGGCTATGGCACCAGCATCGAATAGGTATTGGTAATCTTGTTTTGGTATAACACCACCTACGATTACCATAATGTCGTCGCGACCATAAGCTTTTAATGCGTTAATAACTTGCGGAACAAGGGTTTTATGTCCGGCAGCCAATGAAGAAACTCCTAAAACATGCACGTCGTTTTCAACGGCTTGTTTGGCGGCTTCCTGAGGTGTTTGAAATAATGGGCCAATATCTACATCGAAACCAACATCTGCATAGCCTGTGGCTACTACTTTAGCACCACGGTCGTGACCGTCTTGTCCCATTTTAGCTATCATAATACGGGGTCTTCTACCGTCCTGTTCTGCAAAGATATCGGCTAATTGCTGTGCTTTTTTAAAGGATTCGTCGTTTTTAATTTCTTTACTATACACTCCAGAAAATGATTTTATTTGCGCTTTATATCGTCCAAATACAGCTTCTAAGGCATCACTAATCTCTCCAAGGGTAGCTCGCTCTCGGGCAGCTTCTACCGCTAAAGCTAACAAGTTTTTGCCTGCTTGAAATTCGGCATCTTCCGAATTTAAGGAAAATTTTGCTGCTTCGGTTAACTTTGAAAGTGCTTTGTTGACTTTTTCAGGGTCTCTATTGGCTCTTATTTGATCTAACCGCTCTATTTGCTGGTTTCTTACAGTTTGGTTGTCGACTTCGAGCGTAGAAATAATATCTTCTTCTTCGAGTCTGTATTTATTAACCCCAACAATAATATCCTGTCCGGAATCAATACGAGCTTGTTTTTTAGCGGCTGCTTCTTCAATTCGTATTTTGGGAATACCGGCTTCGATAGCTTTTGTCATTCCTCCTAAGTCTTCAACTTCTTCAATTAAAGCCCATGCTTTCTGGGCAATATCATGGGTTAATTTTTCTACATAATAGCTTCCGGCCCAAGGATCGACAGTTTTGGTAATTTTTGTTTCTTCTTGTAGATATATTTGTGTATTTCTGGCTATACGTGCAGAAAAATCGGTTGGTAAAGCGATGGCTTCGTCTAACGCATTGGTATGCAAACTTTGTGTGCCTCCAAAAGCTGCGGCTGCTGCTTCTATAGTTGTTCTGGCTATATTGTTAAATGGGTCTTGTTCTGTTAAACTCCAACCGCTGGTTTGGCAATGGGTACGTAATGCCAAGGATTTAGGGTTTTTCGGATTAAATTGTTTCACCAGTTTAGCCCAAAGCATACGTGCTGCGCGCATTTTGGCAATCTCCATAAAGTGATTCATACCTATAGCCCAAAAGAAAGATAGGCGAGGCGCAAAGGTATCGATATCCATGCCGGCAGCAAGTCCTTTTCTTATATATTCAAGACCGTCTGCCAGAGTATAAGCTAATTCTATATCGCAAGTGGCACCAGCTTCTTGCATATGGTATCCTGATATGCTAATGCTGTTGAATTTAGGCATGTTTTTACTGGTGTAATCAAAAATATCCGAAATAATTTTCATTGAAGGTGTAGGTGGATATATGTACGTATTACGTACCATAAACTCCTTTAAAATATCGTTTTGAATAGTACCGGCTAGTTGTTCTGGTTTTACACCTTGTTCTTCGGCAGCAACAATATAAAATGCCATAATGGGTAATACAGCACCATTCATGGTCATAGAAACCGACATTTTGTCTAGCGGGATTTGGTCGAAGAGAATTTTCATGTCTTCAACCGAATCAATAGCAACACCAGCTTTTCCTACATCGCCAACTACACGTTCATGGTCACTATCGTAACCTCTGTGGGTTGGCAGGTCGAATGCAACAGAAAGTCCTTTTTGTCCAGCTGCTAGATTACGCCTGTAAAAAGCATTGCTCTCTTCTGCTGTACTAAAGCCAGCGTATTGCCTAATAGTCCAGGGTCTTCTAACATACATTGTGCTGTATGGTCCCCTTAGGTTTGGTGCTATTCCTGCAACAAATCCGAGGTGTTCCAAATCTTTAATATCATCTTTTGTGTAAGATGATTTAACTTTGATGCCTTCGGCGGTTGAAAAAAAATCTAATGTTTCGGAGTTCGATTTTTTTTGCTCGCTATTTATTTCGATATGTTGAAGATCCTTTCTCAAAACTATTGGGGTTTCTTATTAAAATCTACTTTCGACTCAGGTTTGTTTAGGTTAACTTTAGAAAAATCGACATCAAAAAGTTTTGCATAAAACAAATCTAACGCAATGTAAGTTGCCAGATATTTATCTTTTATAGCTGATCTGTATTTGCTCATTAGAGGGGCTCCAAACAGTTTCGGACTCATACTATTGGTTGATACAAGTGAGTTGAAAGTTGTTTTTAAAGCAGCATCTTGTATTTTACTTGCTATACAACTTACTATAGGGCTGTTATAATTTAAATGACTTTTAACGTTATTGACATTCCATAAGATATTTTCGCTTTTTAATGCTTCGAATACTTTAAGGGTATGTGCGGAGACAATATCTTCGAATTTTGTTCTTCCATAAACAGTCGTTCTTACAAATTGGCTGTAGGCTTGGGTTTGAGATATATTTTTGTTTGTTTTGCTGTAGAATTTTAAAATATCGTTTTCAAAAGAATATAATGCTTCATGATACAGCTTAGAATTAAAATCGTCGCATGTTAATACGATATTATAATCGGCATATTTGTATTCCGAAAATTTGTTTTCGTTTTTACAGTTTAATAAAGTAAGTACTAATAAAAAAAGCGTAATAAAGTTAAAATTTTTGGTCATTTTAAGATTCAGTTTTTAGTCGTTCTTGTTCTATTTTTTCTGCTAATCGTTTTTCAATTATGGGTTCGATCAATGTTTTTCTTTGGTTTGTTTTTACAAAAGGATAGAGTTCTAACTCGTGTTTCATTTTGTCTTCTGCATTTGGATGTTTGTTAGTACCCAATAAAATGTTTTCTCCTGCATCAAATTGTTGATCTTCTTTTGTAGCGCTTTCTTTTATTTTTCGTTGAATGGTGCCATCTTTCAACTGTTTTAAAAAGCCACCGTTTTTTTCAATGTTTTTAAACAAATCTAAAGCCTTTTCAGTTAATTGATTTGTTAGTGATTCTATATAATAAGCACCATCTGAGGGGTTGTTTACAACATCGAAATAACTTTCGTGTTTTAAAACTAATAATTGGTTTCTGGCTATACGTTCTCCAAAAGCATTGTCTTTATGGTAGATGGCATCGTAAGGTAAATTATTGATGCTGTTAGCGCCTCCGAGAATAGCACTCATGCATTCGGTAGTGGTGCGGAGTGTATTGGTGTTATAATCGTATAATGTTTTGTTTCGTTTTGTTGGGGTTGCCAGAATATAGCAATTTGGATTTGCTTGATATGCTTTTGCTAATGTATCCCAAAGCATTCGTAAGGCACGTAGTTTTGCAATTTCGAAAAAGTAGTTTGTTCCAACCGATACATTAAAGGTTACTTCTAATATGGGTAGAATGTCTTTGTTGTTTTCGAAATGATTTAAGTATTCGTTAGCGTGTGCCAATGCGTATGCCAGTTGTTGAACGATATTTGCCCCTGCATTTTGGTACAGGGAGGCATTAATCGCAGCTTGTTTTGTATGGGTTGTTATGGCTTCAAACTTAGAAAAATCGTCGTTTAAATTATGGTGCCAGTTTCCGCTTTTTGCCAAATTTCCAATAATATCTGTATGGATATAGATTCCAGTATTGGAGCTGGCTGTTAATTGTTTTACGTATGCTTTGGAAAGGAATTGTAATTCAAAATAAAGCGGTGTTGATTCTGGATTAATGTTTTGTAATAAATCGTTAATTGAAATGTCTTCCGAAGGAATAATAAATTTAATGCTTTCTGCTCCTTTTTTTATAGCGTCTATGGCTTTTTCGTTAGATCTTTTAACATCGGCTACAAAAATAGATTGGCATATTTTCCATGTGGTGGTTTCTGTATTTGAAACTTTAGCATGTTCTTTAAGATCATCTGCATGGTAAAATGGTTTTACAGATATATCTTCATTGGTTTTCCAAACAAGGGTATCGTTATAATCGGCTCCTTTTAAATCGAACTGTATTTTTTGTTTCCATTGTTTGGCTGAAACAGAATCGAATTCATTAAACAACTTATTACTCATTTTTCTTAGCTTTTAAACTGTCTTCGTATTCAATAATATAGATTTCTTCATTATCGCGTTTCATATAGTATTCTTCACGCGCAAATTTTTCTAAGCCATCTTCTGTACGTAGTTTTTTTATGGCTTTGTTATCCTTTTCTATTTCTTTTTTATAATATTCTTTTTCGTTTTCTAAGGCTTCAATATCTGTGTTTAATTCGTGGTGTAATATCCATGAATTATCATCGAAAAACAGCATCCAAACTATAAAAGAGACTAAAATTAGGGTAAACCAATTTTTAAAGGGTTTAAAAAATTTATGTTTAAATAATGCCATTTATAGTTTATCGTTTATTATGGTTTTAACAATATCTACAGCTACTGTGTTGTATTTGTTATTTGGTATTATAATATCTGCATATTCTTTCATGGGTTCAATAAATTGATCGTGCATAGGTTTTAGCGTTGTTTGGTAACGTCCTAAAACTTCATCTAAATCTCTACCTCGTTCTGAGATATCACGCTTTAAACGTCTTATTAAACGTTCGTCTGTGTCGGCATGTACAAATATTTTAATATCAAACATATCCCGTAATTCCGGGTTTGTTAAAATTAAAATACCTTCAACGATCATAACTTTTCTGGGATGGGTTAAAATGGTATCTCCAGTTCTATTATGTTTAACAAAAGAATACACAGGTTGGTGTATGGGCTTGTTGTTTTTGAGCTCTTTTAAATGTTTGGCTAAAAGATCGAAATCGATTGAGCGCGGGTGATCAAAATTTATTTTCACACGTTCATCATAAGATAAATGTGAGGTGTCTTTGTAATAGGAATCCTGTGAAATCACGCCCACTTCTCCTTCGGGAAGTTCATTTAATATCTGGTCTACAACAGTAGTTTTTCCACAACCAGTACCGCCTGCAATTCCGATTATAAGCATTCTTGATATTATTCTAGTTAGTCTTTTACAAAGTTAGTTAAATGTTAAGTTATTTTATATGAAAAATCAGCTTATTTTTTAACTTTCGAGACTTCTTTTTCTGTAACTATTTTATCGTTTTTGTTTCCCCAACTATTTGTAATATAGTTCATAACATCTGCAACTTCGTCGTCGCTTAATCCTAAGGGAGCCATGTAGCCATCGTAAGTTTCTCCGTTAACAACAATAGCCCCTTTTTGGCCGTATTTAATACCTCTAATACTGGCTTCTCGATTTTTTTTAAGATAGTCTGAATTGGCTAATGGGGGATACACCTTTTCTACGCCTTTACCATCTGGCAAATGGCATGTTACGCAAAAGTCTGTATAGATCTCTTTACCTCTTTGTATACTTTCTTTTAAAGGGTCTATTTGTGGTTTGTGGTTTTGGTTTGTAGAAACGATTATTACAGAGAATAGAGCTATTAAACTCGTGGTGATTAATTTCATGTATTTGTTTTAATTTTTCGGAACAATTTTTATAATACCTAGACCCTCAATTCCTGCATAAATGTAGCCATCTGGCGCTTGAATAACACTTCTAACACGGCCTATGTTTTCGAAAAGTTTTTCGCGTTTCACTACTTTGTTGTTTTCTAGTACAAGTCTTTCTAAGTATTCAAATTTTAGAGAACCTACTAATACATTTCCTTTCCAGTTGGGATAGTTGTCTGAAGAAACAAACGTCATACCACTTGGAGCTATTGAAGGTACCCAATAGAATAGGGGTTGCTCCATGCCTTCTTTTTCGGTAAGATCTGTAAAGGAGGTACCATCGTAATTAATACCGTATGAAATAACAGGCCAACCAAAGTTTTTTCCTTTTTGTATAATGTTGATTTCATCTCCTCCTCGTGGACCATGTTCGTTAACCCAAATGTCTCCAGTAAATGGGTTTTTTGCCATGCCTTGCGGGTTTCTATGTCCGTAGCTGTAAATCGCCGTTTTAGCATTAGCTGTATTTATAAAAGGGTTGTCATCTGGAATACTACCATCGTCTTTTAATCTATATATTTTACCGCAATCTCTAGTTAAATCTTGTGGATTTACATCTCTGTTGCCGCGATCTCCTACAGAAAAATACATATACCCTTCGTTGTCGAATTCAATTCGAGATCCCCAATGTTGCCCTCGTTTAGTATTTGGCCCTGCTTTATAAAGCAATTGCGTTTCTACTAAAGTATTGTTGTTTAATTTGGTTCTTAAAATGGCTGTGTTGCCACCATCTCCTTCACCTTCCGATGATCCGTATGAGATATAAATCCAGCCGTTGTTTTGATAGTCGGGGTGCAGTTTAACATCCATTAAGCCACCTTGGCCCCGTACGTATATGTCTGGCAATCCTGCAATGGTTGTTTTTACACCGTTTTTAAAGTGTATGAGTTCTCCGGCTTTTTCGGTAATAAGCATACTACCGTCTGGTAAAAAAGCCATACCCCAGGGAATGTTTAAATCTGGGACAACGACTTCGTTGGTATAATCAATATTAGCAGGTGGATCAGCTTTTATTTCAGATTCCGTTTGCTGGGCACATGAGATACATGATATAAGGATTATTGCTAAGAATGATGAGATATTTTTCATGGCTTTTTTGTTTAAAGATGCTTTAAAACGTATAATTTATATGTATTCCTGTATAGTAGTTTACAGGGTTTCCAGGGTAATAATACCTTGGCGCATTTCCATTAAAACCAGATGCATTTATTAAAATTTGAGATGCATAAGCTTTATCAAAGATATTATTTATACCGAAGAAAATATTTAAGTTTAGCTTTTTATTAAGAAATGTGTTATATCCCATTTTTAAGTTTGTTAAGCTGTAATTGTCTGAATATAGGTCGTTACTATCGGTAATAGGCATATCGCTTACGTATTGAAAGTTTATGTTACCGTAAATTCCAAATGATGATTCAACATCGACTCCTGCATTAAAAACATCTGAAGGTACACCTGTTAAATCGTTACCCGAAAAATCATTTTCACCATCAATAAATTTTTTGAATTTAAAATGATTTAGGGTGTAATTAGCAAATGAGTTTATTGTTAAAATGTCTTTTTGAAGCCATTGGTAATTTAACGCTAATTCTAATCCGTTATGTTCTGTGCTTCCGGCATTTATTCCGATAAATTCATCTTGAGCTGTTCTACGGGAAACCAAAAGATTTTTTATAGCTAAACGGTAAAGTGCTAAATTAAATTGTAAGCGATCGTTTATTATCGTGCCTCGTGTGCCAATTTCGTAATTCCATCCGGTTTCTGGTTTAAGATTTGTGTTTATTTGTCCGTCGGGTAATAATGCTTCATTTAATGTAATAGGAGAGAAGCCATGGCTAATACTTGAATAAACATTAATGTTTTTTGTGACTAAATAGGATATGCCGAATTTTGGGGATAGTATATGTTTAAATGTAAAACTCCCGGATTGATCTGGATTATTTTCTGTGATAGGGAATCTGTCTTTTAACTGGTATGACGTCTGATTTAGATTTAAACCTATGGTTAGGGTCGTTTTTTCTGAAAGTTCGTAAATGGTTTCAAAAAATGCGTTGTAATAATTTCTTTTTTCTTTGAAATTAGATAAACTATTACCTTCTACACTTCCGGTACCATCGGGGAAATCTCGATATAAGTTTTCAAAAGTTTTAGATTTGTAGGTATCTCTAAACAATTCACCGCCAAGTGTCCAGTTAAAAGGTTTTCCTAAAAGTTTAGAATTTCCTAAAATTCGACTTCTAATACCTATTGCTAAGGTGTTTTCTTTTAAAATATTGAAAGGTCTGGGTTCGTAGGCATCGTAAAAAGACGAGAAGATACTCGTTATTTGTTTTATGTTCTTGTTGTATTGGTGATTCCACGACAGGCCGAAAACGCCTCGTTTGGAATCTTCGAACCCACGAGCTGTTTTCCATGTAAATGCAGCGGTTTTAGGATTGTTTAAATAGTCTTCTTGGTTGATCGAGCTGGGTATAAATGCTTTTAAGTCTATATAACTGGCTAAAAAAGAGAGTTCGTTTTTTGGGCTTAAATAATGGTTTGAGTTTATAGTCATGGTTTGCCTATCGTATGTGTTGTTTTCGCGGTAGCCATCACTGTGGGTGTTGCTATAAACGGCTCTAAAACTATTGGTTGTAGTGCCATGGTTTGCATTTATAATGCTTTTTAATAATCCAAAAGAGCCGGCAGAAAGTTTGCTGCTTATATTGGATTGATTAGTAAAGGCATTCTTTGTGGTTAGGTGAATAGTACCCCCAAGACCAGCACCATAAATACTGGAAGCGGCTCCTTTTATAATTTCGAATCGAGATATGGTATGTAGCTCAAAATCTTCAATGGTAGTTTCTCCGCTTCCTGTTGTTAAAGGGATGTCTTTATAATAGGCTCTTATTTTTGCTGTTCCAAACAAGTTTCTGGAACCAATACCTCGAATTGTAATTCGATTGGTGTTAAGCGCTCCACTTTGCATGAATACACCGGGAGTCCTGTTTAAAATAGGGGCTATATTAGTATCGTTGCCAAGTTCAATATCTTTTAAGGTAATAATACTTGTGGATGTTGCTACCTTTTTTAATTTTTCTGGAATATGATTTGAGTTGATAATAACTTCATTTAATTCGGAAGGGTTAATGCTTAACTGAATAATATGGTACGTGTCGTTTTTTAATTCAAGAATCTTTTCGAGGTATCCTTCTTTTTTTAATGAATATGTGCCAGCTTCACTGGTTTCAAAAGTTCCGTTTGAATTAGAAACTGTCTTGTTTTTGGTGTCGAGGTTTGTTACTTGTACGTTTGATAATGGGATACTATTGTCGCCATCAATAACTTTTCCTTTAATTTTTGATTGTCCTAGGGCAGAGAAGGTAAAGCTAATAATACATACGAAAACAATTCTTTTTCTTATAATATACACAAGTAAATAGTATGATTTAGATGTGCTAAATTATAGTTTTTTTGAGAATATGTTTTTAATTGTATAAAGGGATAAATATTTTTAATATTTATGAGTTGCAAAATGAATAAAAAAACTATATTTGCAGTCCTAAAATGATAACCGATTCGGGGTGTACCACGCTAAGGCGTGGCAGGTCTATGCCCGGTCAAAGATGACGCCGAAGGAGTTATTATCGCGCCGCGTTTGGGACGCGGAGGTCGTCACGCTTGAGGCGTGACCACTCAATAAAGATATGGAGTATGTAGTATATATATTATATAGTCAAAAACGTTCCCGATATTATGTAGGTCAAACCAATAATATCAAAAAAAGAATAGAAAGACATAATAAAGATTTAGTTCCTTCAACAAAAGGTGGATCACCGTGGAAGCTGATAAAAACTTTAGAAGTTACAAATAGGTCTGAAGCATTGAAGTTGGAAAATAAGATAAAGAAAAGAGGAGCTAAACGATATTTAGAAGATAACCAATTCGGGGTGTAGCGTAGCCCGGTTATCGCGCCGCGTTTGGGACGCGGAGGTCGCAGGTTCGAATCCTGCCACCCCGACAACCTAGTAATAGGTTAAAACAAAACACTGTTAATCTTTTGATTTTCAGTGTTTTTTGTTTTTACACATTTTTTTGGTGCCAAATAAAAGGTTGCAGTAATAAAATGTATTTTTTCTTGATCTCGTATAATGTAACCTTCTTTCAAATTTTATACTCTTGGTTGATTAATGTCCCGCTAAGTCGGGAGACTTTGCGGAGCAGGGGGTTTTTACTCACAAACCTTTCGGTTTTGGACTGACCTTTATTTAATGTTTATACTTTCGTTTTATCGCTTAAACCGCTATTGCCTATACACATTGTTCTCTGCTGGCTTTTCTTCATTCGGCTTGTTAGTCAGCGTTGGTAAAGACACACTCTTTTGTAATTTTGGGCTTGTGAGTTGGCTTGAGCGAATTGCAAATGTGTATGGCTTTCTGCTCGGGTATTTCAGTTAATGGTATTCATTTTTTGCATTAATAATCTTCCAATAATCATTTTTGTTAGAAACATAAAAATAAAATTCATAAGTATTAGATTCATTGCAAGGGTCTTTTGCAAAATATCTTGCATAAATAATCTCTAAATTGTCATTAATAACTTCAATATTTTTTATAGAATAAATATTTACGTTTGTTATGCAACCAAAACCTTTGTTGGATGTGAATTTACTTTCATTTCCCCAACTTGGGTTATTTGTAAGTTTGTGAGCTTTGATGTATAATTTTTTATTTAAGAAATTTAGAAAACTTCTAACTGCATCTTCTGCACTTGAAGGGACTTCTTTCTTCTTCAATATGTCAATATTCGGATTTTTAGGGTTATATAATCTGATTATTTTCCAATCGTTATTATATTTCTTTAAATGGAAGTCAAAATCTCTATTTGAGTTAACTAGTGATTTGTCAACTGTTCCGCTATATTTAACGTTAATAATAGTATCTGCACCATATTTTGAATAATAAGATTTGCCTTTAAACTCGCTGATTTCAGTTATTTTCCAATTTTTTAAATACGTTTTGAAATTGTCTAACGAATTCCATTTGGCGTGATTAGTAAGTTTGTAGGCTTCATAATAATTTTCATTATTCAAGGCGTCAAAAAATGTTTTTATTGTATTAATCGCAGTAGTTTGCTCATTTTTTACATTAAAAAACTTTTCTTGGATTAAGTCAGATTTTTGCCAAATGAAAAAAACTATGGATAAAACAACAAGAGTTAAAAACATATAATTAAATCGTTTTTTTACTCTTTTCTTTCTTTTATCTGAAACAAAATAAATTCTTTCGCATTGTGGACAAATATAATTTATTACATCATCATCATTCTTTTTCCCAATTGATAATTGATGTTTTAAGTTGGTGCAAAATTTCATATTCAGTCTGGAAATTTAATTTCTTGTCCAATTTTAATTTTGCTTATATCCGATATCTTATTAAATTCCGCAATTTGATCAGTTGAGAAATTACTTCCATTCGATTCATTAAACTCAATTACTATTTTTCGTAATGTTTCTCCGCTTTTAACGGTATGTGAACGGTTCTTAATTTCACTTGAAGTATTTAAATTATTATTAGATGACGGTGCTTTATTCTTATATACAGACAATTGCCCTTCTAAAACCTCAATTTCGTCATTTAATGATTTAATTCTTAGTTTATAATTTTCTATTTCTTCATTACTGCTTTTTCCTCCTCCGAATAAAGTAAGTAATAGCAAAATTATTAATATAAGAGTATTTATTTTTGAAAACGAAAACTTCATTTTATCAATAGCTCGTTCCGAATTCCTATTTTGTTCAATTTCACTTTTTTTAACTTTATCATCTTCTAAAGATGAATTTATACTAGTTATAAAGGGGGCATCCCTAATTTTTTCAACAATCCTTTCAGGATTTAAATCTACTAATACACTTTCATCATCTAGTATTGGCTCTAAATAGCTTTTAAAGTCCGTTAAGAAATTATTTTTGAAGACATTTATAAGTTTATCAAGTTTAGTAGCAACATCATTGAAAGAATTGATTAAAAAGTGTCTTTCATTATTCGAATTATCATCAAAGATATTAGCATTTTTAACTATGCCTTTATTTATAAAATCTTCAATATAATCGAGGATTTTTTTCTGACCGATAGGGTTGATTTTTAAATTTTCTATCTCAATCCATACGCCAAAGTTTCTGCCTCCTCTAGACTTTCCGTGTTGACCGATACCAGTTAAACCATATTCGATATACTTTACTCTACTTCTTTTTTGGTTAATTGAATATTTACACTCAACCTTGTGTTTAGAAGTTGATTTATCTAAACCATTAACTAAGTTGGAATACTTAGTTGGATATGAAGTAAAACCTTCGGCTGGTGAACCAAAAAAGAAAACTTCTATTTGTTCTTTATTACTCATAATTACTTTTTCTTATCCAAACCAATTAACTGACTTAAAACATCTTTCAATATGCTTCCATAGCTCTTTGGGATAAAAATTATCAGAGTGTATCCATCTTTGGTGTTGACTATCAGGAATATCTTGAAAATCTCCATTAGAAAATGGAACAAATTTTACTGGAATTCCTAAGTCTTTCAATGAACCTAAAAAGTCGCTATAATTAGGATTATTGTAAACGAGTTTTTTGAATTCTTTTACGTTTGGTTTATTACGGTCATATAAGTTTCTTTGTCTATCCGCTTTATTGTAAAGAATAATAACATCATCTTTCTTTTTATTCATCATACTAACAAGTCTAGATAATCTTGAAGAATAAGCCATTGGGTCGCTATTCATTAACATTCCTTCTTCAAAAAAGAAAACAAAGACCTTATTAATTTTACTATTGTTAAATATACTTGTAAGGTACGCTGGAAAACCAATATCGTGTGGATTTTTTAAGTCAAAATAAGCCTCTCCAGGTGCTTCTAAAAATTGACAATGTAGCTTTGCATTTTTAAACACATCCAATACTAAAAAATCCATATTAGCTGTACGTTTAGCATTAAAATTTGGTTGATGCAAATCGTCCTTGAATTCATTTATAGATTCAATATAGCGTTTGTCCTTTCTATACGTCTGGTTAGGCTCAATTTTTATGTTCCGAGTGTTTTTTAGATAATGAATTAAACGCATTAGCGTAACGGTTTTACCAACTTCTCGTGGACCAACAAAAACCACCACGTTTTCATGTAGTTGCCCAGTTATCACTTCTTGAATCGTAGTTGGTTCCTCTTTTTCTAATTTTGGTTTTGAAACCAATTCATCATCATTTTTAATCGTGTTTTCGGAATCATTATCAATATTCCATTTATCATTATTTTTTTCCATAATTTAATCTTCTTCTTTAAGTATTACAAAATAAAATATTATGAATGCTGCTACATCTAGCACTAGTGCAATAGCAACGCTAAGCCAAAAAGAACTCAAGTATTGTCCAGGCTTCTCTTTAGGATAATTTTTGACAAAAGGGATTAGGTAAGGTATCTTTTCCAGTTTAAAACTTGGAACAGGTAACTCCAATTTCTTTTCAAACTTTTTTGTTTTGGTAAATTCATCAACACTATTAATATTCTGAACTAAACCAGTATTGTAACATTCATACAACTGATTATAGTATTCGTGAGCATCAGAAATAGTCTGTTTAACTTCTAAGCCGTCTAAATCGGATAAATAATTATTTTGTTTTTTTAAATCCAATATTATTTTTGTCCTCTTATCAATATCGTTACAGTCATCTAATTCCTTAATAATATTATTCATTGATGTAATACGATTGTCCAATTCAGAAAACATTCTTGCTGCCATTTCATTGGCGAGTTTCCTACAATTGGATTCATTCTTTTGCCTTCCCGATGGTGGCGATATTGAAAATCCTGGCATACTTTTTTGAACTTTACTCATTAAAGAGTCAGCTACTTTTCCGTGACCACAATTTTCTGGATTTTTTACTTCTTCTTTATAATCTATAATCCTACTTGAAACATACTGTCGGTAATCTTCGATAACTTGGTCTCCTACAGTTTTTTTATTTTTTTCTATTGTCTCTAAAGCTATTGTAGCATCATTCAGTTCATTTTTCCTTATATCCTGTAATTTAAGTTGAGTAAATAATTTATGAGTATTTGTTGATAAACTTACTGCCCACAGAATTAAAAAAACTACTATGACAAATAGAAGTTTAAGAACACCAATTCGTCTGTCCTCAATAGTGTCTTTAATTACGCCTAATAAAAGTGCAATTATCATTACAATAGCTATAGCAATAGCATATGTAACAATCTTTGGTAAATCAAATGAAGAGTTTAGTGATTCTGCTGTTGCCCACACACTAATTGCAGAAATTACGAGATAAGTAATAATACCAAAGACTTTTTTTGTGGTTATAGGCCCATCAAGGGCATTGTAAAAAATTCCCATATATTATAATTTAAGTATTAATTTATTTGATTCATTATTTATTTCCCAACTTTTAAATCTATCAAGAAATGATTTTCCTAATAAGAGTACATCTTTTGATTTGTTTACCGAACATAACACATTCTTAACTAATACGTTATTGATTTTGACGTAAGGTATAATAAATCGATTAGATTGAACTACACTACCATCAGCAATTGTATATAGTCCAGGTTTTAAGTATTCTTTTTGATTGATTATATTTTTGCTTAAGAGTTCTTGTTCAAAACTTTCTGATATAGATACATCACTTGCACCTGAATCTAAAATAGCGTTAGTCTCTAATCCTCCAATGTTGATTGTTAGAAATGATACACCATTTTTTTTCTCTAAGTCAATTATTTCATTATTTGTTTTTGATTGATTAATTATTTGGTTAAATGTTAAGTCTCGTTTTTGCCCATTTAACCTCTTCATTTCATAAATGATATAATTAAGAGCGATAAAAACCTTATTCTGGCTTTTTATATTATTTAAATAAAAGAGATGAAGGTAGTCATAGTGATTGTAAGTATTTGGTCTATCAGAAAATTCTTTTGAGAATGATATTTTTATGGCTTCGTTTTCCATTAAAAAACAATTTTTTGTGCCATTTTTACATTTTAATGATACTGTTTTTTTCGTCTTATATTCGTTAGTAAATACCTCAGAAATATTTGAAATATCAAAAGTTATTTCATTGAATTTAATTTCACTATTCAAATATTCATATTTAATAACATCATTGTTATTTTCCCAATAATATTTGACACTAATTTCATTTTCATAGATACTAATATCTATTTTTTGATTCCCCTCATAGATATTGTCTTTTTTTGATAATTCATCGTTGACTATACTTTCAAGATAAATTACTGCGTCATTCACACTTAATTCCTGACCCTGACAAATATTGTGTGTAAGAAATAATGTGAAATATAATGTACTTAAAAAAGTATAGGATAATAGGCTCTTTTGTTTTTTTAAGTTTGGCTTTTTAGCGTTGAGAAAAAACAAATGTGCTTGTGAGCGTTGGCTAATCTTATATTTATTTTTTTTCTTGTTCATTTCGTCTGTTTGTTACAGCTTGCAGAGAACGTCTCTTGTATGGTGCATATGCATTATACAAATTGTTGTAGTGGGTTTTTATTCAGTTAATGTTCTTTTATTTCCGCAAGCAGCACATAATTTAGCTTTTGGAGTTCTGTATGATTTTCCACATTTTTCACAATCAGGTCCAATTTGTCCAAGAGAGTGATGCATAATAGCATTCGGTTCCGTTTCTCCAAATCCCGTCAAATCATTATAATAGTCTAATAACTCTTTGAAACGTTCTTGTCTGTCTTTTTTCAAAACTTTAAATCCTTTCGCATAAAGTTTAGATGCAATCGCATGCTCTTCTTAGTCAAGCATTGGAACTTCCATTTTACATCTCCAGCAATATTTATATTCCATTACTCGTCAATTTTTATAACAACTTCTTCCATTGTATAATGAACAAACTTTTTACCTAATTCAGTGAGTTCATATTGTTTTTCATTATCAAATGCAGATGTTAGTGTTCCAGATTTTGATTTTCTTGTGGAGCTTTTTACATAGTTTCCCCAATAATCTACCTCTCTATGTTGTCTAATTATTCCTCCTGTGCTTAAATCTCGAATAAGCAATTTGTATAAGTCTGCCTCAAGAGAATCTTCTCTTGGTTGACTTCCATTTAGATTACTCCATATTTGACCTCTTGTTACGCCAGGAGTTTTATAGATTTCTTTAATTACTAAAAAATGAGTTTCATGATAAAGTCTAATCCACTCAATAAACAACTGTATTAAGTCATCAGTTGTTAAATCAGTAGCACAAGCATTTGTTAATAATTTTCTTATGTATTCTTTCTTTTCGAAAGTTTCCGCATTGTCCCACTCTTTAAATCCTTTCCGAACAAGTGTTAGATATTCTTCACTTTCCATTCGTTCATGTACATCCTGACCAGCAGCATCTAATCTTTCATTAATTTGGTAAATGGTATAATATAGTTCTTCAATTTTTCTATTATGTTCCTCTAACCAAATTTTTTGAAGGTCATTAATTTTTCCTTGTTCTTTTTCTGCGTGTATTGCTGAACTTGCGGCAATTGCTCCACCAATCCAAGGAATACTTCCTAAAGCTGCAACAACAAAACGTCCTTTGCGAGTTTTCTTTCCCTTTTCATTAATTTCGGAAAGCTCGTCTTTGACCTTTTCAATTGCATCTTTTTTAATCAGTTTATTCATTTTTTGAATTTTAGTCACAATACACTACAACAATGGAATAAACCCAATTGGGTTTATTTCTCATATAAAGCAAATAGATTTTATTATAATTGGAACCGAAATCAATTTTAATCTTAAAATTTGTTTCGAAATGTAAACTTCAATCAAATGCCTAAGTTTTATTTATGGAAATCCATAATATGTAAATACTCATTATTAAGTCAAACCTACTGCCTTCTGTAATTGGTCTTTATAACACAAAAAATAAGTTATATGGGTGGTCAATTGTTTAGACTTATTTAAAAAAAATAGACGAGTGGTTAAAATAGTACGATGTAAGTCCTCAAGTGGGAAGTTTATATTTTCGGATAAGGCTATAAAAGATAAGTTTATTCTAATTTTAATTTCTATTCTTTTTCATAAAATTTGTACCTTTATAACACCAAAGAAGATCAAATTATATCTTCAAAGTTCTTTTTATGGTTTTAGTGTACAAATAGGTGTGCACGATTTGAAAAAACGAAATAAAATACTGTAAAACAGTGTGATATAAAGTGGTGGTTAGTTCTGCCACCCCGACAAACCTAGAAATAGGTCACAACAAAACACTGTTAATCGTATGATTATCAGTGTTTTTTTTGAAGCCAAATAAAAAGACACTATATCGGATCATGCGCAAAAGTTGTGTTTAGGCAAAAATTCTGTAACATTATAAATATGTGGTGGCGTAGAAAATCCGTCAACAAATTTCGCTAAAAACCAGTTGCTACTTTACCTTTTCTATTGACCCAAATTGTTCCGGCTTGAGGGCTTTGGTCTCCTCTTACTGGATTTAATTTTCCCCAAACAATTTCGGAACTTAAAATCACTTTATTAGTTGGATTTTCAATTTTCTCTGAAACAGTTTCGTTTAGTTTCTTTTCCTGATTTTTACAAGAAAGTATTCCAAGAATTACCAAAACATAAAGTGTTGATTTGTTCATTTTATTGAATTTGAGTTATTTCATTAAGTATAAATTCTTCAACAGCACCATCGGTAGCTTTCATATAATCAACTAAATGTTTGTTGTTCATATGTGTTTGCCATAATGCTCTGCTTTCCCAGTTTTCATAGAATAGAAATAGGTTTTCATTTTCATTGTCTTGGTGCAAGTCGTGGTTAATGCAGCCTTTTTTTACTCTTGTAATATCAATTAGTTTTAGTAGTTCACTTTTTACTAATTCTCTTTTTTCCGGTTTTGCTACAATTTTTGCTACAATTGTTAACTTTTGATTACTCATAATTTCTGTTTTTGCATTATTTAATTTGTTTTCCTTATAAAAAGCATACTTATTCCTAATACCATTACTACTTTTTTCATATGGTTTCTATTACTTTATTAATATCTCTTCTCGATTTCGGTTTTTTTCTTGGCTGGTTAAAATCTTCATTGTCTCTATAGCCAATAGTTACTGCCATAAGCGTAGCATATTCTGTTTGATTTAGAATTTTTGTCATAGTTTTCTGGTTCAACTCCTTCCATTGGTGTGGCATCGATTCCCATTTCAGCACAAGCACTTAAAAACACACCTAAAGCCAAATAAACTTGTCGGTCAAACCAAGCTTTTATTTGCTCGTCCGTTTGGGGTTTTATAAATTCTTTGTAATAATTAACCGCTCCTTCTGGAAGCTCATTTTCTATTTGTGTTTCGAAAACGTCAATATTGTTGATTCGACTAAAAACGACAACAGTATCACTGTCGAGAACTTTATTAGTATTTAGCCACGATACATTTGAAAGTTTTTGTTTTGTGTTATTGTCTGAAACAAAAGTAAATTTCCAAGGTTGACTGTTTATTGAAGAAGGACTTAATTGTAAAATTTCTTTTAACTCTTTAATTTTTCCTTCTTCAATTCTTTTTGTGTTGTCATACTTTTTGGTTGTATAACGGTTTTGCATTGATTTTAAAAAACTCATTTTTATTTTGTTTTATATTACTATAAATTTTATAGTTGCAAACTTAAGTATAGTTTTATATTTTTGCAATAACGGTCGAAAATGATAGTATACATTTTATGGAAAAAGCAGAGCCAAAAATGCTAAAATTCAGAGGTAAAGAATACCCTTGTTGTGCAAGCTTAACGATGGGAATTATTGGTGGGAAATGGAAAACAGTTATCCTTTTTCATTTAATGAATGAAAAGTTAAGGTATAATGAATTACGAAAGTCTATGCCTACTGTTACTGAAAGGACATTAAGCTTGCAATTAAAAGCGTTAGAGGAAGACGGATTGATTAAAAGGAAAGTTTATACCTCAAAACCACCGTTAAAAGTCGAATATTCACTTACAGATTTCGGAAATACTTTAATTCCATTAATTAAATCGATTGCAAATTGGGGTGATTTAGTAGTTGAAAAATATTCTTAGTTGATTCTCACTTCTGCTTGTTGCCAACGATTTGGCTGAACTGCGTTTCAATGTAGTTTAGGTTTTGTTAGTACCGGTTTCTACTTTTTTTCTTCACGCAAAATTTTCTCCATTTTACGGCCTCTTGCCAATTCATCAATCAGCTTTTCCATACGTCTACATTGTTTATACAATTCAAATTCATCCTCTATTTCTTCAATTCGATAACCACAAACGACTCCTTTAATCAAGTGTGCGTTTGGATTTATTTTAGCTTTTTGAAAAAATGTTCTAAAAGTTGCTTTTTCATCAATAAGTGCTTGTAAAGTATCTTGATCAAAACCAGTAAACCATTTAATTACTTGGTTGAGTTCTTCTTTTGTTCTACCATTTTTCTCCAATCTATTCAGGTAAAGTGGATAAATGGATGCAAATATCATATTGGCAACCTTTTCATTTTTTTCAACTGTAACTTTCATTTTCATTTGATTTTGAATTGATTGGTGCTAACAACTGGATATGTGTACTGGTACACATATATCCATTATATTTTTCACAAATCTAATGGATTTCTGATGGATTTGAAATTACTTACGGCAACATGTGTGTAAATTTCTGTCGTTTTTTGTACTACTATGCCCTAAAAGCGTTTGGATATATTTAATATCAATACCATCTTCTAAAAGATTCTAACTTAGACCCCAAAAATAAAGCAACCCATTTTTGATTAAATTTGTGGTGTTTTAATTTCTTTTATTTAAACCTATATGGAGGCTATCCCAATAAGACATATAACTGCCACACAAAAAGAGCCGGACCTATTGGGAAATTTCACTATAAGAAACCTGCAAGATCTCCTTGATGGAAAAGACATGGTTCATACGCTTCACAGGCATGATTTCTATTTTATTTTAATTTTAAAGAAGGGTTATGGGCAACATGAAATAGATTTTGTAAACTACGAGGTATCAGATTATTCAGTTTTTATCGTTCGTCCTGGCCAGGTACACAGGCTTGAATTAAGAAGCGATAGTATTGGTTTTATGATTCAATTTAATTCTGAATTTTATTGTCCAATTGAAAAAGAGCCAAACATTTTATTGCAAAAAGCAAGTACTAAAAACCTTTATCAATTAGGTGAAGGCAACTTTTCAAGATTGAATGCCTTGTTGATGTCAATTTTTAATGAATACCAAAATAGGCCAGAAGCATATAAAGAAGTAATAACATCCAATCTTCGGATTCTTTTTATAGAATTAATGAGATTAAGACATGCAAACAAAAAAGATTCCAATAATAAAGACTTGTATGTTCAGGAGCGCCTTGAAGAGTTTTTTCAGCTTTTAGAAGTAAATATCGCTAGTAAAAAGCAGGTGTCTCAATACGCAGATATGTTAAACTTATCGAATTATCAATTAAATGCGATAACAAAACAAACTTTAGGTAAAACAGCATCAGAACTTATAAACGAACAAATTATATTAGAATCCAAAAGGTATCTTTTGGCAACATCCAATCAAGTAAATCAAATAGCATATCAATTAGGGTATGAGGATGTTTCGTATTTTATTAGATTCTTTAAAAAACATACAGGTTATTCCCCAGAGGTATTTAGGCAGAAACTTAAATAAGTCCTATTCTACTTCATTTTTATCCTAATACTCTAAGGCTTATCAAAATTACTTTTGTATTGTAATTTTTAGAATAAGCATATTAAATGAGGATCGTATATAAAGCTATTTTAGTAGGTTTAGGGGCAACACTTTTTATTGATTTCTGGAAACTGATTGCAAGCTTTTTTGAAATACAATCAAGAGGTGTGCTTTTTTTGGGTAGGTGGTTTGCATATACTTTAGAGGGGCAATTTTTTCATAATACAATCATTCAAACACCAAATGCAGAAAACGAAAGATTATATGGTCTAATTGGACATTATTGTATAGGTGTTGTATTCGCTTTTTTGTTGCCTTTGTTTTATGGTAGTAAATGGTTTTGTAACCCTAAAGTATTAACTGCAATTGCTGTTGGTTTAGTTTCACTTTTTTCAAAAATACCAGATTCTTCACAACATCTTTTAAAGGTTTTTATAATTCATCTGATTTATGCAATTGGTTTGTATTTAACAGCAACAGCATTGAGACGAATTAAACTTTTTAATTAATAAGAATGAAAAAAACGCCAAACAAATGGATACTTGTGAGTCTTTCACTTTCCACCTTAATGGCTTCTTTGGGTGTGAGCATTGCTAATGTTGCTTTACCAACTTTAACTGAAGCCTTTTCTGCCACATTTCAATCTGTACAATGGGTAGTCATTTCATATCTTTTATCGATTACGGTTATTATTGTGAGCATAGCAAGGTTGGGAGATATTTTTGGTCTACGACAGATGTTAATGTTAGGCGCTATCGTGTATACTTTAGCTTCCCTTGTCTGTGGTATAGCTCCAACGCTATGGGGATTGATTTTAGCACGTACTTTTCAAGGATTGGGAGCAGCTATTTTAATAGCGCTCACTTTGGCTTTTGTTCGTGAAGCTATATCGGAGAAAAAAATAGGTAGTGCGATGGGCTTGTTAGGAACGATGTCTGCAATAGGTACTGCTTTGGGACCAACACTTGGTGGCGTTTTAATAGAAACTTTTGGATGGAGAACTATTTTTTTAATTATGATTCCATTAGGGATTTTAAATATATTCTTAATATACAAGCATCTGCCAATAACTAAAGAGAAAGTAAAATTTGAAGATAAAAAAATAGATTGGATAGGAACGTTATTATTAGCAGTAACACTTGCATGCTATACATTGGCAATGACCACTGGTAAAGGACGTTTTAATTGGATAAATCTTATGTTACTTTTATTGGCCGTTATTGGTATAGGTACATTTATTTATTCACAAGCTAAAGTGGAATTCCCTTTAATTAAGTTATCAGCATTTGCAAATAGAAACTTAAGTGCTAGTTTGATTATAAATTCCTTTGTTTCTACAGTAATGATGACAACTTTGGTTGTTGGCCCATTTTATCTATCATTAGCATTAGGTCTTAATGAAACTTTTGTTGGAATGGTTATGTCTGTTGGGCCAATAGTTTCTGTTCTTACAGGAATTCCTTCTGGTCGTGTTGTTGACCGTTTTGGAGCAACAATAATGGTTACAACAGGACTTCTTATAATGACATTAGGAGCTTTTGCACTATCAATATTGCCAAACCAATATGGCGTTATTGGCTATATAATTGCATTGGTAATTTTAACACCAGGATATCAACTTTTTCAAGCGGCCAATAATACATCTGTTATGATGTATGCCAACAAAAACCAGCGAGGTGTTATATCTGGCGTACTTAACTTATCTCGTAATTTAGGTCTTATTACAGGAGCTTCAGTTATGGGCGCTTTATTTGCTTATACTGTTGGTACAAGTGATTTTGAAATCGCTCAAGTACAAGATATTTCAAGGGGAATGCGTATAACATTTATCATTGCTGGAATTTTGATAACCATAGCTGTAATTATCTCATCGACTACACGGAAAAAGACAATATAGTCTTCTGAAAATTTAGTATTTGTCCAATACTACTTCAGTTTTGTCCTAGTACAGAACTTCATTAAGACAATATTTTTACGCCATATAAATCGAATACTATTATGGAAAAACAAAGTGAATTAAAATACAAGGAATTTTGGAATGAAAGATATCAAGATTCTAATTATGCTTATGGCAAAGAACCAAACATGTTCTTTAAAGAGCAATTACAAAAGCTAAAACCAGGAGCTATTTTATTACCAGCAGATGGCGAAGGCCGTAATGGAGTGTTTGCTGCAAAATTAGGATGGGAAGTAACAGCTGTAGATTTAAGTAAAGAAGGGCATCGAAAAGCATTGCAACTAGCATCAGAACAACATGTAAATATTGATTATGTTGTAGAAGATATACAAAATGTTGAGTTGCTTAATAAGCCTTTTGATGCTATAGCCTTAATCTATGCACATTTTTCATCATGGAAGATTTCACCTATCCATCAGAAATTAACCCAACTTCTTAAGGAGAATGGAATGATAATTTTTGAGGCTTACAGTAAAAAACATTTAGCATACAAAGAAGTAAATCCCAAAGTTGGTGGTCCTGGAGATATAGACATGCTATTTTCTTTAGAACAAATACGAGCAGATTTTAAAGATTTGGAAATACAAGTATTAGAGGAAAAGGAAATAATCTTAAATGAAGGGGAGTTTCACAAAGGAACTGGAAGTGTAATTCGTTTTGTAGGAAAGAGAATATCGCAATAAAAATGAAAAAGTTAATTATAATGACTCTTTTCGTTTTTACATGTCTTGTCGCTAAAGCCCAAAAGGCAGACCAGTTTAATTCATGGTGGTATTATTCCGGAAAATATCGATTGACCGAAAAATTTAATATACAAACATTATACTCTTGGAGCAGACATGATTTTATTAAAAAGTGGCAACAATCAAAATTAAGACTTGGTGCCAGTTATGACTATTTAAAAAATATAAGCTTTGGAGCAGGGTATGAGTGGGTCGTATTGTTTCCTTATGGCGCCCATCCTGTACCCGAAAAAAGAACAGAACATAGAATTTATGAACAGTTTAGTATAAAAAGTAAGATCAAAACGGTTTCTGTAAGCTATGGGATGTTGCTGGAGCACCGAATTATGGAAAATAGAACAAGACACCGATTGCGGCTAATATTTGGTGCAAAAATGCCAATTATACGTTCTAAAGAAGGAGAAACAAAACTAGGTGTTTCGTTTTTTAATCAAGTGTTTTTAGATATCGATAAATATGCAAATGGGAATCATTTTAGACAAAATAGAGTTTATGGAGCTTTTGATATTCCCATTAACAAAGCTCTCACTACAAGTTTAGGATATATGAATCAATATATTATAATAAATGACAATCGTATTGAAAATGATCACACTTTAATGGTAGGTTTTTTTCACAAACTCGACCTTAGAAAGAAGGATTAATGATACTAATGATTAATTCTGAAAACAATTGAAAAAACAATCATTTTTCGATTTAGAACTTATCAGCTATATCTTACCATGTACCTATAGTTTTTTGATTTTTTTCATTTTTTGTATGATTGTTTGATAGAACAATTTCAAGGCCTTGTTATTTCTTGTCTGTGTGAAGAAACAAATAATTAAATCATATTTAGGGATGATTAGTGCCAGTGTTCCGTCAGAACCACTATGTCCATAAATAAGACCAAATTCGCTTTCTTTTTTTTCAAAAATTTGCAAATGATTACCATATCCATAGTAATTTTTTTTAGCGCTAATAGATAATTTATTCGCTAATAATGCCGAATCTATGGTTTCTTTCTGAAGAATTTCCTGATTCATAAACTTTCCTTCCTTTATCCATAAATGACAAAATACAGCATAGTCTCTCGCTGTTGAAAAAATACCTCCACTTGCTCTAAAATATGAAACAAAGTTTTCCTCATTATTATCCCAGTATTTTTTCAATCCAATAAGTGGATCATCAATATGTGTAGAGGATAAATTATTTCTGAAAGAATCTTTAATTTGAGTATGTGTATTTTCTAAGCGAAGAGGTATGAAAATTTGCTGCTTAAGAAGGGTTTCTATTGATTTTCCTGAAACCTCTTCTAAAACTAGCGCTAAAATTGCAGTATTGACATCTGAATAGGTGAATTTTTCACCTGTTTTAAAGTCTACACATTTATTGGCAATTGAATCGATTCCTGATTTCAAATTATTAAGCCCTAAAATACTTTGCTGATTAAAACCCGAAGTATGTTGCAATAAATCTTTAATTGTTATGTTTGATGTACATGTTTTAGATAAACTTTTTATGTACTGTCCCGCCTTATCTGATAGTTTAAGTTTTTTATTTTCAACAAATTGTAAAATCAGCGTACCTATGAATGGTTTTGTCATAGACCTAATTCTGCATATCGTGTTTAGTTCATGTTTTTCACCATCCTCTATATCTTTCCAACCAGCACTACTGTGATGCAATACTACACTGTCTTTAGCTATAAAGATTTCACCTCCATTGGTGTAACCTTTTTCAATCCATCCTTTTAATTTTATAGATAAATCCTTAAAAATCTTTTTGGCTTCATTTTTTTCATCGGTTCCACTGTTATATTTAAAATAAGGGTCATCGTGTTCTTCCCCAAAAACAGATACTGGAACTTCATTATACTGGCTGGGGAATGAATCTAATTTAATTAACACAATTAAAACCATTACAGCTAACACAAAGAATCCGATGACACTTAATAATATTTTTTTTACCATAGTTTGTTCTAGATTAATATTTTTGATGTTATCGCAAAATACCAAAGTGAGCAACTGTAAGTTACATGTTTGTATGGTTTGTTACATGTTTTAAGCACCTAATTTAGCAAATACAAACCGAATAGAAAGTCTACGAGGATTTTTCCATATAGACACTGCACTAAGCAATTAATTATAGGACACGTTGTTAGCTGTAGTTATTTTGCTTCCAACTCATTCTGCCAGTTATCTAATAATTCTCGACAAATTTTATCGAATTGCTTTTTCATAAATGGGTGGATTAAAAGATTGTAAATTCTCCTCTTGTAGGTAAACTCAAATACCATTGTTATTTTGGTTTGGTATCCGGAAATTTTTTCAACTTTCCAAGTCCCTTGCAAGTATTTTAGAGGGTAAGGGTAATCTTCAGCATCTGTATTGACTTTAAAGGAATATTGTTCTCCCTCGTCCCATAAAGTTGCTATTTCAGTCCATTTGTCCTTTTTATGTGTACAACTCCTAACCATTCCTTCGCCTTCGCCTGAAATTATCTCCACACTATCAATATTCGGTGCCACTTGGTGGTAATTAGCAACATCGGATATTGTTTTCCAAGTGTTTTCTTTTGAAGCGTTTATTACCCTTTCAAAAGACAAACGTTTAATGCCTTTTTCTTTTATTGAATCTGTTTGGGCAAGTCCAACAGATTGACCAACTCCAAAAAACAGGACAACAAATGCTACACCTGTAATAATTTGATTACCGAGGACTGTAATGTTGAAAGGTTTTATCAAGAGTATTACAATACTCGCCAAAACCCAAATAAGATCTTGAACAATAATGTAAAATACAGCGCCAAGTTCGGGATTCTTTAATTGCTCGAAAATGGAATACGAGAAGTATAATAGACCAAGTCCGATTATTAAGAATGCTAATGATTTTTCTTGCCCGAACCATCGAGCGACTCTATTTTTAAAGATCAATAAGAAAAGGCCAGTCGTTAGGGAAAAAATTCCGTTGCCAAGTAATGCGATTTGTAAGATGTTCATTATCGTAAGGTTTTGTTTCTACAAATTTCCTACGATTTAAATTATTCTCTCTTGATAAATGTTAAGAAGTTGGTCGGGTGAGGTTTTTTCTTAACCTGCTTAAAGATTCGGGCGTGATACCTAGCATAGAGGCAATATGTTGTAAAGGTACGTACTTAAAAAGTGCAGGTTCTTCTTTGAGTAAACTTTCAAATCGTTGTTGTGCCGTAGTGTGAAGTTGAGAAAACATACTCTTTTCCAATAATGAGAATGAATGAGCTAATAATAAATTGTCAAATTCTAGCCATTTTGAGTGTTGTTTACAAAGTTCAAAATGTTTTTGTCTGCTAATTACAAAAACGGTACAATCGGTAACTGCTTGTATATTCCAGAAATTTTCGGATTCAAAAACGAAGCTCGAAAGGGAGGTAATGAATTTTCCGTCGCTTCCAACCCAAAAAGTAATTTCTTTTCCGTCCACAATGTCGTACATTCTTAAATATCCGGATTCGATAAAAGCCATTTTTCGACAAATTCTGCCAGATTTTAGAAAAAATTCCCCTTTTTTGACTGTTTGAATTTCAAAAGCAGAGACAATCGATTCCAGAGACTCTTTGTCTATATTGATTTGGTTTGATATGCACTTTCTTAATTGTTCCATTGTTTCTTTGTAATTACTGCCAACATTCTAGTATAACCGTCAGTTATGAGATTAAAGTTAATGTTTTTTTAATTTTTTAACCGCAATTTTTCCCTAAATGAAGAAAGGATCTATATGCATAATATTGTAAAACTTCTTCTAAAGCCATTTTAAGAGCTTTGTTTATAGGCAAAATGATATTTCCTAAGTTAAAATCTATCTGATTTAATTGCATATAGTATTCTGTAAATACAGGTACATAAAGCCCTTTAGTTATTGCTTCGGCAGTTGAACTATAACCTTTGGCTTGACCTTCTTTGATAATTTTACATGTAACCAATCTTAAGTTCCCGTATTTATCTGTATTGGCTGTAAATCCAAACAGCCTACAAATTAAACCTCGGTATTTGTAATTGCTACAACGACCTTGATTAATAATAGATAAGGGTTTGTAGATTAAACAAGTTGAACTTTGGGTTTTGTTAAGCTGAATGATTGTCTTTTCTGCCTCTCCATTTAAAAACAATTGAAATGCCCATGGTAAAAATTCTATTGGAGAAGCTTCTACATTTGGATAAGTACAGCATTTTCCACAGCCAGAAACACAACTAATTCCTGATGATTGCTCAAACTGAGCGGTTTCTTGTTCTAATTTAGAAAAAAGATTTTCTACTAAATAAACTTTTCGCTCTATCGACATTATTTTTTATCGAAGGTAGACTAAATACTCCTATGAAGTTTGATTTACTCTTAAAAAGAAATTAATACGGTTTTACTAGTAGTATGAAGATTTGATTTTGGAATACGTGTATGTTAAGTTGCATTGGTTGGAACTAAATCAGGAAAAGAAAACGAACCAGAGGAAAATCTGTGGGATTTTCCGAATAAACATAGAACAAGCAATTGATTATACAGATTGTTGGGGTATCGTTTTATTTCAGAGAATTTATTTCAATATTATACTCTATCTATCATAGACATTGTATTCAATACACAATGAGCAATAATTAACGGCCACAAATTTCTTCCAAATTTCACATAAGCTATTCCCATTATTAATCCAATAAGTCCAACCCTAATTGATCTTTCAGATAAATTGTAAGCGTGTCTAAATCCAAAAATTAATGCTTGTAAAATTACTGCAAGAATGGTGGCTACTGTAGTTTTAGAAAATAATTTTTCAAACCAATTAATCAAGAAGCCTCTATCTAATAATTCTTCTAACATTGATTCAAGTAGAACCGCTGGCATAATAGTAAAAAATAACAACCAATTTCCTTTCAGATTTCCAAATTTAGATGCAGAATTTTCAGAGTAGTTCTTTGGTTCTAAAGAAATAGGCAAGTAGTCTTTAGTCAGTTCAAATAGCATAATTGATAGAGGTATTGCTATTAAAATTCCGATAGTGACTAATAAAGTTTTTTTAATGCTTTTAGATTTTTGAAGTCCTAAATCTGTCCACGAAACATTGCGTACTTTCATTCTCCAACTTGCAATCATTAATGTTGAGAATGACCAAAATAGACCATTAACTATAAATCCAACTTTTGGAAAGTATATTTCTCTAATTAGAAACATTACTGATATGTAAATAATTAGGTCAAATAAAAACCCTTTTTGATTCGTTGTTTTTGTAGTCATACCTTTTTTGTAATCTATTGATTTCATTATTGGACTACTACAATTTTGAAAAGGTTACAGGTTATTAGTATTGATTATCGGTTGAGTGTGGAAATGCACACCAACAATCGCATATGCCTACTGGTACGCATATATCCATTTTGTTAAGACTACTAATCTAGTGGATTTTTAATTGTTTTGAAAGTATTTGCAGCGACATGAGTATAAATTTCTGTTGTTTTAATAAATAACAAACTATGTTAGTTTTTTCTATAATTAATTTGTTGTTAAAACACAGTTCTTTCTTGAAAAGAATTCGGATTTTTGATCTTAGTTAATAATTATAAAACTTTATTCTATGTATGACTTACCATATCATAAAGAACAAAATGAGCAAGTCATTAGGGAGTTTGTTCTTCAATATCCGTTTGCTTTTTTAACAGGATGTGATTCGGAAAACAAACCCATTGCCACCCAATTACCCGTTTTTATTGAAGATAAAGGTGGCAAAAAAGTATTACGAGGGCATATAATGAAGAACACTGATCATCACAAGGCTTTTTTACACAATGAAAATGTACTCGCGGTTTTTACAGGTAAGCACACTTACGTAAGTGGTACTTGGTATAGCAATCCGAATACGGCATCTACTTGGAACTACATGAGTGTACATGCGAAAGGAACCATTAAGTTTTTAGATGATAAGGCTCTTGAAGATGTGCTTAGAATGACCACACTGCACTTCGAAGATCAGAACCAGAATTCTGCTACTGTTTTCGATAATTTACCTATGGAGTTTAAACGAAGAGCAATGGGAGCCATCGTAGCTTTTGAAATTGAGATAAAGGAAATGGATACTATCTTTAAATTAAGCCAAGACAGAGATGCTGAAAGCTATCAAAACATTATCAATAAGCTTAGAGAACAAGATGAAGATGGTCGTGTGATTGCTGCAGAGATGGAAAAAAGAACGAAGGAATTATTTCCTGAATAGTAGTATAAAAGTCTATTTCGTTAACATGAACATTATAACGTGTTAAAAAAACAGAAAAATGTTAACACGTTTCAAATTTCATGTTAAGTTTTTCTACAAACCTTAACTTATACATTTACCAATACATTAATCAATTCAGAATTGATATAGTAGTTTACCTTACCAACTTTGACTTTTTCTAACAAACCTAAACTTGATATTTTGTTTAAATAATTTGAAGCTGTTTGCCTTGTAACCTTTAAATCATTTTCTAAATACTCAATTTTAGTATAGGGATTTTTGAATAAATTATTGATCAAATCTTGACTGTAAATTTTAGGTAATTCTGTACGGATGGTAACCTTATGCTTTTGCATTAAGACTTTAATTTCGGTGATTAAAGTAATGGTTTGTTTTGCAGTAACCTCAACACCTTTTAATAAATATAATACCAAACTTTCCCAATCATTATTTGTTCTTACTTCTTGTAATACTTTATAATAATCCGATTTGTTTTGAGTAATGAACCTACTTAAATAAAGAACAGGAATATCTAACAAACCTTGTTGCACTAAATAAAGGATGTTAATTATTCTGCCAGTTCTGCCATTACCATCATAAAAAGGGTGAATGCTTTCAAATTGGTAATGAATTACAGTCATTTTAATTAAGCTATCTAAATCGGAAAAATCATTATTATTAATAAACTTTTCAAAGTTAGACATTAAATCAAGTATTTCGTCTGGGTGTTGAGGTGGGGTATAAACTACTTTACCTTGAGAGTTAACTAATTTAGTTCCTGCTTGAGTTCTAAAACCAGCATTACTTTCTAATAATTCTTTTTGAATAGTTAGGATGTGTTTATTCAAAAGCAGCCTTTCTTTACGCACTATTTCAAACCCTAACTTTAAACCACGAGCATAATTATAAACCTCTTTAGCAGCAGTACTTTTACTTTCAATAAAGATGTTTTCCTTATACAAATCATCGTGAGTAGTAACTATATTTTCAATTTCGCTACTGTCTTTCGCTTCCTGTAGTGTAAGTGTATCAATTAAAATACTCTCATTGGGAATTGTTTTTGCGGTTCCTTTTAACTCGGCAAGGTAACGATGCGCCTTTGCTAATTGCTTTAAAATTTTTGGTGTTTCTAATTCTGTATTGGGAGGGAGTAAAGGTAGTTTAAATTCCATACTTAATTACTCTTTTTTAATTCGTCTACAGGCACATAAGCCCCTCTTGGAGCGGATAAGTTGTTTCTGTACTCAATTTTATTTAATAGTATTTAATAAATTTTGCAAATCTTCTTTAGAATAGATACGATAAATCTCGTCTTCATATTCTACGAACCCATTAAGTAACTCTCCTCCTTTTGTGGGCTTAAATAGCTGTCTAATGTCAACGTCTAAAACTTCAGCAATTTTGACTAAGGTATCAAACTTTGGTTTTGTTTTACCAGATTTGAACGCACTTGCGGAAGTTTCTGAAACTCCAATCATTGAAGCAAATTCACTATTACTAATACGTTTTTCTTTTAATATCTCATCAATTCGCAGCATATCTAATGTCGTTTATCTGAATCAAATATAAATAATACTTGCAAAATAGTCAAAAATATAAGTGTTATTTGTATTTTATAAAACTTATACTTATATTTGACTTGTTTTTAAAACTATTACTTTTAAAAAAGTTTAGTAATCGACTTCAAAACCAAAGTATTTATAAGAGAAGAACTTATGAAAATTTATAAAACTACAATACCCGAAATTAAACTGAAAAAGCTGAAAACAAATTTCAACAAGGCAAAAGTATCTTCAAGTATTTCGGCATCAAAATATGCAAGACAATTTTACCATGATGATTTAACTATTTATGAATCGTTTTTTATGATATTATTGAATAATGCAAATAATACTATTGGTTATGTTAAAATAAGTCAAGGAGGCATTACAGGAACACTGGTAGACACCAGGATAATAGCCAAGTATGTTATAGATTCGCTTGCTACAGCAGTTATATTAGTACATAACCATCCTTCGGGTACACTTAAGCCAAGTCGGGCTGATAAAGGTATTACCGACAAAATAAAAAGAACCTTGAATATTTTTGACTGTAAAGTGTTAGATCACATAATCCTAACTGAAACAGGTTATTATTCTTTTGCCGATAACCTTATTATTTAAACTAGAAAAATTTATAACATAAGGGCATTAATAAAAGTGATTAAAACAAGCTTTACTTACACCTAAATTTACACCCAAAAAAAACAACCCCAGTGATAATAGTATCTACTGGGATTTTTTGTGGAGTCGGAGAGAATCGAACTCTCGTCCAAACAAGTAACCGAAGAGCTTTCTACACGTTTATTCTTTTCTTGGTTTTTCGATTATAAGCTGGTTAAAGACAACCTACTTATAACTTATCTTTTTTAGTTTCAAAAAGGCATCAAAGCGCTACCCAATCTATGTTAACATTTACGATGCCTCAAAATGGAACGCCGTTAACAAAGGCTTTCCGGAGACATAAAGCTTGTACACCTTGTGTACCTAGGCCAATCCTACTATAATTCGGATTATGCAGCTAAAGCGTAATTATTTTCGCCGTTTAAAGTTTGACCTAGCCTTTAACGTGTTTCAATGTCATTACACGACGTGCTTACCGTTCAATTAATCTCGCTGTCAAAACCAGTCGACCCCGTAATTAATTTTATCATCTCTATTAACTCCTAGTTTTACAGGAATTGCATTGAGAAGTGGTATTCCCTAAAGGGATGGATTATCAGCAAAAATTCTTTGAAAAAAACTCTATAAAAGTGCTTCAATCCTTGATTGCAGACCGCAAAGGTATCAAAAAGTTTGTATAACCATGCAAATCCTCTTATTTTCGTGCAAAAATTATTCCAGTTTTAACCAAATAACCAATAATAACAGTTATTAGATTTATAAAAGAATACACAACGACCTAAACCAAATAAACCAATGAGCATGAAGTTTGCTATTATAAAAGAACGTAAAAACCCACCAGATAGACGTGTGGTATTTTCTCCATTAAAACTAGCAGAAGCTCAAAATGAATTTTCAGAAGCAACTTTTAAAGTAGAATCCAGCGATATTCGCGTGTTTCCTGATGAACAATATAAAACGGAAGGGTTTGAAGTTGTAACCAATGTTGAAGACTGTGATGTTATGATTGGTGTAAAGGAAGTGCCGATTGAAAACTTAATACCAAATAAAAAATACTTTTTCTTTTCGCATACTATAAAAAAACAACCTTATAACAGGAAACTTTTAAAAGCGGTGTTAGAAAAGAATATAGAGCTATACGACCATGAAACCATAATAGGTAGTAACGAATATCGTTTAATAGGCTTTGGTTATTATGCCGGTTTGGTAGGTGCTTATAACGGTTTTAGGGCTCTAGGACTAAGAGACGGATTGTTTAATTTGCCAAAAGTGGAAAGTTTGGCAGATTTAAATGAGGTTAAAGCCGAGTTGGATAAAATACAATTACCAGATAATATTAAAATATTACTTTCCGGTACTGGGAAGGTAGCGCGTGGTGCTAAGGAAATCCTTGATCATTTAAAAGTAAAACAAGTTAGTGATGCCCTGTATTTAACATCTAAGTTTACAGAGCCTGTTTATTGTTTGGTTGATGTTATGGAATATACCAAACGTAAAGATGGTAAGGTAGGTAGCACATTGGAGTTTTATAAAGATGCAACAGGTTACGAAAGTAACTTTATGCCATATGCTAAAGAAACCGATTTTTTTATTGCTGGCCATTTTTATGGTACTGGAGCACCTTATTTGTTTACGAGGAATGATGCTAAATCATCAGATTTTAATATAAATTTGGTTGCAGATATTAGCTGTGATGTCGATGGCCCAGTAGCTTCAACGTTAAGAGCATCAACTATTGCAGATCCGTTTTACGGTTATGATCCACAATCTGAAAGCGAAGTCGATTTTAATGCTAAAGATGCGATTGCGGTTATGGCAGTCGATAATTTACCATGTGAACTTCCTAAGGATGCGAGCGAAGGTTTTGGAGAACAATTTCTCCAACATGTTATTCCTGCTTTTTTTAATAATGATGCTGATGGTGTTTTAGAACGTGCCAGAATAACAGAAAACGGAAAGTTAACAGAAAGATTCTCTTATCTACAGGATTATGTGGATGGTAAAGAATGAAGAAAAAAGATAAACCCTAAATTACTAAAGAATATGATAGCTAAAACAGCGTTAGTGACAGGTGCTGCTTCAGGACTTGGATACGAATTAGCATTATTACTAATAAAAGACAATTATAACCTTGTTTTAGTTGATAAAGACGCACCTAAACTTGAAGAAGTTAAAACCCTTTTCAATAAAGATTTTAAAAATGATATCCATTTATTGGTTAAAGATTTAAGCCAACCCAATATTGCCCAAGAGATTTATGATGAGGTAGCCCATTTATCCATTGATGTACTAGTAAATAATGCTGGGTTTGGGTTATTTGGCACATTTGCAAAAACAGATTGGAAGCGAGAATCTGATATGCTCCATCTTCATATTTTAACAACAACTCATTTAACAAAATTGGTTTTACCATCAATGATTGCTAAAAAGTCTGGTAAGATTTTAAATATTTCGTCTTTGGCAGCGTTTCAGCCAGGTCCATTAATGTCGATGTATTATGCATCAAAATCTTATATTTTGTCTTTTTCTGAAGCCATAGCGAACGAGTTAAAAGGTACAGGTGTTACAGTCACAGCACTGTGTCCGGGACCTACCAAAACGTTATTTCAAGAAACTGTTTCTAGCGATTGTTCGGAAAATAAAATTAGCTTTAACATGGCCTGTCCTGTTCAGGTGGCTGCGTATGGTTACAATGCGATGAAAAAAGGGAAGACCGTAGCCATTCCTGGTGCATTTAATAAATTTTTATCAACCATACCTCGTTTTGTTCCAAGAAATATGGCAACAAGAATTGTTAGGAATATTCAAGAAAAAAATAGAGAGGTGTAATTCCTTTAATTGGGTTTTATGGTTTGTGTAGTACTTTAAACATCCAATATCCTATACTTAAAAAAACGCCGAATAGGAGGGTGAATAACCAAGCTTCTGCATGTTGATTTGGGTATAAGATAATACTAAAAATATCGTTAAATAGACTAGTAGGGCTTTGAAGAATTTCCCAGGAGTTATAACGTAAAAATCGACCTAAGTAAACACCGAATCCACTAAGAAATAGGATGCATAGTACGATGAGGTTTGTCTTTTTACTTTTTATATGTTTGTTTAGTATTGTTTCCATATCTAATAAAGACAAGAAGAACATTAATAATCCGTTTAGAGCAAAAGAGCAAACTACAAGCACATCTAACCATAAAAAATGATTGGAACTTATTTTTAAATGCAATAAGTCTGTAATAATATAAGGCGCATTTGGTAAAAAAAGCAGCCATACGCCAAACCATAGAGCGAGCCCTATTTTATTGATCTTTGGGGTGTTTGCTAAATAGGTTGTTATGGCAAAAGGGATGACTGCTAAAAACAAATTCCAAACTAAAAATAAGTAGAAAAAGGAATGTGTTAGTTTGATTCTAATCATAAGTAAAACAATGGTTAAAGCCATTGAAATGCTTAATAGCGAAAAGATCTTAAACCGATGGAATACAAGAGATTTTATAGTGTTCATAATTTATTAGTTTTTTAAACTTGGGATGTTAAGTGAATATTCGATAATTAAAACTGTAATAACTCCTAAAGAATAGGCTACCAAGTCCGAAACCTGAAATGTACTGCCGAATACAAGTTTCAATACATAATTATCATTTAGGTTTAGTAGTTCTAACATGTTTATTAATTGTAATAGTTCTATAGTGTACGCGATTATTAAAACTATAATTGCAACAATAATAGAAGTGGTATTGGTAAAACTTTTAAAAAAGCAATAGAGTAGTATAACTACCAAATAATCTCCGAAAGTATAGCGTATAAAACCATGAGTTACATACAGCGCAATAAGTACTTCAATTGTAAAAAGAAGTATGGTGAATATTAAATATGTTTTGTTTAATTGTAGTTTCATATCCTTGGGGATTTAATTGATATAATTACATAGAGATATAGGATAGCTATAGGAATGTTTAAAAGTATTATTCCACAGGTTTTTATGTGATCAATTCTATCCTTACTTGTAATGACTGCTAAAATCATGTTTACTAGTAAAAAAATGAAATTAATTAGAAAGGCTATAATTAAAAACCTAAGACCGGTAATAGCTGGTATATGAGCTTCTCCATAATATAGAAATAATGAAAACAATATGGTGCCTATACCAAAGCTAGCAGCTGCAGTTATTTTACTAATAGTTGTTAGATTGTACATGCTATTATTTTTTATTAATAATTGGAAATCATTTTTTGGAATATTAAAGCAGGTTTAGTAGCCTAAGTATATTGTGTAGAGCATAACCCCGAAATTCTTCGGGGAAATGCCTAACACATCACAATCAACTAATAAATTAACCATTATTCCAATCTATTTTTCTAGATACAAACATCACAATTGAAAGGATTAAAAATAACCCAATACTACCTACTAAAAGTGCGTAGTTTTCCAATTGAATGATTACATATATAAATGTATACAGAGCCGTTAATGATAGCCCTATAAACAGAGGGAATTTAAACGTTTTTAATATGGATTTTGAGTATAACGTTATTAGCACTATTACAGAGATTCCAGCTATTAAGTATGCTTTTAAGAAATTACTGTGTTCTGAAATAGAAACCAAAAGCGTATAAAACATGGTGAGTGCTAACCCGATCATTAAGTATTGAAAAGGGTGAATATCTATTTTACTTAGTGTTTGTATTAAAAAGAAAATTAAAAAGGTTAGTGCAATTACCAAGAAGCCATATTTAGCAGAACGCTCACTTTTTTGATACTCGTCTACCATAACCATAAACTTAGTACCGAATGCAAACTGGTTTAGGTTGGGTATGGTATTTAAATGTTGCTGAGAAAAAGCCCGATTAATATGTAATACTTTCCAATCTGCTTTAAAACCGGTTTGCGATATTTCTTTAGTTTCATCGTTTGGTAAATAATTCCCCATAAAGCTAGGGTCTGCCCAATTTGATGTCATTTGCATGGTAGTAATTTTACCAATTGGAATAATCTCAATTTGCTTACTACCATTAAAAGTCATGGAAATACTAAAGTTTGCGTTCTCTTTAGTAGAGATATCTAAAGCATCAATAAACCCGGTTTCTAACACATCCAAATGATAGTTTTTAGAGCCATCATTAAAATTGGTTTGAAAAGCGTAGGAGTTATTGTTAAGTTTTAAAAGCATTTCACTTTTTATACCTTTTAGGTTCGATGTTTTAATAATTACGGTGGCTTTATCCCAAATAATATCTTCATTTTTAATATCTTTTTCTTTTAAATCTGTTTGGATATAATGCCCAGAAAACTTCATATTAGTAGTAAATACTGCTGATTCAAAATTTCCTCGATTTAACGTTTTAGATTTTACATCGACTTCAGATTTTAACGATTCCGGGAATATATATGCATGATTTATATGTGTTTTTGTTTCTTTAAAATAGGTTTTTGTCTTCTCGTTAAAGGTTTTTGTTTCGGAGTATGTTTTATAAGGGATTTTGAGAATTGGACCATAGACAAGTACATTGTTTCCCCATTTTTCATTGATTTCATTTACTACATCGGTTTGCCTGTAGGCACGTTCTTTTATGAGGCCATTTATAAATGATAAGGGGATGAGTAATATAATAACTAAGAACCCTACCATGAGCATTCTTGCTGTAATTGAGGTTTTAATCCAATTTCCGAACTTGTTTTGTTGTGGTTTGTTTGTGTTTTCCATGATTGTATTGTAAAGTACTTTGAAATTCAAAGTGATGAGTTAAAAAAAATGTTTTATTGTTTGTTTATCAATTTTTCAAGGGCGTTAATATGTTTTTTAAATTCAATTTCGCCTAATTTAGTTGTGCTATACCGTGTATTAGGTTTTCTGCCAATAAACTGTTTTTCTACTTTTATATATTCGGCTTTTTCAAGTGCTTTGGTATGACTAGCTAAATTACCGTCGGTGGCACCCAATAATTCTTTCAGCATTTTAAAATCGGCATACTCATTCACCATTAAAATAGACATAATGCCTAATCTAATTCTATGATCAAAAGCTTTATTTATGTTAGTTATTATACTCATATAAATTCCTAATAAAGTAGGAATGTTTAATAAATTTTAAATTACTGAAAGCTGTGACTAACTACTGCTTACTTTTTAACATCATATTTAAAATGCATCCATGTTCCATAAATAATATGCATAAAACCGAAGCCAAAAACCCAAAGCCAAAATCCATACCCTGGTAACCAAGCGCAAATTAAACCTAAAATAATTTGTATAAAACCTAAATAACGAATATCTCCAATACTATATTTAGAGGCATTTACCAAAGCAAGACCATAGAACAATAGCATAAGCGCTCCTGTTTGTCCATATTTTTGCTGGTTAAGTATAACTAATATGTATATACCTCCTGCTACTAATGGAATTAAAAAGTTTATGACTAAACGGCGCGATGAGGTATCCCAAATATTGGCACCATTTTTTTTCGCTTTTCTTGTGGTTAAAATAATTCCAGTAACAACACTAAAAAGAGCAATTAAGAACAGATCTAGCATAACTAACCTAAATATTTTACCATTAAGAATTAAAATACCACTACTATATTCTGTAACTAACCAATAGGCTATTGCTGCTCCTATAAGTGCATAGATACCAGCTAATATCCCCGATATACCGCTTAGCGATATAAAGCGAGACGATTTATTCATTAAATCTTTTATTTCGCTTATGTCTTTTAAATAATCTTTTGACTCCATATAAAAGTACTTTGAAATACAAAGTAAATAAATATTTTTCAATCACCCATCATAAATTTTTGTTAAGTTTGGGTTTTGTTATTAAATCTAGAATGAAAATTGAAACCGGTAGACGAATACTTTTTAAACCAAAAAGAACCTTTTCAATCTATTATGCTATACGTTAGAAGTGTTATACTTAATACACTTCCCGAAATAGAGGAGAGGTATAGTTATAAAATTCCGTTTTATAACATTGGTAAAAAGCCTATGATATATTTAAATATTTTAAAAGGTAAGGATTATGTTGATGTAGCTTTTGTTCAAGGCGTATTGTTGGAAAAGCAGTTTCCAGTTTTAAAGAACGATAATAAACGCAAGCAAGTACGATCCATTCAGTTAAAAACTATCGAGGATCTAGATCATGAAAACTTTGTGGCATTATTGCACGAGGCATCAAACTTATTAAGTGTAAGCAAGAAAGCCTGGTTTCTCGATTAAAGTTTTTAAAATCAGGGTTTAAAATCCGTTGATCGTTTTCCTAATAGCTACTAAATTAGTAAGTAGCTTTTCTAAATTATCTAAATGCAACATGTTGGCACCATCACTTTTTGCATTTGCAGGGTCGAAATGTGTTTCAATAAATAAACCGTCTGCATTATTAACAATTCCTGCTCTAGCTATGGTTTCTATCATATCTGGTCTGCCACCAGTAACGCCAGCAGTTTGATTTGGCTGTTGTAACGAATGTGTCACATCTAAAACCGTAGGGGCGTATTGGCGCATGGTTGGAATACCACGGAAATCAACAATCATATCTTGATAACCAAACATGGTACCTCTATCTGTTATCCATGCTTTATCGCTACCGGCATCCTTAACTTTTTGTACAGCATGTTTCATAGCTTCCGGACTCATGAACTGTCCCTTTTTTAAGTTTACTACTTTCCCAGTTTTGGCTGCAGCAACCACTAGATCTGTTTGACGAACCAAAAATGCGGGGATTTGTAACACGTCTACATACTGTGCCGCTAATTCGGCATCGGAAGTTTCATGAATATCCGTAACCGTTGGTACATCGAAAGTATCTGAAACTTTTTTTAGAATTTTTAATGCTTTTTCATTTCCAATTCCAGTGAAACTATCTATTCTACTACGATTGGCTTTTTTAAAGCTTCCTTTAAAAATATAAGGAATTTCCAGTTTATCGGTAATAGTAATGACTTTCTCGGCTATGCGAAGTGCCATATCTTCTCCCTCGATGGCACATGGTCCACAAAGCAAGAAAAAATTATTTGAATTTGTATGTTTTATCTTTGGAATATCTTGAAGCGTCATAAGCTTATGTTTCATAAAAATTATGCTGCAAAGATAGTATTAATGATGAATTAACACGACCATCTTTTAAATTCAAAATAGAAACATTTTAATGATTAATACTAGAAGTATTTTCTTGCTTTTAATTTGTTAAAAACAAGAAAGATAAGGTTTGCAATGTTTCTTTCCCTATATTTTACAGAGGGGAATATTCAAAAAAGATTTAATATATAATTTATCCGTTATTTATAATTACCTTTGCACGCTTAAAATATTAAGGTATGGCTAATATTAAAAATATCGCAATTATTGCGCACGTAGATCACGGTAAAACAACTTTGGTAGACAAAATTATGTATCACTGTCAGTTATTTCGTGAAAACGAAAACACCGGAGATCTAATTCTTGATAACAATGATTTGGAGCGTGAAAGAGGTATTACAATTACATCTAAAAATGTTTCCGTTATATATAAGGGCTCAAAAATTAATATTATAGATACACCAGGTCACGCCGATTTTGGAGGAGAAGTAGAGCGTGTACTAAATATGGCTGATGGGGTTTTACTGTTAGTAGATGCTTTTGAGGGGCCTATGCCGCAGACACGTTTTGTATTGCAAAAAGCAATCGATTTGGGCTTAAAACCTTGTGTAGTTGTTAATAAAGTGGATAAAGAAAACTGCACACCGGATGAGGTTCATGAAAAAGTTTTTGATTTGATGTTTGAATTAGGTGCAGAAGAATGGCAATTGGATTTCCCTACAGTTTATGGTTCGGCTAAGAACAATTGGATGAGTGAAGATTGGCAAAAAGAAACAGATAGTATAGAACCTTTATTGGATATGGTTGTAGAGCATATTCCAGAACCAAAAATTGAGGAGGGTAATACTCAGATGTTAATCACATCTTTAGATTTTTCTTCTTTTACAGGAAGAATTGCTATAGGACGTTTAACCCGTGGGGAGCTAAAAGCAGGCCAAAACATATCTTTAGTTAAGCGTGACGGAAGTATAGTTAAGTCTAAAATAAAGGAACTTCATGTCTTTGAAGGTTTAGGTCGTAAAAAAGTAGACGAAGTTCAAACTGGAGATATTTGTGCCATTGTAGGTTTGGAAGGTTTTGAAATAGGAGATACTGTAGCAGATTGGGAAACACCTGAAGGATTGAAAACTATTGCAATAGATGAACCAACAATGAGTATGTTGTTTACTATTAACGATTCACCTTTCTTTGGTAAAGATGGAAAATATGTTACATCTCGTCATATAAAAGAGCGTTTAATGAAAGAGCTCGAAAAGAATTTGGCATTGCGTGTTGAAGAAACAGATAGTGCAGATAAGTTTATGGTGTTTGGTAGAGGTGTATTACATTTATCGGTTTTAATTGAAACAATGCGTCGTGAAGGCTATGAATTACAAATAGGGCAACCGCAGGTTATAATAAAAGAAGTTGATGGTGTAAAGTGCGAGCCTGTAGAAGAAATGACCATAGATTTACCAGAGGAAGTTTCTGGTAAGGCTATTGAAATGGTTACCTTAAGAAAAGGAGAAATGCTAAGCATGGAGGCTAAAGGAGATCGTATGGTTTGTGAGTTTATAGTACCATCTAGAGGTATTATAGGGTTGCGTAATCAGTTGCTAACAGCTACTGCTGGTGAAGCTATTATGGCTCACCGTTTTAAAGAATACCAACCACTAAAGGGAGGGATTCCAGAAAGACAAAATGGCTCATTGGTATCTATGGAAAACGGACAAGCGATTCCTTATTCTATTGATAAGTTACAGGAAAGAGGCAAGTTTTTTATTGACCCGGGAGAAGATATTTACGAAGGACAGGTTATTGGGGAAAATTCTCGTGGCGATGATATGACGGTTAATGTAACTAAAACCAAAAAGCTTAGTAATGTACGATCTGCAGGAGCCGATGATAAGGCTAAAATTGTACCTGCAATAAAATTTTCTTTGGAAGAGGCTTTAGAATATATTCAAAAAGATGAATATGTTGAGGTAACGCCAAACCACTTAAGATTACGTAAAATTTATTTAAAGGAAGTAGATCGCAAACGAAACAAAGCAATATAACAAACATGGAATTCTTAGGGGTTTCAGGTGTAGAATGGGTTGGATATGCCGCTATGGCAACTGTTTTAATTTCATTCTTAATGAAATCGATTAACACATTACGAATAGTAAACTCTTTTGGGTGTTTACTATTTGCGTTTTATGGACTTTTATTAGATCCACTTTCTAAACCAATTGTAATAACAAACACTGCTATATTCTCTATTAATTTGTATTATTTGTTGCAAAAGAAAAAGTCATAATCTTATTTATTATGTAATAACGTATTATTTCTTACAATTCCTTGTTTTTAAGGTAGAAAAGTTAAATGATTTTGTATATTTAGCCCCTAAAAAAGGAAAAAGAAATAATTAAGCATATACTTCGTATATTCAATTTAAAGTAATTTTTTAGTAAAAAATCGTACTTAATTGAGAAAATTAATTGATTATATAAACAGTAAGGTTTTAGTTAAAATTGCTTCGTTACAAACAGCTTCTGTATTAACAAGAATAATAGCTGGAATATTAACTTCTAAGGCTATAGCTGTTTTTATTGGACCTGTAGGATTGGCTTTAATTGGAAATTTACAGAATTTTGTTAGTTCTTTTCAAACGGTTTCTGTACTTGGTTTTTACAATGGTGCTGTAAAATATATTTCAGATTTTAAGGATGATGTTGTAGAGTTAAGTAAAACAATATCAACAATATTTTATGTTGCTTTTGTATCTACTATTTTGGTGTCGTTTTTATGCTATTTTAATGCTGGGTTAATAAATGACCTCATTTTTCCTGTTTATAATGACTATACTTATGTTATTCAAGTATTTGCCATAGTACTCCCTTTTTATGCTTTAAACATGTTTTCATTTTCTATAATGAATGGTTTTTCCAAGTATAAAATACTAATCATAATTAATATAATAGGACAAATCTTAAGCGTTTCCATAGCCTTACTTTTAATTTACCAAGAAAAGCTTAATGGGGCTTTAATTTCTGTGGTAATTGCAGAAGCACTAATATTTTTAATCACTTTAGTAGGGATTATTAATAGGCGTAGTTTGGTACCGCTTATAAGAATAGATAGGGTAACTTTTAGTTTTTTAAAGAAAATGAGTTCTTACTCGTTAATGGCGCTTTTTTCTGCTGTTTTTTTACCGTTTGTTGCTATTGCGATTAGATCATATATCATAGATAATGTTGGTTATAAAGATGCTGGTTTTTGGGAGGCTATGACTCGAATATCCAAATATTATTTAATGTTGGTTAGTTCGCTTATAGCCCTATATATTTTACCTCGATTTTCTGAAATTGATGATGCTAAGGAATTTAAAAAAGAGGTGTTTAGTTTTTATAAGGCTGTTATACCTATCTTGGCTTTAGGGATGTTTCTTATATACTTATTGAAACCGTTTATAGTATATGTGGTTTTTTCCAGTGAATTTGAACCTGTTGAGGATCTATTCTTATGGCAACTGTTGGGTGATTTTGTTAAGGTTTTATCCATTGTTATAGCTTACCAGTTTTTAGCAAAAAAGATGTTTTGGCATTATATTCTAACCGAAGCCTTTTTAATAGTCATTTTATATACCACCAGTATTTATTTTATAAACCTATTTGATGGTGTTAAAGGAGCCGTTATTGCTCATTTTGTGAGCTATGTCATGTATTATGGCATTATTTTACTCATATTTGGAAGTTCACTTTTTGGAGTGGATAATGGGGATAAGATTGATAAATAAGTTACTTTTGATTAGTTTACTTTATCTAATTAATTGAATATACCTAGCTTTATAAAGAATAATTTGTTACTAAAAGTTACTTCAGCTAATACTTTATTAGTTGCAGTAAGGATGGGAGTTTCTTTAATTTCTCAAAAAGTTTTAGCAATATTAATTGGCGCTGAAGGTATTGCTCAGGTTGGCAATTTATGGAATGTGATTAGGTTTTTTGAACAATTTTCTATACTAGGAACTTCTAATGGTTTAATAAAATATGTATCTGAGTATAGAGACGATAAAAAACAGTTAAATTATTTACTTTCTACAGTATTGGTTTTTACAGCTTTAGCTTCAATACTTTCTTTTGTTATATTATTCTTTTGGTCCGATGCTCTAAATAACCTCATTTTTGGAATAAATAATGATTATGGATACATTTTTAAAATCCTATCATTTATAATTCCTTTTATGGGAATAAATGCCACTTTGAATGCTCTGCTTAATGGACATTCGGCTTATAAGCTATTTTCTAAGATAACTTTATTTACTGTAATTGTTAGTACAATAGTTATTGTGGTTCTAACTTTCAAACAAGGAACGTATGGAAGCTTATTAGCCATTAGCATCTCTCCTTTAATACAATTTTTCGGGTATATTTTAATCCTCCCTCGTAAATATAGAAATCATATAAATTTAACAAAGTTATCTTATGGTTTGCATTTTAAAAGCAAACTGATGTCTTATAGTTTCATGACTGTTATAGTTGTATTAATTATAAACATTAGCGAAATTGCTATAAGGTATCTTATAGAAAGCAAAGTAAGTGCTTTAGATGCTGGGTACTGGACAGCTATGTCCTCTATTTCTAAAACGTATATGCAATTTTCAGCTGCGATTTTTCCATTATATGTATTGCCTAAGTATGCAAAAATTAAGGATACTTTTGGTTTTAGGAAAGAAGTGAAAAAAATTTATCAAATGTTGCTGCCAATAATAGTAGTAGGGATGTTTTTGGTTTTTCTATTTAGAGATTTAATAATAAAAGTACTTTATACCGAAGAATTTTTAAGTATGTCTACATTGTTTAAGTGGCAATTATTAGGCGACTTAATAAAGTTTTGCGCCATCGTGATATCCTATCAGTTTTTAGCAAAAAAACAGATAGGTTATTTTGTTTTTACCGAAATATTATCAGTATTATTATTTTATGGCTTTTCGGTTTATTTTGTGAATATATATGGAACTGAAGGTATTGTAATTGCGCATTTTATTAGATATGTTTTATATTTTATTGTGGTGCTTTATATTTTAAGGCATAGTTTTATTGGAAAGAATAAATTGCTATAGAGAATATAGATGGAATGGGAACGTTAACAAAAGAAAATAACTTGAAACTTGAAGTTTTAATTTCTACAATGAATAAAGTTTCATTAGACTTTGTTAAGGAAATGTTTCCTGATGATAGGTTAGAGAATGTAAATGTTTTAATAGTAAACCAAACAAAAAAGGGAAAAGAACTTACTTCAAATTTCGATAATATTCGAGTTATAAACTCTTATGAAACTGGACTTTCAAAAAGTAGAAACTTAGCTATAAAAAATGCGATTGGAGATATCTGTTTAATAGCTGATGACGACATTGTATATGTAGAAAGCTTTCAAGAGATTGTAAAGGAAACATTTTCAGCATTGTATAATGCATCAATTATAATGTTCAAAATCGAAACTTTTTGTGGAAAAGCATACAAATTATATCCAAATAACTCAAAAAGACTTTACAAAGAGAAAGATATTGAAGCAGGGTCTTCAATAGAAATGGCTTTTAGAAGAAAAGATATATTAAAAAATGATATTTCTTTTAATATTTTATTTGGTTTGGGAGGTAATTTTCCATCAGGCGAGGAGTATTTATTTTTAAGTAATGCTTTAGATAAAAATTTAGAGATATATTTTAAAAATAAATACATAGTTAAGCATTCATTCCAAAGTTCTACCAGTAATATGGGGGGGGATAATTTTATAAAAGCACAAGCAGCTTTATATTTTCATAAATATAAAAGATTCGGCTATTTATTTTTACTTAAGTTAGTTTTCTTTCTTTTTAGAAAAAGACATATTAAGTTTAATACTATTGTTAGAAAAATTTGGATTGGGTTAAATGCTATTAAAGAATATAAAAAAATAAATGAAGAATATTAGCGGAATAAAAAAACTGGGATATTTGTTTTTAATCCCAATTATACTGTCCTTTTCTTTTGAATGTATCTTTAATAAAGTTACTATAAGCGTTTTTTATAATTTAATAGAGAATCTTTTATTTAGTATATTATTGATTGCGCCTTTATTTTTTTTGACGCACCATATAATAAACAAGTGCTATTTTATTTTAGCGTATTTGTTTTTTATCATTTGTATAAGTTTTGAAACACTATATTACTATTTATTTAAAACATATTTCAGTTCGTCTGCAATATTTGTAATATTTGATTCCAATATGGAAGAAACAAAGGAATTTGTTGACTTTTATATTGACATGCCAATAATAGTCTATACCATATTAATTATATTATCATTATTTATCGCTTTAATTAAAAAAAACAATTTGGAAGCGATCAGGTTATTCAGAACCAAAAGCAATAAACTTAATGTTTTAGATTTGGTAATTTCAGTTTTACTCTTTTTAAAATTATCCACTTTAATTATATTCAATGTTCCTTATTTAATGATCAAATCAGGTATAGAGTATAATATAGAATCTAAGAAATTTGGTAATTACAAAGAGAATAAAAGTGGAAATTTTAAAAATACTTATAGATCATTAAGTGATGATAATGAATTGTATATAATTATTATAGGAGAATCTACTTCCAGATCTCATTTAGGGATATATAATTACTATAGGGAAACTACACCTGAGCTGAAAAAGATGAGTAAAAATTTGCTGGTGTATAAAAATGTAATTAGTCCGCATGCATATTCTGTTGGTGCTTTAACAAAAATATTAACCATTGGGAATTATGAAAACCCTGAAAAGGTTTCAGCAGGTTCTATAATACAGCTTGCCAATAGTGTTGGTTTTGAAACCTATTGGCTATCTAATCAAAGACCAATAGGTCCTTACGAAAGCATGATAACTAAAATTAGTTTATCAGCTAAAAATCATAAGTTTTTAACTACTACCATAGCTGGTAATAGTAAAGTTTTAGATGAAGAACTTTTAGGAGAATTTAATGAAGTTATTAGTAATAATGATGTTAAGAAGAAATTGGTTTTTGTTCATTTAATGGGGACGCATCATCATTACGAAAATAGATACCCAAAGGCTTTTAATAAGTTTAAAGATGATCCAATTACAAAATTTAAATCTGAAGAAAATTTCACAAAAATAAATCATTACCATAATGCCGTTTTGTACAATGACTTTATTATATCGGAGCTTATTAAACAAGTAGATAGTTTGCACACAAAAAGTTTTGCTCTATATTTTTCAGATCATGGAGAAGAAGTATTCGATGATTTAAATATGGCAGGGCATAATGAAGATATTTATTCAAAAAAGATGTTTGATATTCCGTTTGTGCTTTGGCAATCTCAAAAGTATAAAGAAGAAAAGGAGCTGTTATTTGTTGAAGACAGAAAATACATGACTGACGATTTATTTCATGGTATGGCAGATTTATTAGATATTAGTGCAAATGAAGTCGATTTTAAACGTAGTATTTTTAATAAAGATTTTAAGGAAAGAAAAAGAATTATAAAGGATACGATTGATTATGACACCTTTTTTAAATGAGTATTTAGACTATTATATAAATGACTTTTAATTGTTTTAAATTATCCTCAATTGACGATACATCTACATTTAATGTTGTTGTTTAAATACAAGTAATCTAATATTTATAGTTTAAATGTAAGTGATTACCTGATAAATATGATGAATTATACCAATACATTTTATAAATTTGATTTAGATTAAATACCTTATGAATTATATATTTCTTATCTAACTTAATTCGAATAATTGGCACTATTTAATAGAATTACTACCGACTTTTATAAAACTACTTATATACTAATATATGTGATTGTTGGTGTTTTTGTTATTAATAAAGACATAATTTATTATCCAGATAGCTATACTTTTTTAGATATGGCCTTTAATCATTCGCCGGTCTATTGTATATTTCTTTATTTATTAACTGCCGTTTTTGGAGATAATTTCGAATTACCACTAATTTTAAGTCAATTTGGAATAATAGTTTTAGCTACTCGGTTTTTTATTAAAAGCCTAAACAAGGTTTTTAAAATTCATTCTGTAGGACTTTTGATTATTCAGCTAATATTAATGGCACCTTGTGTTTATTTACATTTTTTATGTAACTCAATATTAACAGAAGCTATATCTTATTCGCTTTTTTTAATAATTTTCAGTTACGCCCTAAAAATGTTTGTTGAAGAAAAGTTAAGCTATATCTATAAAATTAGCTTGGTTCTTTTTTTTCTTGTTTTAACAAGAGGTCAGTTTATTGCTGTTGTTCCAGTATTGGTTTTAACCGTTGGCTATTTAATTTTTAAAGATAAATCATTCGCGAAAAATTATAAATATTTAATTATACTAGTTGCGCTGCCATTTATAACGAGCTTAACTGAAAAGGTATATAATAAGATAGTATTTGGGCATTTTGTAAACAATGCTATGAATTATGTACATTTAATAAGCTCTCCGTTTTACATTGCAAATGAAGATGATATAAATCTGTTTGATGAAGAAAATGAAAAAACATATTTTAAGCTGATTTACGATAGTTTGTATGAAGCAGAACTAACACATGATCAAAATTTTAGTATTGAAACTGATGACTATAAATTTTATGAGCATAACTTCACCAAAATTTGTAATAAAAGAGTTTATAAACTCGGATTAGAGTTTTTTGAAGAAAAGGGGCTGGATTATTATGAGCAAAACATTGCTTTAAATAAGTTGTGTTCAAAAATGGTTTTTCCTTTAATAAAACAGAATTTAAAAACCTGGTGTATTCTGTTTTTTAAAAATTTAAAAAATGCTTTTGGATCGTTCAAGGGATTACTCATGTTCTTAGTGCTATTAGGGTATGGTATATTCTTCCTTATAAAAAATAACAGCACAATCTATAAATTTATAGTCTTGGCTATCTTGTTTATGCTTGCCAATAATGCACTCATTGCTTTAGCTGTGCATTCAATTAAGCGTTACATATTCTATTTTGATTGGGTGATTTTTGTTGTTTTAATACTTTTTTTAAACGAGATTTTAAAAAATAAACGAATAGATGAGTGTTGAACTATCCATTGTTATGCCCTGCTTGAATGAAGCAGAAACTATTGCTAAGTGTGTTCAAAAAGCAATGACTTTTATGAATAATAATAGTATAGTAGGAGAAGTGGTTATAGGTGATAACGGAAGTACCGACGGTTCTCAAGAAATAGCAAAAGGCTTAGGAGCTTTAGTAGTTGATGTTGAGAAAAAAGGGTATGGAAATGCTTCCAGAGGAGCTATTGAAGCATCTTGTGGAAAATACATAATTACTGCAGATACAGATGATAGTCACGATATTCTTAATCTCGATCCTTTTATAGAAAAATTAAGGGAAGGCTATGATCTAGTTATGGGTAATCGTTTTAAGGGTGAGACTAATAAGAAGTCTATGCCTTTTCTGCATCGATATGTTGGAAATCCTGTACTAACGTTTATTGGAAATTTATTTTTTAAAACTAATATTGGCGATTTTCATTGTGGATTAAGAGGGTTTACGAGAGAAGCTTATGATAATATGAATTTATCAACCACGGGTATGGAATTTGCTTCAGAGGTAGTAGTAAAAGCTTCCATGTTAAATTTAAGAATCATAGAAGTGCCAACCACTGTATTTCCTGCAGGAAGAAGTAGGAAGGCCCATTTAAGAACGTTTCCGGACGGATGGAGACACTTAAGGTTTCTCTTGTTATATAGTCCAAAGTGGTTATTTTTAATGCCTGGAATATTTTTTATGCTTATTGGAGTTCTTGGGACATTTGCAACCATGATTGGAAACGACATGGAGACTTTAAAATGGGTGCCTCTTTTTGCTGGACTGTTTTTAATAAGTTTTCAGTTTGTTGTTTTTTACGCTCTCACAAAAATTTATGCCACTAATCACGGATTAATACCCAGAAAGAAAAGCTACAATAATTTATTCCTGTATTTTACTTTAGAAAGAGGATTAATTGCGGGAGTATTATTTACCCTATTAGGAGTTGTTTTATATTATTTAGGGTTTAAGGAAGAAGTGAATATAGTTTCAACCATAAAAACAATAGTTCCGGCAACCATAGTGGTAGCTCTAGGAATACAATTAATTTTATTTAGTTTCTTTTTTAGTGTTTTAGGGTTAAAAGAAGATAATTAATCTTTTAAGTATTATTTCGGCAAATTTAATTCTTGTAATATTTTTATCAATAAATACTATAGATAGTATTGTCTTTAAATAAAATAGCTATATAATTATAAAAAGCTTAAATCATTTGTAAGCAGTTAAATAGATTTTCTTATCGATTAGTATTTTTTGAAACCATTTAATCGTTATTAATATAGGTTTAGGAAGCATTAAAAGTATTCTTTGTTTACTATTAAGGTTTTTATAATCAATTTCCTTTTTAAGTTTTTTGTAAAGTGTTTTTTCGTTATTCAAAAAACATCTAATAGCAATTGCATATCTATTAATATCTAGGTATTTTTTTAGAGAATTATTTGTTTCTTCTTCTTCTGCATAATTGTTTACTAGGTTATATCTTTCATAATTATACTCAGTTTTAGAAAGACTATTAATATCGAAATTATGATATCTCATGGAAATTTTTGGGCTAAAAGCAATAGCGTACTTTAGGGCATATCTAATCCATAAATCAATATCTTGTCCAGTTCTTAATTTTAAATTGAATTTACCAATTCTTATAAAAGACTCTTTGGTAAATGCTACTGAAGAAGTCCATGCTATTGAATTTATAATGCTGCTTTTAAAATAATCCTTAATAATCATAGGGTAATTATTGTATTCAAAATTGAAAGTAGCGGGTTTAATGAGTTTATTGTTATAGCTTATTTCATAGTTATTGCAAAACAGACCTGCTTCAGGAAATCTTTTAATAAGCTTTTTTAAATCTGATAAATGATTCTCATACCAAAAATCATCAGCATCTAAGAGGGCTATATAACTGCCTTTAGATTCAGCTATGCCGATATTTCTAGCGTGCGAAACGCCTTGGTTGTCTTGATTTATTATTTTGAATCGATTATCAATTAAAGTCTCAATTTTTTTTAGACTTTCATCTGTAGACCCATCATTAACAATAATAACCTCAAAATCTTTGAATTCTTGATTCAAAACACTTTTTATAGTGCCTTTAATATGGTCTTCTTTATTATAAAGTGGAATAATTACAGAAAAAAAAGGCATCATTTTTTCAAATTTATATGGCAAAAGTAACTTAACCTAAATAGATTAAAAACAAATAATAATGGTCTTTCCGAAGTTAAATTCTTAGAGAAAATAGGATAAAAAACTCTATGTATTATAGCAAAAATATAGTTCAGCTTAATTCTTTTTAATTTCTCAAAAATTCTTAAAAAAGTAACAAAACTTGGGTTTATTAATTTATCATTATAAATTAAGTTTAAGTTCTCTATGGCTTTATGTCTTTTCATGAAAAAAACCTCATTCAAGTCGACATCACCGTGTAATACCGGGTTATCGATATGTTTTATAGATGCTTTTATTTTGCTTAAATTGTAAGCAAATAGAGTGTCTTCATGTCCATATTGTTTGATTTTGCTTTCAAAACCTATATTGTTAAATACACTTTTCTTTATAACGGTATTATTGAAAAGGACACATTTGTATTTGTTTTTTTTTCTTTGATTTGAATTTAAATCTTCTCTATAAATACCATATTTCCACCTTAATTTTCTGTTAGATTCAACAGTTTTTGGGTGAATTCTCCCTCCATAAACGACATCAATATTGTCTTTTATAGAATCTAAATATCTTACAATAAAGTTTTTATCAGGTATTAGTGAATCTCCATCAATAAATAATAAATACTTGTATTTTGCGTCTTTTGCTAAAGCATTACGGTTACTACTTAACCCAATGTTTTTTTTAAGAGCTAAAAAAGTTGAGTTAGTTAGTGTATTTATTTTTTCATTTTCATCATTTGTTTTAGAGAGTGAACCATCATCAAAGCAAACAATTTCAAAATCTATAGCAGCTTTAACGGCTTGTTTTTCTAACTCTCTAGCAAGTGGATAAACATTATAATCATATACAGGTATTAGTATTGAGAGCATAATTAATTTTTTCTTTGCACCACTTCATAAACTTGATTCTCATCACACTTAAGCGTTTTACTTGGGTACTTCAACAGCAAAGCATAATCGTGAGTAGCCATTAAAATGGTGTTACCATTTTTATTAATGTCTTGCAAAACCTCCATAACCTCTACACTGGTTTGCGGATCTAAATTTCCAGTTGGCTCATCGGCAAGAATAAGTTCAGGATTATTAAGCAAAGCTCTAGCTATAGCCACACGCTGTTGCTCACCACCAGATAGCTCATGCGGATATTTAAAGCCTTTCGTTTTCATATCTACTTTTGCCAAAACTTCCTCAACCCGGGCATCCATTTTCATTTTATCTTTCCAACCAGTAGCTTTTAAAACAAACAATAGATTATCGTTAATCGTTCTATCTGTAAGGAGTTTAAAATCTTGAAAAACAACTCCCAATTTTCGTCTTAAAAAAGGAATATCTTTTTCTTTAAGGTGTTTTAAATCGTAATCCACAATATTTCCCTCACCCTCAGTTAAAGGTAAATCACCATAAAGTGTTTTCATAAAGCTACTTTTTCCAGTACCAGTTTTTCCAATTAAGTAAACAAAATCCCCTTTGTTAATTTCTACATTAACATTTGAAAGAACAAGGCTGTCACCTTGAAAAATAGAAGCGTTTTTTAATTGTAAAATGGGTTTAGACATAAAGGAATACGTTTTAAGTTACAAGTTTAAAGTTTAAAGTTTAACATAACAAACCTTAAGTAATAATTTTTATTGTAGTGAAAGTGTTTTTGTAGTTTTCAAAGACCAATCTATTTTACAGTTTTCTGTTTCTATTTCTCCATATTTTTAACATTTGATAAGACAGTTTATAATTATAGCACGATTGTTGCGTTATAAGGTTTAGATTTAATAAAAAAGAATTCCATGATGTTTTTATCAAGGTTTCCGTTAAGTTTGCCATTTCCTTATGTGTACTGAACTTGTTTCAGTAAAAATGGGAATCCAAAATAAAGAATTCTGTTTTATCTTTGATTTTAATTAAATATAAATTGTTAATGACTAAAAAAAGCATTGTATCCCTCTTAATGGTTATAAGTTTTGGTTTTCAAATTATAGCGCAGCAATCCGCCACTTACACCAGTAATTTAGTTGATTATCAAAAAGCTTTATCCCTTTATAATAACCAGCAGTATCTAGCAGCGCAAACGCTGTTTGGTAATGTAAAGAAAACAGCAAAAGAAGATATCCTACAATCAGATTGTACCTATTACATAGCGAATTGTGCAGTTCGGTTGAATCAGCAAAACGCAGACCAATTAATTGAAGATTTTGTAAAAGATTATCCAACAAGTACCAAACGAAATACAGCTTTTGTTGATGTGGCTGACTATTATTTTGAGAATTCAAAATATCCACACGCAAGAAAATGGTATGACAAGGTAGATGAAAATGCCTTGGGGAGAAAAGAGAAAGAAAAATACAATTTCAATAACGGTTATTCTGCATTTTCAACAAAACAATATAAAGAAGCTAAAAAATATTTAACACGTGTAGAAAGCTCTCAGGAGTATGGTTCGCAAGCCAAGTACTACATAGGTTTTATGGCCTATCAAGGCGATGATTACGATAAGGCCAATGAGTATTTTGACCAGGTGAGTGATCAGGAACGATACAAAGAAAAGTTATCGTATTATCAGGCAGATTTAAACTTTAAGCTAGGAAATTTTGAAAAAGCTATAAAACTAGCAAAAGAAAGGTTAGATGATAGTGATGAAGATGAGGTATCGGAATTATCGAAAATAATAGGAGAGAGTTATTTCAATTTAAAAAAATATAAAGAGGCCATTCCGTATTTAAAAGAATATAAAGGAAAAAAAGGTAAATGGAATAATACGGATTTTTACCAGTTAGGATACGCACATTATAAGCAAAAGGACTATGAAAATGCTATTTCTGAGTTTAATAAAATTGTCGACGGAAATAACTCCATCTCGCAAAACGCCTATTACCATTTAGGAGAAAGTTATATTAATCTTGGTAAAAAGCAAGAAGCATTAAATGCTTTTAGATATGCTTCTCAGATGAATTTTGATTTAAAAATTCAAGAAGATGCCTGGTTGAATTATGCTAAGATTAGTTACGAAATAGGAAACCCGTATCAATCTGCCCCTCAAGTATTGGCTGGCTATTTGGAAAAATACCCAGATACAAGTTATAGGGAAGAAATAGAAACCTTATTGATAGATTCGTATATCACATCAAAAAATTACAAAGAAGCTCTTAAACTTTTAGAAGGAAAAAAGAGTTTCGAAAATAAGGTAGCCTATCAAAAAGTTGCGTTTTATAGAGGTTTGGAACTTTATAATGATAATAATTATTTAGAGGCAAGATCGCTTTTCGATAAATCTTTAAAAGAGCCGAGAGATCCAAAATATACTGCCCGTGCTACATTCTGGAAGGCAGAAACCGATTATAATTTAACTAATTATGACGACGCACTGGTTGGTTTCAAGCAATTTCAGCAAGAACAGTCATCTGCATCTACGCCAGAAATTGAAAACATAGATTATAATTTAGCCTATACCTATTTTAAGTTGAAAAATTATGATCAATCAACTAAGCACTTCAATCAATTTATTTCAAATAGAAAAGAAGACAAAGTAAGATTGAACGATGCGTACTTAAGATTAGGGGATGGACATTTCGTTTCCAGTCAATACAAAAGTGCTATTAATGCCTATAATAAAGCTATTAAGTTAAATGAGATTGATTCCGATTATCCATTTTTTCAAAAAGCCATTAGTGCAGGCTATATTGGGCAAACGTCAAAAAAAATAAAAGAACTTGAGCAATTTATTTCAGAATATCAGAAATCAAAATTACGGGATGATGCCATGTACGAGCTAGGTAATACCTATGTTAAGACAAATGAAACAGATAAAGCTATAACCATTTACAACCGTTTAAATTCTGAGTATAAAATGAGCTCGTTTGTTCCAAAATCGTTATTACGACAAGGATTGGTTTATTACAATGGCAGTGAAAACGAACGCGCACTAACTAAATTTAAAAAAGTTGCAGCCGATTACCCCGGTACACCAGAAGCCGTACAATCTGTGTCAACAGCCAAGTTAATTTATATAGATTTAGGACGTGTAGATGATTATGCAAATTGGGTTCGAACTTTAGACTATGTAGAGGTTACAGATACAGACTTGGATAATGCGACATACGAAGCTGCCGAAAAACAATATTTAGACAATAATACAGATAAGGCAATTAAACAGTTTAACGGTTATTTAAATGAATTCCCTAACGGATTGCATGCCTTGCAAGCTCATTTTTATGTAGCGCAACTATATTATAAAAAGGACTTAACAGTCAATGCAGCACCACATTACAAATATATTGTTGAAGCATCTCGAAATGAATATACCGAAGAAGCCTTGTCGCGTTTATCCCAGCACTTTTTAGAATCCAAAAGCTGGAATAAAGCCATTCCATTATTATCAAGGCTTGAAGAAGAAGCCGATTTTCCTCAAAATGTAATATTTGCGCAGTCCAATTTAATGAAGGCAAATTATCAATTAAAGAATTATAATGAAGCCGTTTCTTATGCCGAAAAAGTACTCGTAAAATCTAAGATTGATAATAAGATAAAAAGTGATGCTCATATTATCATAGCACGTTCTGCTATAAAAACTGGAGATGAAACCAAGGCTAAAACAGCTTATGCCAAAGTAGAAAAAGTGGCTACAGGAGAAACCGCAGCAGAGGCCTTGTATTACAATGCTTATTTTAAAAATAAAGAAGGAAAATTTGAAGCGTCTAACAAATCGGTTCAAAAATTAGCAAAGGATTTTTCAGGATATAAATATTATAGTGCCAAAGGCTTAGTGCTAATGGCGAAGAATTTTTATGCTTTAAACGATGCGTTTCAAGCCACGTACATTTTAGAAAGCGTTATTGAAAACTTTATAGAATTTAATGATGTAGTTACAGAAGCAAAAGACGAGCTAAAAAGTATTAAAGTAGAGGAAGCCAAGACCAATTCATCCATTGAAACAGAAGATTAGTTTTAAAGTTAAAATGCGTCATGTCGAGTACGATAAAAGCATTTCATCAATCATAAATCAAAAAAAGTAAATATGCGAGAGCACATCAATAATATATTAATTGCAGCCATTACACTAAGCGCTGTACCTTCTTTTTCCCAAGATAAAATAAACGATACGATTAATACAGGCGTTATAGATGTAGTAAAACCATATACACCAACAATATCTGATGCCTTTAAGGTAAAAGAAACACCTTCTTTAGAAGATGAAACCACCGAAACAAAAAAAGAAATTAAATACAATATCTTTTCATTTCCGGTAGCTTCTACTTTTACACCAGCTAAGGGAAAAGCCGCAGTAGTAGAAAAAAGAAAACCAACAAAACTATTTGATAACTATGCGACCTTGGGCGTTGGTTCCTATACGACCATTTTAGGAGAAGTGTATTTAAACCATGCCATTAGCAGAACAGAAAGTGTGGGTGGATATGTAAGTCATCATTCATCGCAAGGAGATGTTGAAAATGTAGTACTTGAAGACAATTTTTCAAACTCAAAAATTAATATCAACTATTCATCTCGTTTACGTGATTTAGCATGGAATGTAGAAGCCGGTTTTCAACATCGAACCTATAATTGGTATGGATTACATGAACCCTATGTAAATAATGAACCATTTACAAGTAGTTTAGATGTGGGACATTCCTTTTTTGATGTACATTTTGGTGGAGATATTACTTTCGAGGATACCTATATTAATTCTGGAAGTTTCTTTTTTAGACGCTTTGGTGATAATCAAGGTTCAGGAGAAAACAGATTTAAGGCTAACGCAATTATTGATATTCCCATAAATAGAGAAGAAATATCAACAGAAATAAGGTTTGACTATTTAGGTGGAACTTTCGAGAGAAATTATTTTACGACTGAAGAACTTATATATGGCAATTTTCAAGTTGGGGTTTTACCAACTTATGAAATAAAGCAAGACGATTTAACTGTAAACATTGGTGTTTCCACATTTTATTTAAATGATAGAGAATCCGGAGATAATAAATTTTATATCTATCCTAATATAACAGCTACATACAGATTGGTTAACGATATATTGATAGCCTATGGAGGTATAGAAGGAGATTTAATTCAAAATTCATATTATGGGTTTGCTACTAACAATCCATTTGTGTCGCCTACTTTAGTGGTTATGCCAACAGATCAGCAATACAATGCATATGTGGGTTTAAAAGGAAAACTATCTAGCAATATGAGTTACAATATTAGCGGGCATTATATCGCCGATAGAGACAAAGGATTATTTGTTAATAATATAGTCTCGTTAGATTTGTTAAATGCAGAAGATTACGAGTACGGAAATTCTTTTGGAATTGTATATGATAATGTTGATACTTTTGGTGTAGCAGGAGAAATAAATGTAGATGTAAATAGAAACTTTAAGTTAGGATTAAAAGCAGAGTATTTTTCGTATAATACCGATTTACAATCTGAAGCCTGGAATTTGCCAGACATAAAAGGTTCTTTGTTTTTAGATTATCAAATAAACGAACAATGGTTTATGGGAGCTAATTTGTTTTATGTAGGAAAGCGTAAAGGTTTATTGAGTATTAATAATGGAATAGCAGGAATTTCATCTATGGCTGTAGATTTAGATAGTTATTTTGATGCCAACACGCATTTAGGCTACCATATTAATGACCAATTTTCGGTTTTTGCAAAAGCGAATAACATAGCTAATAAAGCATACCAACGTTGGCAAAATTTCCCTGTTCAGAGTATTCAGTTTTTAGCCGGGGCTACTTATAAGTTTGACTTCTAATCCCGTGAAGACGCGGGATCTCATGATGATATCTCAAACTTGATTTAACATAAGATTCCTGCCTACCGAAGCAAGTTCGGTACAAGTTACACAGAAATTAATCTAGCCAAATAATCAAAGTGTTCCCCCTCTAAAACAAGTTCACATTTTAAACCAACAGTTTCGCAGGCCAGTTTTAAAGTATTGAAATCTAAATAGAGCCATTTCATTGGCACTTCCTTTTCGCCTTTGTAACTTAGAAAGTAATCAAGTTCACCGTAATAATTGGCATTGGTATCAATCCAGAAACCACCATCTTCATCTTCGTACATGTATTTAATGTCTGAAGAATCAATTAAGATTTGTCCGCCGGATTTTAAAAGATTTTTTAAATGTGTTAGGTATTTGGAAACCTGGGATAACTCTTGAAATATTCCCGTACCATTCATTAAGAGCAAAATAGTATTAAAAGATTCAGATTCGTCTAAAACATTCATTTCTACAGCATGTATAACACCACGTTGTTTAGCAACATTTATGGCCCCTTTAGAAATATCAATAGCTTTTACTTTTATGCCTTTTTTTTGCAAATACAAACTATGGCTTCCAGCGCCGCTACCAACATCTAAAACAGAACCATTAGCTAACTTTAAAGCTTTTTGTTCTAATACAGGCATATCTTTAAAATCACGGAACAAATAGGGTAGAGGTAGTTCATCCTCATCAGAAATACTCGTAGAAGTAATTAGGTCTTCCGTATAATTTCCGTTTTGGTAATCTAATAGTGCTTTTCCGAAAAGGTCTTTCAAAAGTTATGTTTTGTGTCATGTTGAATCTTTAGTCTACGCTCAAGAGAGACTAGAGTCGAAACATCTATTAATAAATTAGATGTTTCACTTCGTTCAGAATGACAAGTTTGTTTATTTTTACGCCATGCAAGATAGTATTAAAAACCTTCCAAAGCTCGCCAAAGATAAGCATAACGAAAACAAAAAATTCTTTGCTAAGCTAAAAAAGAAACCACCAAAAAATCTGGATTATGTTATGCAGGAATTGCATGACGAAGAGTTTGAACGTACAGATTGCTTAGAATGTGCTAACTGCTGTAAAACCACAGGACCGCTATTTACAGATAAAGATATAGAGCGAATTTCAAAACATTTCAAACAAAAACCACAGCAGTTTATAAGTCAATATTTACGTATTGATGAAGATAATGATTATGTATTGCAAAGTGTGCCCTGTACGTTTTTAGGTACCGATAACTACTGCTCCATTTATGAAGTACGACCAAAGGCCTGTAGAGAGTTTCCGCATACCGACAGAAAGAAGTTTCAGCAAATATCAAATTTAACGTTAAAAAATGTAGCTATATGCCCTGCAGTTTTTAACATAGTTGAGGATATGAAAAAAAGAATAAAATAGTATATTTAATAAAAATATGTTATTTGGAAGCTATTTTAAACTACTTTGAAACGATTCCTTCCCTGCATAGAGGAATAATTATTGTTGGAGGATTGACCTTCTTCTGGATTATTGAAGGCATCGTGCCACTATTTGGAATTAAGTATAAAAAGTGGAAACATGCTATTCCTAATATATTCTTTACTATTACCACCATATTGGTAAACCTGCCTTTGGCTTTTTTATTTTTAAAATCATCCGATTGGGTAGTCGCTAATAATTTCGGAATCCTTAATTGGCTTCCGGAAATGCCGTTATGGCTTTATGGTATTTTGGGTATCTTTTTAATAGATTTTATAGGAGCCTACTTGCCACATTTAATAGAGCATAAAGTAAAACCACTATGGATGGTGCATTTGGTACACCATTCAGATCATCATGTAGATACTACTACAGCGAATAGGCACCATCCTTTAGAAAGTGTTATTCGTTATGTATTTACACTTATGGGAATATTTATAATTGGTACACCTATAGCATTGGTTTTTTTATATCAATCGCTTTCGGTAATAGCTACTCAATTTAATCACGCTAACATAAAACTTCCTAAAAGAGTAGATAATATACTAAGCTACATTATTGTGTCTCCAAATATGCATAAGGTACACCATCACTATAAATTACCCTATACAGACTCTAACTACGGAAACATTTTTTCTGTTTGGGACCGCCTTTTGGGAACTTATATGAAACTAGATACTGATAAGATTGTTTATGGTGTTGATGTTTTTCCGGATGAAAAGGAAAATAGTAATATCAAAGATTTACTAATACAACCATTTCAGAAATATAGAAAACCTACTTCTTCAGAAGAAGCATAACCCTTTTATCTGTTTCATAACTTATTATTTTCTTCGTCTAAATGTACTATCAAAAAGAACATTTGTTCTGCAAGCTTTTGGTTTTTAGTCGTAATATTGATCGAATAAAATCAATGAATACTATGAAACTTAAAATCATATCAGTTATAGGTTTTGTAAGCGTATTTCTTTTAATGGCGTTTGCAAATATGGATAAACAGCAATCGGATTATCACTATTTAAAAGAGCGTTTGGAAAAAACAAAATCATTTACAATCGAGGTAATTGAAGCTATGCCGGAAAGTGATTTTGATTATAAGCCAACTGAAAAGGTTCGGTCTTACTCGGCATTGGCATCTCATACCGTATACTCTATCGATTGGAATATAGAATTAATGAAAGGGACTCCTGTTAAATGGAACCCCGGAGACGAAGATTGTTTTAGTAAAGCTGAGTTAGTAACATATGCCAACGATGAGTTTGATAGATTAATAACATTTATTAATAATGCTAAAGAAACTCCCAAACTAACAAATCAGCTTATAGATGTGTTAAACCATAATGCACACCATCGAGGACAAATGATAACATATTTGCGTTTAAAAGATATAACGCCACCTAATTATAGATAAGATCGTGGAACGTATAAGATATATTCTATTAGTTTTAATCCTAGTCATTTGGGGGCAAAAGGGATTTGGACAAGATTCAAAGTATTTACATTTATTAGTGGATTCTATACCAAATGGAAAACCTGTTTTAGTCAATTTCGAGATGGAAAAAGGATTTATGGCAACAGAGCGTATAGCAATTTCCAAGGATGGGAAAACCCTATACTATGGAGTTAGAAACGGATATAATTCAATTTCTAAAGCAGACATTATGAAACTTGAATTTAATAAAGGCAAATGGAGCAAACCTCAAGTGGTTTTTGCAGATAGCTCTGGGGCGCCAGCACTTTCAAGGGATGAGAAAACCATGTATTTTCAATACGACGATACCTTGTCTCCAAAAGGCATTTATTCTAGAAAAATTGGGAATGACTGGTCCAAACCCAAACGATTTATAGAGTCTTTAAAGAAGTCACACTATTTACAGGCGCCTAGAGAAAATAGTTTTTATTATTCCTCTGGAATTCAGGGAGATGATAAGATTCAAGACGTTTTCCATGTTATGGTTACTAAATCGGACACTGTTACTAAAAGATTAAATTTTAATGTAAAGGGCGATTTTATGGATCTCTATGTCGCTCCAGATGAATCATTTTTAATATTATTGATTAATAAGAAAAACAACACCAAAAGCTATAAGTTTTATAGTAATGCCGATCTTTTCATATCGTTCAAAAATAAAAATGGAACATGGTCTAAACCATTGAGTTTAGGTACAGAAGTTCATAGCGTTTCCAAATGGAATTGGGGGCCTTATGTTACCCAAGATAAAAAGTATTTGTTTTTTTCTAGTTGGGGGGAAACTGTTGGAACGTATATGATAGATTTTGAACCAATTTATAACAGACTTAAGTTGGAAACAGAAAACAGATAAATTAGAATGTCTACTTGTTTTAGAGGTATAGTATTTTTACTTTTTATTAGTTTGTTTATGAATTGTAAAGAAGAAAAATTTATAGATATTCAAGGACACAGGGGATGTAGGGGACTATTACCAGAAAACACTATTGAGGCTTTTAAAAAAGCCATCGATCTAGGGGTTCATACTCTAGAGCTTGATGTAGCAGTTTCAAAAGACGGTATTGTTGTGGTGTCTCACGAGCCCTATATAAGTAGAACGTACTGTTTGGATACCGATGGAAATGAAATTTTAGAAGCCTTTGATAAAAAGTATAACCTGTATCAAATGACATTCGACAGTATAAAACAGTTTGATTGCGGTACTAAGTTACATCCCAGGTTTCCGGAGCAAAAAAAGATGAAGACCTATAAACCTTCTTTGGAAGAGGTTATCAGGATTTCAAAAAATAAAAACCCAAACATAAAATTTAATATCGAATTAAAATCAAGACCGGAATATGATGGCATTTATACGCCAGAGCCAAATGAGTTTGTAAAGTTGGTTTTAGACGTTGTAAATAAAAACAATGCTTTTAACGAAACAAATTTGCAGAGTTTCGATTTACGGGTTTTAGAGGAAATTAAAGAACAATCCCCAAAAATAACAGTAGCTTTATTAGTAGATGAAGACGAAAGTATTCAAAGTAAAATGAGTAAAATGTCTTACGCTCCCGAAATTATTAGTCCATACTATAAGCTGTTAGATGCCAAAACTGTTAATACATTACAAGCTAATAACTTTTTAATAATCCCTTGGACGGTTAATACCAATGAGGATCTATTAAAAATGATCGATTTAAATGTTAATGGTATTATTACCGATTACCCCAATAGATTGATTCAAATTTTAAAAGATTAATCGTAAAGCAAATACTTTTTTCTAATTAGTTTAAAAGCGTCTAGGTCTTTTTTCCAAGTGGCCTTTATAGTTTCTTCGCTTAAACCTGCTTCAATTTGTTGTTGCAGTTTATCTGTGCCAGCATGTTTGGTAAAATTGTTAGTATTGAAAAATTTGGATGTGTCGGTGGAATTTTGATAAGCTTCAATGACCCATTTCAATGTCATAACACCATTTAGTTCTTCATCCTTTAAATCTTTACCATAACACATGGTGTTTTTATGTTTGGGGTATTTAGCGCCAAAGTTAGAAACAGGTGTGTAGTTAAAATTAAAGACATCCTTATTCAAAAAAGGAGCACCAAATCGTTGGAATTGAAATTCAGTCCCCCGACCAGCATTTATATTCGTACCCTCAAAAAGTCCAAGACTAGGATATAGTTTTATTGATTGATCGTTAGGCAAGTTGGGAGAAGGTCGTATAGGCAGGCTGTAAAACCTATCGTGGGTGTAATGCTTTACAGGAATCACAGTTATTTTGCATTGAGAACCATTCTTTAACCATTTCTCACCATTAATCATTTGGGCATATTCACCAATCGTCATGCCATGCACCAATGGTATAGGGTGCATACCTAAAAAGCTTTTGTTTTCGATTTTTAAGGTCGGGCCATCAATATAATGTCCGTTGGGGTTCGGTCTGTCTAATATTAAAACAGGAATATTTTGTTCGGCACAAGCTTCCATAATATAATGCAACGTAGAAATATAAGTGTAAAACCGAACACCAACATCCTGAATATCAAAAATAACAACATCCAAACCTTCAAGTTGTGCTTTGGTCGGCTTTTTATTCTTTCCATAAAGCGATATAAGCGGTAGGTTGGTTTTGGTATCTATACCATCTTTAACCAATTCGCCGGCATCAACACGACCTCGAAAACCATGTTCTGGAGAAAATACTTTTTTAATATCAATATTTAGAGCTAGCAGAGAATCAACTAAATGAGTAAAATCATTTTTTCCTGTAAGGCTTTTCTTGAAAATAACGCTTGTTTGATTAGCAACAATACCAACACGTTTTTTTTCTAATAACGGTAGGTAATTTTCGGTTTGATTGGCTCCTACTGCAATAGAACTATCCTTTTCTACGTTTTTTATCGAATAATGTGGTTCATTTTTGGTAATTATTTCATTTTTTGTTTTATAAGCACAAGAAATCATTACAATAACAAATAATAAAAATGTATTTTTGAAAATATTAAACCTCATAATATAATTTGAATTACGAATTTTTTATAGCAAAGCGCATTATTGGTAGTAAAGCGTATAAAAGTAGTATATCGGCACCAATTATAAAAATTGGTATTGCAGCAATTGCCATAGGTATTGTTGTTATGATGATTGCCATAGCTACTGGTATAGGCTTACAACAAAAGATACGTGATAAGGTTGTGGCATTTAATGGACATATAACCATTACTAATTACGATAGTAACAATTCGCAAGAAAGTGTTTTTCCCATATCAAAAGGACATGATTTTTATCCAGAGTTTAAAACTGTAGAAGGGATTAGCCACGTACAAGCAATAATAACAAAGTTCGGAGTTATTAGAACCGAAACCGATTTTGAGGGTGTTTATTTAAAGGGAGTAGGTGCCGAATATAAATGGGACTATTTTAAGGATTTTTTGTTAGAAGGGAGACTTCCCGATTTTACAGGTAAGAGAAATGAAGATGTTTTAATGTCTCAGTATTTAGCCAATAGGTTAGAGCTAAAACTTGATGATACATTTCAAATGGTATTTCGTAAAGACGATCCTGAAAAATTACCAAATATCATTACGTATCGCATTGTTGGAATATATAACTCAGGATTTCAGGATTTTGATGCCAATTATATTATAGGCGATCTTCGTCATTTACAAAGAATGAATCGATGGAAACCAGATCAGGTAGGAAATTTTGAAGTGTTTATTGATGATTATAATGAGATTGATAAAAAAGGTGTTGAAATATATGAGGATATCCCATCCATCCTTAACTCTGAAACCATTAAAAATAAGTACACTTCAATTTTTGATTGGATCCAAATATTCGACACAAACATTTATGGAATTATAGGCATCATGATACTGGTGGCCGGTATTAATATGATAACCGCATTGCTGGTTTTAATCCTAGAACGTACCCAAATGATAGGTATATTAAAGGCTTTGGGTAGTAATAATTGGAGTATAAGAAAGCTGTTCTTATATAATGCTACGTATTTAATCCTTTTAGGGTTATTTTGGGGAAATGTAATTGGACTCGGTTTTCTCTTTTCGCAAAAGTATTTTAAATTATTTCCGTTAGATCCGAGTGTATATTACGTTACAGAAGCTCCGGTATATATAAACTTAAGTTACATTGCAGCGCTTAATATTGGTACGCTTATACTTTGTTTGCTTATGCTTTTAATACCGTCTATCATTATTACAAAAATATCTCCTGTAAGAGCTATAAGGTTCGAATAGTTGCGTATGTTTTTTTAAATTTGATAAAAGTATTTTATCAATTCCAAGATTGATTTTTATTCAAGATATTTTTTAATATGAAATATAAGATGTCAAGTTTTATGACGCTTGAACATATTGGTGATATTTATTCCAAGTATTAGTGGAGATAATTTATATGGGCTATTTAAACTCACCAACTCTTTGTACTTAACACCCATCTCTATCACTAGAGTTTTTTTACTTATTATATTCTAATTTACCTTTGTAATATTTTTCTACCACCCATTTTTGTTTTTTTGTTGTTTAGATAATCTAAAGGTTTTAGGGTTAAAAAGTAACAAAATCTCCTACTTAACTATATCTGAATAAAAGAAACAAAGTTTTTAATGAAACTATTTGTGTTGCGTTATATTCTTTTGGTGAATTTTTATAAGATTCAAAAAGAATAAAGAAGCAGAAAAAGTAGTCTTACAGTGTATTGTGAATAGTCAATATTGCATAAAATTCAACAGTTATTAACCTCTTTTGGTTAGTTATAACTTGATGCAAAGTTTTTATTACCAATTATTCCTGTACTAACCATAAGTTTAAAGCATTTGTGAGTTTTTTTCTGGGTAAATACGTTTGAATTTAAAATATAGAAAAATGAAAAGTAAAATCTCACTACAACAAATTCAGATTGAGAATGAGTCTACTCAAAAACGTTTGACTAATTCGCATAATAGAATCATAATCTTTTTACTAGCATCAAGTCTAATTGAGGTTTTCTGGTCAACGACCATATTCGAATTTAGGATCGTTTATAAACTAAAATTATTTATAACGATTCCTCCAATCTTTAATATTTTTTCATGGTCAATTTACGCTATTAAGCATTTAACACCTTTCTTTTTTGACAAATATCGTTTTTTTGAGAAAGAAAAGGAGGATTATAATAGAGTTGAAAAAAGTACCGTGATTAAAGATTATCAGATACTTAAATACTCACTTTATAGACAAGAAAAGGTTGAAAGATTAATTATTTCTCTATTAATTGTTCAATTCATTTCCATGTCAACGATGATTATAATATTGTTCCAAACTAAATACCGATTATGAGGTGTATATATTCGTTTCTCTTTATTGCATTTATTTATAACTTGGGGTATTCCCAATCTTATGTCCAGCTTAACCTAATTGTCAAGGAAAAAATGTATGTTGATATTAATGTTACTATAGTTGATAGTGTTGTTAATAAATCACCTCTTATGCTTTTACCTTTACCTTTTAAATTAACAGATATGTATTCTTTTGAATCTGCTAATGATGTGAAAGTTTCTATATTATCTAAAGGACAAAACTATACTATTTTATCAGTGATTTCTCCAAATAATCACCCTGCAAAGTTTTCCATTATTAATGGATACGAACTTGGGGTCACTCAGGAAGGAAAGTCAGAATTTGAGTTTAATACTTCTTTTCCATTCATTACAAACCCCGAAAGAGAACTCTTTGAACGTCCAATAACGATAGATACGATTAATATTGCTATTACATTTCCTCAAGAATTTGATGATAAAGAGATTGGAATGTCTGACTTTCTTTTTGAAAAGGTAAGCAAACAAACTTATCAAACTAAGCACTTAAAACTTCATGATAAGGAAAGCAATGAAGAATGGATTGTTTTTCCAAACCCTTTTAAGTCTAAGATAGATATCTATAAACTTATTTTTGCTTTAATAGCTGGATTTATAACTCTTATAATTCACTTAAAAGCTATAAGAAAAAAAAACATTATATGGGCGTTGTCAATATTTATTCTTTCATCAATACTTGTGGGTTTATTTATTTACTTTATTATAACTATTCCAAAACCATTAGAGATAATGATATGGACAGCAACAGCTATACCCCATGCTATATTTGGTTTATTGGCTAGTATTTACATTTTTACTGCAAGTAAACTTCAATGCACACTAACGGGGCAAGTAACAATAGATGCACGTCCTGCACAAATTGCTAATATTATGCTTTATAAAATAGAAAGTAGTGGGACTAGAAAAATGGTCGCAAAAAAACATCAATTAGATGATAGTGGAAGATATACTTTTTCTAAATGGCTAAAAAGGGGTACTCACAAGTTTATAGTCCAAGCGAATATGGACATATCAGATGAAGTTGAAAGTAGTCTTATGGAAATAAGTAGAGGAAAGAGAAAAGAAATAACACCTATAAATTTAACAAGTTTAGAAGTGAAATAAAGAGAATAAAGAATTCATTCCAGATTTTGATTGTTCTGTATTTGGTTTCTATTTAGTCCCTTCTAATTAATTATAATAAAAAAACAAACTGATAATGTACCAACTTTGTTGATTGCAGAGATTAAGAATTTTAGAGGTAAACTATTGGTAATCAGATTTGTGTTTATAGAAAACAATGCTGAAAATTTTAGGTTATAGTTGACTTATGTATTATATGTTACTACCCGGTTTAATGGTTTAGGTGTTATTAGTTTAACGTTGTTTATTGTTTTTATAAAAACAATAATAATATCCCTTAAAAAATGTGTAATGATGTTTCAATGCAAATTGTATTACTAAACGTTTGCGAAAATTATTTTTTATAGGGAGATAATAATTGAAAAAGTTTCCCTCTTAATAAAACTAAAAATGACCACTAGATTTAATGAAATTAAATTAAAACACACAAAATATGTCTTGCTTATAATTACTGTGTTCGCTTTTTGCAATTCGGTGATTGGCTTACCATCAAAATATCATATATCACAAAACGATAAAATTGTTATAAAAAAGGATGCTTCTGTATCTTTAGATGAGGTCTTTGAGATCGTTAAAAAACAAACAAATTATATGTTCGTGTATCACCATAGTTTGTTTAAAGACTTTCCCGATATAAATCTTAGAAAAGGAGTTTTTAGTTTAAAGAAGTTATTGAGTCATGTTTTGACTGGAAAAAATGTCAGCGTGGTTTTTTCGACTAATAATACCATCCTTATAAAAGAAAAAATAAATAATTTAAAAAGACAACAGTTTAGTGTATCAGGAATCGTTACAGATGAATCGGGTGTGCCAATATCTGGTGTTACGGTTTTAATTAAAGTAGCTAATAAAGGTACGATCACAGATTTTGATGGACAATACACCATCTCAGTTACAGATTCGGCTAATGTATTGGTCTTTTCATATTTGGGTTATAAGGAGCAAGAAATCGTAGTAGGTAATCAAACCATAATTAATGTAACTCTTAAAGAAGAAATAGATCAACTAAAAGCAATAACTATTAACGCTGGTTATTACAATACTAACGAACGAGAACGAACAGGGAGTATCAGTAAAATTGATGCAAAAAACATAGAAAAACAACCTGTTAATAATCCATTAGCAGCGATGCAAGGACATTTGCCTGGTGTAAATATTACGCAAAGCACGGGGCTTCCTGGAGGAGGGTTTCGAGTTAGAATTAGGGGGCAAAATTTTATCGATATAAACAAGGGCGGTAGTAATGGTAGTACTAATGACCCTTTGTATGTGGTAGATGGAATACCCTATGATTCCTCTACATTAGAATCAACTGCCGTAGGTGATCAAATTATCAATTCTAGAGGGGTAAGCCCTCTAAATGCCATCAACCCTACGGATATTGAGAGTATTGAAGTATTAAAGGATGCAGACGCTACAGCAATTTATGGCTCCAGAGGAGCTAATGGTGTGATACTTATTTCAACCAAAAAAGGTAAAGAAGGTAAAACGCAGATTAAATTCAATGTTAGTACAACATTAGGACAAGTTGCTAATTTTATTGAGCTTTTGAATACCGAACAATATTTGGAAATACGTAATGAAACCTTTGTCAATGATGGCTATACCCTTGAAACTCTCCCCGATCTTTATAGTTCTCAAGTACGTGATTTAAACTTCTGGGATCAAAGTAGATATACAGATTGGCAAAAGGTATTATTAGGAGGAACTGCTTACCGACAAAATGCACAATTATCGTTTTCAAGAGGGAATAAACAAACCCAGTTTTTGTTAAGTGGTGGGTATCTGGTAGAGACTACGGTATTTCCAGGAGATTCTAAATATAGTAAAGCATCGATGCGTGTTAATATTAATCATCAATCTGAAGACAGTCGTTTTAAGTTGAATTTTTCAGGTAGTTACAATGCAGATATAAATAATTTGCCAACAATAGATTTCACAGGAAATGCAAGGAGATTGGCCCCCATCGCACCCGTACTTTACGATGATCAAGGGAACTTAAACTGGGAAAACTTAACGTTTCAAAATCCTTTGGCTTTATTAGAAACGAAATATCGAGCTAATTCTAGAGGTCTTATTGCAAATACTACCTCGTCCTATCAGCCTATTCCACAAAAGCTAGAGTTTAAAGTTAACCTAGGTTATACGAATTACAATTTGGATTCATATAAAGCAGAACCGCATACTGCACTGAATCCGGGAATAGCTTTTTATGATAGTCGTCATTCCAATATTGTTATTAACAATGGAGTTCGAGAATCCTGGATCGTGGAACCTCAAATTAATTGGCAGTATGATGGGGAAAATACAGTTTTAAAATTACTAGTTGGTGCTACTTTTCAACACACTAAAGAGCAACAACTGGTTCTGTATGGGAAGGGTTTTCCAAGCAATGATGTGTTACTTGATATATCACAAGCAGATGTCCGCAGTACCGTTCAAGATATAGTATCAGAATATAAATATCAGTCTTTCTTTAGTAGAATCAACATTAACTATCGAGACAAGTATATTTTAAACCTTACAGGCCGTCGTGATGGTTCTTCCCGTTTTGGACCTGGAAAGCAATTTGGTTATTTTGGAGCTATAGGGAGTGCCTGGTTATTTTCAGAAGAAACGTTTTTAGAAGATAACAATATTTTAATTTTTGGTAAATTACGGGCTAGTTATGGTATTACAGGAAGTGATAATATTGGGAATTATAACTTTTTTGACACTTACGAATACAAGCTAAATGGTATCTATAATGGTTTAAGTTTAGCACCCACTCGATTGTTTAACCCGGATTTTGCTTGGGAAGAAACCAAGAAATTGGAAGTTGCATTAGAGTTGGGGTTTTTTAAGAAACGTATCTTACTTTCAACCGCTTGGTATCGTAACAGGTCTTCCAATCAGTTGATTAATATGCCCTTGCCGGCTATTACGGGTTTTGTAGGGGTTAACAGCAATTTTGATGCTATTGTAGAGAATACCGGAATAGAGATCGACTTGAATACTATAAATATTCAAAATGACCATTTTACATGGAGTACTACCTTCAATATCTCAGCTAATAGAAATAAATTGGTGTCATTTCCAGGGCTGAAAGGTTCTACTTTTCAGAGTCGTCTGGTTATAGGACAACCTTTAATAGTAAGCCAACTATACCATTTTATTGGCGTAAATCAGGAGACCGGGATGGCTCAGTTTGAAGACTATAATAATGATGGATTTTTAGATTTTAATGACCGTAGAAGGTTTGAGGATCTCACTCCAAAATATTTTGGAGGTTTGGGTAATACATTCCAGTATAAAAACTTACAATTGGAGATGTTTTTCCAATTTACAAAACAAAAAGCTTTCAGTTATTTAAGTCGGGTTACTTACCCAGGAAGGTCTGTGAGCAATCTGCCTGTATCGGTATTAAACCGTTGGCAACAAGTTGGAGATATAAGTCCTATCCAGCGTTATTCTATCACAGATAATAATGTGTTTGATGCTTGGGATGATTATAAGAGAAGTGATGCTGCTATAGTGGACGCCTCATTTATTCGATTGAGGAATGTATCATTGAGTTATATAATTCCTAAAACTGTAACAAAAGAAGTAGATTTAAGTATTTATTTACAGGGGCAGAACCTATTTACTTTTACCTCATACGACGGAGCAGATCCAGATGTACAGGTTTCTAATAAATTTCCTACATTACGTCAGTTTACATTAGGACTGAGTTTAAGTTTTTAAAAAATAATGATATCGCTTAATAAAAATATAAAAATGAGATACACAATTGAAACTTTAATTAGTTGTAGGTGCTATTCTATAAAAGTATTACATGCATTTTTATTCATCCTACTTTTTAGTAATTGTGATGATTTTGTTGAGGTGGATCTTCCCCAAAATCAATTAACATCATCAGATGTTTTTCAAGATGCTGCAACAGCTACAGCAGCTATAAGAAATATATACGTTGAAATGCGAGATGGAGGTTTGATGTCTGGATATGAAGGAGGAAATAGTTCTGAATTGGGTCTGTATGCTGATGAAATGGATCAATTTAATATTCAGAATCCATTTTTTGATCATTCAATATCTGCAACAAATTCAAGAATATCTGGTTGGTGGAATCATACCTACAATTTGATTTATACTGCAAATGCAATTATAGAAGGTGTTGAGAATTCCGCGACTTTATCTTTAGAAGATCACAATCAATTAAAGGGAGAAGCTTTATTTATTAGAGGGTATCTCCACTTTTTGCTAGTAGAACTTTATGGTCCTGTTCCCTATATCAGGACAACCGATTACACAGTAAATGTAATAGCGTTTCGTGATCCTATAAATAAAGTATATGATTACATTATAAAAGATTTAATAGAGGCAGCCAATCTGTTAAGTGAAGATATATCAGGTGAACGCATACGCGTATATAAAGGTGTTGTGAAGGCATTACTAGCTAGGGTATACCTGTATACACACCAGTGGCATCTTGCAGAAACTATGGCAAGCAACATAATTAATAGTTTTGTATTAGAACCAGACTTAAATAAGGTGTTTTTAAAAAACGCATCAAGCACTATATGGCAATTTAGACCTTCTGTAGAAGGTGAAAACGCAAGCTATGGCGGCAGTTTTATTTTTACAGTTAATCCAGGTATTAAACCCACCTTAAGTGAATCAATGGTAAAAACCTTTCAGCCTAATGATTTACGTAAGTATAGTTGGACGAGAAGTGTTAACAGTGGTTCAAATACTTGGTACCATGCATATAAATATAAAGAAGCAGGTTCTACTGAAAATTTAGATGGAGAAGCGGAATCAAAAGAATACCCAGTTGTATTTCGATTGGCAGAGCAATATTTAATACGGGCAGAAGCTCGGGCTCAACGTGGTGATATATCGGGTGCACAAGAAGACTTAAATGTAGTTAGAACCCGGGCAGGATTACCAAATACAATAGCAGCAAGTACCGATGCGTTGTTAGGAGTAATTTTACAAGAACGTCGTGTGGAGTTGTTTACAGAACATGGCCACCGTTGGTTCGATCTAAAAAGGTTAGGAAAAGCTGCCGAAATATTAGCGCCAGTTAAGTCGAATTGGCAGGATAAAGACATTTTATTGCCTATTCCGGAATCTGAAATTTTATTGAACCCGAATTTAATACCACAAAATGATGGGTACTGATTAGTTAATTTGTCATACTCTCGAAGGAGGGAAAAACAAAGCATTTACAATTTTTCTATTTAGTGAAATAAAGTAAATGAGTAATCTCTCAAGAAGAAAGCTCAAAACTAAAAATCAAAAAACATTTAAAATCTGAACAATGAGAAGTTATATTAAAATAGCAACCTTAATGCTATATATAATAAGCGTACAAAGTTATGCTCAGAAAATAATGAATAATGTAAAACCATATCAGGAAGTCATTACATCTGAAATCATGACTCAAAAAGGTTTTTTATTAACACACCTTCTAAATAATAAACTCTATTTAGAAATCCCTTCAGCTATATTGAACAAGGCAATGTTATTTGTAGAACATCATAAATATTCTAACCCTCAGCAGGTTAAGTGGGAAAAAAGAGGAAATAGAATTCATTTAATTATTTCTGAAATCGAATCGAAAGTAGGAGGGGTAATTCCGGTAACTAAAAAAACTTCAAAAGATAAGTTTGATGTCAAGATAACACCAGCCATATTTCCAATATTAACAATAGGAGCTAATGGATCAAGTTATGTTATTGACGTTAGTTCTTTATTTTTAAGTACGCCTAAACCTCTTTCAGGAAGAGGGAAAGTATATCAGGATTTGGCATTTATTGATAAGGTACTAACATTTGATAATGTGATTGAAGTAAAAACAAGCAAGACATTTTCCTCAGAGCAAGGCCCATTAACGGTTAATATAGATTTTAGTTTGTTCTTGCTACCAAGCCCTATGATGCCAAGATTATATAATTATCGAATAGGTTTTGGAAAGGAAGAAGATTATTTAAATCCGGTAATGGAGAGAGCATCAATTACGCGATGGAGATTAGTTAAAAAGAATAAAGAACAGGTTTTAAGTGAACCAATAAAACCCATTACCTTTTATTATGACCCGGCAACACCAGAAAAGTGGAAACCATATTTAAAAGCAGGTGTAGAAGAATGGTTGCAGGCTTTTGAAGCAGCAGGGTTTAAAAATGCAATTGTTATAAAGGAGCCTCCTATAAATGATAGAAATTTTTCAATAAATAGCTTGCGATACTCCTTTATTCGCTGGTTAGATAGAACAAACTATAGAGGGTATGGGTCTGGAGGGGCAGGAAGTGTAAATAATTATATAGATAAAAGAACAGGAGAGATTCTTAAAGGGGATATACTAATTGGTGCACCTTATGAGTATTTATCTGATAAATATTTTATAAGATGTAGTCCACTAGATAAGCGTGCTCAACAATATCCATTTCCAGATGATTTAATGGGGGAATTAATCCAAAGGATTACTGCGCATGAAGCAGGACATGTTTTTGGGTTAAAAGATGGTCATTATGGTGAATATGCTTACCCTTTTGAAAAGATGCGCGATAAGGAATGGTTAGAGAAGATGGGACATACTCCTAGTGTTATGAATTATACTCAGCAAAACTCAGTAGTACAACCTGAAGACAGCATACCTCCAATATTGTTAAACCAAAAAGTAGGTCCAACAGATGTTTACTCAATTCGTTGGGGGTACACATCATTTCAAAACATAAAAACACCCGACGACGAGTTACCATATTTAGAAAAAATAATAAAAGAACAAGATTCCATACCTTGGTATAAATACAAACTAGATGTCAGAGATAGAAATAGCCGTTTTGGTCCAGATGCTACGAGCCAAGTCGTAGATTGTGATAACCCAATAAAGGTGACTACTCTTGGGTTGGAGAATTTAAAAAGAGTTATAAAGTTATTGCCAAAGGCAGTACATAATGAAAGAGATAACATAGCCTTAAAACGATTATATTTTAAAACGCTTAACCATTGGGTAAATGAAATGAAATCTATTGTGTCTTTGGTAGGAGGTTATACCACACAGCATAAAGGCAGCAACCAGAAAGGGGCAGTTTATAATGCTATATCAACAGAGATTCAAAAGGAAGCTGTAGAGTTCCTAATCAAAGAAGCTTTTAACAAACCTGATTGGTTGATCTTGCCAGAAATTACAAGAAAGTTTGAAACAAACTCTACTTTAGAAAACATAACTAATAGGCAATTAAGGGTGCTAAGAAGTTTGTTTTTTCATCAGCGCCTAAGAAACTTGGAAGAAATGGATTTGACGATGAAAAGGAGTTATAAAATAATCGATTTATTAAATGATTTACAGGTGGGATTGTGGCATGAGTTGGATGAAAAAACTGTAAAAATAAATCCTTATCGTCAACAAATACAATTGGCATACATCATGATATTAAAGCAATCTTTAGAAATAGACAATAAAAAAAGATTGGTTGTAAATAGTGGGCTAGATAAGGCTTTTGTTCAATATAAATTAAGTAATTATACACGAGCCATTTTGTTTAATGCCTTGTTTGTTGTTAAAAAGGCTATTAAAAAAGTAAAAAATACTATTAAGGAACCAATAACAAAAAAGCATCTTGAGTTGTGTTTAATGGAAATAAATAAAACCCCGAAAATAGATTAGAAATTATGAAAGAGATAATGCCTACCAATTGGTTTTAAGATATATATGTTCCATAAATACTTTTGAAACATATAACTTTATTGTAAGTAAGTTATTTTTTTAACTCAAAATCATATTATTCTTAGTGTTTTTTCCTTGTAAAAATTGCTAGAGCTTTTTGTTGTATTAGTAACGATTAATGAAGTAATTAATGTTGTAAAAACAGAATCAAATCTAACAAATAATTAGCTTATCACAGAAATAAAAGAATCCTTTTGGGAATTTTTCTATCAGATAATTAAGGCTATTGATAAAGTCGTGATTATTAATAAAACGGACTGTTAATACCATCTAATGAATCGATTAAAAGTGATGGTTAATTACTTTAATATATTATTTACATTTTCTAATAGCGAAATGGAAGGAGCTTTGACAAAGGGTCCAAAGGAGTTTCCTTCTTATACTCAAATTATACGATAAAATTTAGAATTTCTTTTCAATTATAGCTAATACTTAAAAGGTCATGCATCTTTAAAAATTCAAGTTGACTTTAATGAATTTCTAATATATAGAATGAAAATCAAATGTGTTTAATACTAAGGGATGTTAGCACGAACACTTTTTTAAAACGATAGTACATTGAGAAACTTTTAGATATACTTCTGTCTGGCCTGCTCCGAAAATGAAAACAGTACAATCTTCACAACCAGTTTCACAACAGTCAATAGGTGTTATATATTGGCATTCATAATTAGAATCTAAATATTTTCCTTCAGTAATATAGCTTGCAACTTTGTTAGTTGTAAAAGCAAGCGAAGCTGTTATAGCAAGTATTAAAGTAATAGCCGATAAAACGATTTTAAAAATTTTAGACTTCATGATATAGATATTTAAAAATTAATGATCTACTCTATTTTACAGGTTTTCGATTTTTCCCTGATTACAAGTATTATTACCGATGGATAATTAACATATACTAGATACTGATTGTTAGAAAAACAGGCATCCAAAATCAAACCTATTTATATTGAGACCTAAAGGCGTTCATAGTGAACGCCTCTACATTTTTTTGGTTCTAGAAAATTATTGTGCTGGCCTTTTCAATGGTATAAGGCATTGTGATTCCTGATGTATTATTGTGTTAGGTCCTGTTCCGAAAATAAACATGGTACAATCTTCATCACCTGTTATATCACATTCTTCAGGAGGAGTAATAAATAGACACTCCTCATTAGAATCTAAATACCATCCATCAGTAAGAGCTTCATTAGCGGTAAAAGCAAGTGAAGCAGTTATAGCAAATATTAAAGTAATTGCTGGTAAAACGATTTTAAAAATTTTAGATTTCATAATATAGATATTTAAAAATTAATGATCTACTCTATTTTACAGGTTTTCGATCTTACCCCTGACTGCAGTATTGTTTAATTTTATTTAGTATATTTATTTTATTTTTTATGGTTTTAATTTTATTGCTTTACAGCTAATGACTGTACCTCATTAAGAAGGTTTTTTAGCTTATAAGTAACTAAATGGTTTCCAATAAGACCAATAAATGTATTATCAACTACACAAAATGATCTTAGTTTACTTTTGTTAATATCTTCAACATAGAAGCTAAACTGGTAACCGTTGTTTACAATATTATAGACATCAATAACAGAAGATTTTTTCCATAATACCAAAGGTTCCTTCTTTCCTAACAGGTTGGAATTTACAAAAAGATAGTTCCCAAAGGTTGCACTGTATTTGTTAATTCTCAGGGGAGGAGCTGCCATTTTGCGTTGGTTTTTAGAAACTATGGTGTCCACTTTTATCTTAGCTTGACTGATGGTATCTATGGTTTTACCCAAGACTTGTAATTCCAGATTATTATTAGCCACGATATATTGATTACGATATCGGTATGTATAAATTAATTGTTGTTTTTGTTGGTTATATTGTAGGGTCCCGTCAACATCAAAAAGGCCATCCACCTGTTTTTTTAGTAGTTTATGAGAAAGTGTCATGGCTCCAGAGTCCGATAGATGTATGGTGCCCAATGAAAATTCATTAGTTTTGTTACTCATAGCACGAATAGCTAGAGTAAGTGAATCTATAGGTTGCACATTGGTAAAATAAAATGGTTTTTCCAACATGGAATATCCTTTCCATTCTTTGATGTTCCCTCTAAGGATATAAGGGACTGTGCCATCCATCAAAAAGAAATAAGGAGGAATTACCCTAAGTTGTGGAGAACGTGTTAGTAAACTGTCCAAATCCATTGATAAGTGAATGACTTTTTTTCTTTGAAGTGACGAGTCCACTACTGTGAGATATAAAGGAGATTTAGGGTTACCGAGATAGATGTTTTTTTCATCTGCTCCAGCAATATAATACCCACTATATTCAAGATCCAACTCATGTGTTTTATGTGGCGGATCATGTAGAAAACCACGATGAAAACTCATATCTCTTTCTGTACCTTTATGTGTAAAGGCAAACAAAATCGTTATAAAGCAAATACCTCCAATGGCGTTGATTGAAAGGGGTTTATAAAGATTTTTTTGTGTTATAAGAAAACTGGTTTTAGCGTGAAGTGATTTTTTTTGTCCATTTAATATATAGATCCCTATAGAAGCTAAAATAACAAAAACAATATTGAAGATTAAATGCTCGGTCCACCCTAGTTTTTCAATAACGCCACCGCATGAGCATGGTATGTCATCACTAAAATTTAGAATAACAAAAATATAGACAGAAAACATAACCATGAGGTTAAAGGCTGCATACATGCCTAATAATCTAAATCGGGGAATAAGTAACAGTAATGCAATTAGGATTTCAAGGCAGGGTATTATCCAAGCAACAATACCTGCAAAAGAGGTGAGCATGGTTGACTGACCTATTTGAATTTTAAATTCGTCGAAAACGACTAATTTACTTAAAGCTGCATATACAAATAGAAATATATACAGAAGGCAAATAACTTCTATCAGAACATTTTTGTGCTTATTGTGAATTTTCATAAATATTAAATAATTGGAGTTTTTATTAACAGTATAAAGTTGCGAGATAAAATTTATTTTAGACGGATAAATACTTGTACTAAAGGGATTTAATTAAAACTAAGGATAGCTTGATATTCATGTTTTAAAAGGTTTCATTTTGAATAATACAACAAAAACTAACTTTTAACCTAAATTTGTAAAATAAAACAACGTACATGGAATACGCAGAAAATATATTAGGAACCATTGGTAACACACCATTGGTTAAATTAAATAAGTTAGTTGAAGAGTTACCTTGCTTGGTTTTAGCAAAATATGAAACCTTCAACCCAGGTAATTCTGTAAAAGATAGAATGGCTGTAAAAATGATTGAAGATGCCGAGGCAGATGGGCGATTAAAGCCAGGAGGAACCATTATTGAAGGTACATCGGGTAACACAGGAATGGGGTTAGCTTTAGCTGCCATAGTAAAAGGCTACAAAATGGTTTGTGTGATTAGCGATAAGCAGAGTAAGGAAAAAATGGATATCCTAAGAGCCGTAGGAAGTAAAGTTGTAGTATGCCCTACTAATGTAGAACCAGAAGATCCAAAATCATATTATTCAACCTCAAAACGACTAGCAGAAGAAACACCAAATTCTTGGTATGTAAACCAATATGATAACCTGAGTAATACCGCAGCACATTACGAAAGCACTGGTCCGGAAATATGGAAACAAACAGAAGGTAAAGTCACCCATTTTGTAGTAGGAGTAGGAACAGGAGGTACCATTTCTGGGGTGGGAAAATATTTAAAAGAACAAAACCCTAACATAAAAATTTGGGGTATAGATACTTATGGTTCTGTTTTTAAAAAATATCATGAAACAGGGTTGTTCGACGAAAACGAAATTTACCCTTATATCACAGAAGGCATTGGAGAAGACATACTACCAAAGAATGTCGATTTCGATGTTATAGATGGCTTTACTAAGGTTACCGATAAAGATGCAGCAATTTATACCCAGAAACTGGCAAAAGTAGAAGGTATGTTTTTAGGGAATTCAGCCGGTGCAGCTATAAAAGGACTTTTACAATTAAAGGATGAATTTAAGAAAGACGATGTGGTAGTGGTATTGTTTCACGACCATGGAAGCCGTTATGTAGGTAAAATGTTTAATGATGAATGGATGCGAGAACGTGGATTCATTGAAGATGAATTAACCAGCGCACATGACATTATTAAAAAGAATCATTTAGATAAGACTTTAATAACAGTTAAAACTGAAGAGTTAGTATCTCATGCCATTGAGCGTATGATGACATACAAGATTTCACAAATACCGGTTGAAGATTCGTCAGGATTTGTAGGTGCGGTTGATGAAGCAGATTTATTGAGAAAGTATATCGAAAACAAGGATATTTCAGATTTACCTATTAAAGAAGTCATGCACAAGCCATTCCCAATAGTCGGTGAAAATACGCCAATAGAAGAAGTGTCCAAATTAATTGACAGAAGCAATAGCGCTGTATTAGTAAAGCTAAAAGACGGTACCCATCAAATTATTACTAAATACGATATAATTAGTGCTTTGTAATTGGTCGAAAAAAATTACAAAAGATACATGTTTGCATTCAAAAGTTCTATATTTATGAAAATCAGCAAAAAATACTGAAATATTTTTTCCAGTATTTTTTTATATGAGCTATGTCTTGAAGGTGCGATTATACTTACGAATAGGTTGTGTGTTAGTATTTTTTCCGTAACTATCTGTAGTTAAAAACTTTAAAAAAATTTTGTTTATATGGAATTTCTTTATATTTTCGACGAAATGTATTTTTTCATCGATTAAATGCATTTACCCCAAATGCTAACCATAAAATACCAGTTATGAAAGTTCAACAAATATCCTTAGAACAGGATAATTGGCTAGAAGATATTTCAGTTTTAAATATTGAAGTCAGTATATTTCTGCTTTTCGTTTCCCCAGATTTTACTCCCAAAGAGGATGTGTTAGATTTTATAAATAATAAGTATCCAGATACGACCATAATAGGGTGTTCAACAGCAGGAGAAATATCCGATATAACTGTTAAAGATGAAACTATATCGTTAACGGCTATACAGTTGGATAAAGTGACCTGTAAAAAAACATCGATCAAAATCGTTGATATGGAATGTAGTTATAAGTCAGGACAAAGCTTGGCAAAGAACCTTTTTAATAAGGATTTAAAGCACGTACTGGTTTTAAGCGACGGACTTAATGTTAATGGAGCCGATCTGGTATCTGGTTTAAAATCGGTGATCCCCGATGTGAGTATTACAGGAGGGTTGGCTGCAGATGGTTCTAATTTTAACAAAACATTTGTTATTAATGGTAATGCCATTGTCGACAAAACCATTATCGCTTTAGGCTTTTATGGCGAGCATTTAAAAGTTGGTTGTAGTTCCAAAGGCGGATGGGATAGCTTTGGTATTGAGCGTTTAGTTACAAAGTCTAATAAGAATGTGCTTTACGAATTAGATGGTATGCCAGCCTTAAAATTATATAAATCCTTTTTAGGAAAACAGGCAGAAAACTTACCAAGTTCGGGATTATTGTTCCCATTAAGCATGCGGATAGACGAAGATTCTACACCGATTGTGAGAACTATTTTAGCTATAAACGAGGAAGACCAAAGTTTAACATTTGCAGGTAATATTCCAGAAGGATCTTATGTGCGTTTAATGAAGGCTAATATCGATAGATTAATAAATGGCGCTGCAGATTCTGCAATAGGAGCTAAAAAAGATAAGAATGAAGACTCTGAGCTAGCCATTCTAATTAGTTGTGTAGGCAGGCGCCTGGTTTTAAAACAAATGGTAGAAGAAGAAGTAGAAGCAGTAAGAGAAATAATAGGAGAAAAACCTAGTATTACAGGGTTTTATTCTTACGGAGAAATTGCGCCTTTTGGTGAGTTTTCACCCTGCGAATTGCACAATCAAACAATGACTATTACAACGCTTTCAGAATGCTAGGCAAAGATTACCATAGACTTTTAAAACGTCAGTTAAAAAAAACAGGGTTAGACTCTTCTGAAAATCCAGAATTTGTCAAGTTTTTTAATATGGTTAACGAAGCTTACAAAAGTTTCGATAATGATATAAAGCATATTGAAAATATTCTCGAAGAAAGTTCTAAAGAGCTCTATGTAGCCAATCTAAGACTAAGAAAAGAAAGAGATCATACGAACAAAAAATTAGAGCATTTAGTAGATAATATTGGAGGTGTTCTTTTTGAAACAGATCTCGATGGTAATTTTACTTTTTTAAATAATGCTTGGGCAGAATATTCAGGAATTCCTATTGAATATGCTGTTGGTAAAAGTTTTAGACATTTTTTACACGGAGAGAATATAGACGGTTTTAAGCGGTTTGATGAGTTGTTTTCTAAAGAAAAGGAACACATTAAATTTATATTTAAGCATCAGAGAAATGACGAATTAATGTGGTTTGAGGTTAAATCAAAACTTATAAAAGATGGAAAGGGTAATTCAACAGGCTTTATAGGTACTATTACAGATGTAACAAACCTAAAAGAGACAGAAATTGAATTACAGAGAGCGAGTAAATCCAAAGATGAGTTCTTATCTACAATGTCTCACGAAATTAGAACACCATTAAATGCAGTTACCGGTTTAACCAACATATTATTGATGGAAGATTTTTTACCACATCAGTTAGAAAATCTAAAAGCACTAAAATATTCCGGAGAACATTTACTAGGGTTGATAAACGATTTGTTGGATTTTGATAAAATTAAATCCGGTAAATTAAAACTGATAGAGAAAGATTTTAGCTTAAATTATTTTTTAGAAAGTATAAAATCCCATTTTGGTTTAAGAACAGAGAAAAAAGGCTTGATCTTTAATGTTATAAAAGAAAACGATGTCCCCGATAATATTATTGGAGACAAATTAAAACTCACTCAAATAGTTAAAAACTTATTGAGCAATTCCTTAAAGTTTACCGAAAATGGATGTATTAATCTTAGCGTTAAAAATTTAGGAGTAAAGGAGAATAAAGTAAAGCTTGTTTTTAAAGTAATGGATACTGGAATAGGTATATCGAAAAGCAGGCAGGAATCTATTTTTGAAAGCTTTATGCAGGCAAACTCAGAAACTTCCGTAAAGTACGGAGGTACAGGTTTAGGTTTGTCTATAAGCAAAAAACTGTTAAACCTTCAAGGGAGTGATTTAGTTGTAGAAAGCGAGCTTGGTAAAGGCGCAACGTTTTCATTTGAAATAACTTATAAGATAAGCAACAGGCTTAGTGTTTATGAGCCAGATATGATTAAAATGCAGCCAGATTACAGTCCTATTGATATAAACGTACTGGTTGCCGAAGACAATAAGATGAATGTACTCATACTTAAACGTTTTTTTAGTAAATGGGGCATTACGTTTACAGTTGCAGAGAATGGGGAAGAAGTTCTCGATTTGTTTGAAAAATTTGACTATGATTTAATACTGATGGATCTGCAAATGCCTAAGGTAAACGGGTATCAGGCCACTAAAATTATTAGAAAGTATCAGGATAAAAATAAAGCGAATGTACCCATAATAGCTTTAACTGCCTTTGCTCAAACCGATGTAAAGAAAAAAACAGAATTATATAAAATGAACGGGTTTATGGGGAAACCTTTTAACCCCGAAAAGTTATATAAATTACTAAAATCGTATAGTAAAGATTATAATAAAAAAGCTATGTAATGACTGCAATTTGTCTATGGGAAACACACTTTTAAGTTTAGAGGCAAACATCAACTTCAAGTCAACTATTTGTTCGAAACATGTTATTCATAAAACTAATTAAGTAGTTTTTAATTAAACAAAACCACTAAAAATGTAAGTTATTTCTTAATATTATTTGGAATTTACGTACAGTGGTTTTAATTTAGTTGCATGCAAGAAGATTTTCTACATTATATCTGGAAACACAAAAAGATTGAAATAAATAATCTTAAAGCCGTTACAGGAGAAACAGTTACAATTAACACGGTAGGGCAGCATAACCAAAATTCGGGACCAGATTTTTTTAATGCCCAACTTAATATAGATGAACAACTCTGGGCAGGAAATGTTGAGATTCATGTAAAATCATCAGATTGGTTTTTGCATAATCACGAACAAGACAAAGCATACGATAATGTTATTTTACATGTGGTTTGGGAGCATGACACCGATGTTTATAGAAAGGATAATACCGTAATTCCAACTTTAGAACTAAAAGGGCTTATCGATAAAACAATCTCGGAGAATTATGAAAAATTGTTTGTCGAACAAGACAAATGGATTAATTGCGAACATGATTTTATGAGTACCGACAATTTTGTTTTGCAGAATTGGTTAGAACGGCTGTTTTTGGAACGTTTAGAACGAAAAGCTAAAACCATAGAATTACTTTTAAAGGAATCTCAAAACGACTGGGAAGCAGTGTTGTTTAAAATGCTGTCTAAAAATTTCGGACTTAAAGTAAATGGAGATTCGTTTTTTAGTATGGCAAAATCCATTGACTTTTCAATAGTAAGGAAAACACAATCAGATCAAAAAACCTTAGAAGCATTGTTTTTTGGGCAAGCTGGTTTGTTGAACAAGGATATCGAAGATACTTACTATTTAGGTTTGGTTAAGGAGTATCAATTTTTAAAGCAAAAGTTTAAATTGGAAAATAAACGGGTCTTGCCATTCCAGTTTTTCAGGTTACGTCCGTCTAACTTCCCAACCATTAGGTTGTCTCAATTAGCTGGGTTGTACTACGAGCATCAGAACTTATTTTCTAAGATTATAGAAACAAATCATATAGGAGATTTTCATAAGCTGTTTAAAGTAACAACGTCAAAATTTTGGGAGACACATTATACCTTTCAAAAAGAGTCAAAATCATTAAAAAAAACACTTACCAGATCGTTTGTAGATTTATTGGTTATCAATACAATTATTCCGCTTAAATTCTGTTACGCAAAACAAAAAGGACAGAGGATGGATTCAGAAATTTTCAAAATTGCAACCTCGATTATTTCAGAGAGAAATGGCATTATTGATGCCTTTAATGGTTTAAAAGAGATTTCTAAATCAGCATTAGATTCGCAAGCGCTCATTCAGCTTAAAACAGAATACTGCGACAAAAATAAATGTTTGCAATGCGCAATTGGCAATTCTCTAATCATTAAACAGTAATAGCTTTACTTTTCAGTAAGTTTCTTTTAGATATCAATTAAAACCTTCCGTTCAATAATGTCCGTTTTAGTTTGTCTTTAACGAAATTGAAAGGTTCAAGATAAACTTCAGTTGAAATCTAAAATATTAAATTTTATATTTAAATTGCGGTATGAAAAGTATCTATAAACCATTACTGTTTTTTCAAAAACATGGTTATTATGTTTGTCAGCGTATAGCCGAAAGATTTGGTATTAGAGCTAAGGTAGTAAGAACATCGTTTATGTATGTAACGTTTGTAACTGTTGGCTTTGGCTTTGCACTGTATTTGTTCTTAGCTTTTTGGATGCGTATTAAAGATTTAGTCTATACCAAACGGTCATCTGTTTTCGATTTATAATTTACAGGATGAATAAAACAAGATTATTAAGCTGTTGTTAATACTATTATATGAATTACATCTGTCCATCAAAAAAATAAAAGCTACCAGATGAATCCGCTTATAAAGAATCCACTTATAAAGTTTTTTAAAACCAAAATATATACAGCAGTATTACTACTCGTAATCATTGTATCTATTGGTGTTACTGGTTATAAAGTAATATCTGGTTACTCATGGGTTGATGCGTTATACATGACGGTTATTACCATGACAACTGTCGGGTATGGCGAAGTGGTGCCATTAGATGAGCAATCTAAAGTTTTTACAATATTTTTAATATTAGGAAGTGTGGTTATTGTAGGGTATGCGCTCTCAATAATAACGGAGTATATTTTGAGTAAGAATAATATCGATGAATTAATATATAAGAAGATGCAAAAAAAGATAGATAGTTTTAAAGGTCATATCGTTATTTGTGGTTATGGCAGAAATGGAAAACAGGCAGCTAGAAAACTTTCGGCTTATAAAAAGCATTTTGTAGTTATTGAAAAAGATAAAGAAATGGAAGACCGTCTTCAAATGGATGAGGTGCCTTATGTAATTGGTAATGCCAATGAAGATGAAACACTCATGCAAGCAGGAGTCGATAGAGCATCCTGTTTAATCTCAGCTTTGCCTAATGATGCCGATAATTTGTTTGTTGTACTTTCAACCAGACAATTAAATAAGGCTATAAACATAATAAGTAGGGCATCTTTAGAAACATCGTACGATAAATTGAAGTTAGCAGGAGCCAACAATGTTATATTGCCAGATAAAATAGGGGGCGATCATATGGCGTCCTTAGTTGTAATTCCTGGTTTAATGGAGTTTGTTGATAACCTGTCTATAGTAGGGAAATCGAATATAAACATAGAAGAAGTTGCTGTAGAAAAGTTATTTACTTCAAATACAAAAGAAGCAAGAACGATTAAAGATTTAGACCTTCGTAGAAAGACTGGTTGTACCGTTATTGGTTATAAAGACGAAAACGATGAGTATCTAGTAAACCCTGAGGCAGAACTAGAATTAGCTACAAATTCCAAGATTATTGTTTTGGGTAGACCCGAACAAATAGAAGCCTTAAATTCTGCATACAATATAGATTAGCGAAATTTACGATTTTAACAAGCATTGTTTTAAAAAATCATTTTTTTTTAGCATCTTGCTAGCTTTTAGTACGAATTTTCAATAAAAATTAATTAATAAAGTTTTCTTATGAAGAAATATCTTCTTTCAATATTTACATTAATTCTACCATTTATAACATTTGCACAAGAAGCAGTCGAAAAAGGACTGGATCAACGAATAGATGAGGGATTTAAGCCTTTTTCTGATGCAGTTTTTAATATTATTTTCTTCCCTGTTTTTGGTGTTCCGTTTGTACTGATTCTACTTGTATTCAGTGCATTGTTTTTTACTATATATTTTGGTTTTCCAAATATTAAATATTTTGGAAAAGCTATTAATACAGTAAGAGGTAAATACGACGAAATTGAAGGAGGACATGAAGCAGCAGACACTCCAATGACTATTGATGGTGATATACGAGATACCATAAGAGACGAAAGTCAAGAAGGAGAAGTGAGTCACTTCCAAGCTCTAGCAACAGCTGTTTCCGGTACAGTAGGTAACGGTAATATAGCAGGGGTTGCCTTGGCAATTGCTTTAGGAGGTCCTGGGGCAACATTTTGGATGATTGTTTGTGGGTTATTAGGAATGTCTTCAAAATTTGTTGAATGTACGTTAGGGGTTCAATATAGAGATGTTGGAGAAGATGGAACGGTTTACGGAGGGCCTATGTATTACATTAGTAAAGGTTTAAAAGAAAAAGGGTTTGCTATGCTAGGGAAAATTGCCGCAGTGCTTTTTGCAATTTTTTGCATCGGAGGATCTTTTGGAGGTGGTAATGCAGCACAATCAAATCAAGCAACCATAGTTTTAAAAGATTTATTAGGATTAGATAATACAGGCGCAGGTTTTTGGATAGGGGTTATATTAGCTGTTTTAGTAGGTATTATTATTATAGGGGGGATTAAAAGAATAGCCTCAGTTACAGAAAAAGTAGTGCCTTTTATGGCAGTTTTCTATTTACTAGCTTGTTTATATATAATTTTTAGCAATTTTTCATTAGTCGATGATGCTATAGGTTTAATATTTAAAGAAGCTTTTAACCCTACAGCAATTGGAGTTGGTAGTATTATAGGTGTATTGCTAGTAGGATTTAAACGTGCAGCCTTTTCAAATGAGGCAGGTGCAGGTTCTGCTTCCATTGCGCATTCTGCAGTAAAAACAAATTATTCGGCATCTGAAGGTTTAGTAGCTTTATTAGAACCTTTTATTGATACAGTTGTTATTTGTACAATGACAGCTTTAGTTATTATTATATTTAATTTTGGAGGTGAGTTTCAATACGGAGGAGACGGTCTGGGAGCAGTTATAATTGATGGTGTTTCTTATGAAGGAGCAGGAATTACTTCAAAAGCATTTGCACAATACATACCATATTCTAATGTGTTTTTAACAGTTGCCGTTGTGTTATTTGCAGTTTCAACAATGATTTCATGGTCTTATTATGGCTTACAATCTTGGAAGTTTTTATTTGGTAGAGGTAAAGTAGCAGATTTAGCTTATAAGGTTTTATTCTTAATGTTTGTTGTTATTGGAGCAGCAGCAAGTATGGGATCTATCTGGCAATTCTCTGATGCTATGATTTTTGCAATGATATTCCCTAATATGATAGGATTGTTCTTCTTATTCCCAGTAGTTAAAAAGCAGTTGAAAAGATATTTGGATGCTATAAAAGCAGCAAAAGCATAATAGCATTATATGCAAAATTTCAAATCCCATTTCACGTTTACTAAAGAACAGCGAAATGGGATTTTTTTATTAATCCTACTCATTTTAGGATTGCAATGTGTTTATTTTTTTGCAGATTTTTCGCCAGAAGCTATTTTGGTAAATAAAGAAGAACTCGAAAGATTCAATAAGGAAATAGATTCGCTTAGATTGGTACAGTTAGAAAAAAGCAAACCTAAAGTATACCCATTCAACCCAAACTATATTACAGACTTTAAAGGAGCAGCTTTAGGAATGTCTAATATAGAAATTGACAGGCTGCTAGCTTTCAGAAAGCAAAATAATTGGATTGTTTCAGCAAAGCAATTTCAAGAAGTTACTAAAGTATCAGATTCAATTTTAAGCCGAATATCTCCATATTTTAAATTTCCAGAATGGGTTACTAACCCAAAAAGAAAACGAGCACCAGTTTTTAATCGTAAAAATATTGCAAAAACCTTTGAGGAGAAGCAGGATTTAAACAAAGCAACGGCAGAGCAATTACAAACCATAAATGGTATTGGAAAAGTGCTATCTAAACGTATTATAAGATTTAGAAATAAATTTGTTGGAGGCTTTATTGACGATGTACAACTTCGGGATGTATATGGTTTAACTTCAGAACTAATTGATCAACTAACAAAGAATTTCACCGTAAAAACTCCAAGACAGGTTCAAAAAATAAACATAAATAAAGCAACAATAGAAAGTTTAGTAAATGTTCAGCACATAGATTATGATTTAGCCTATAATATAGTAGAACAACGTAAATTAAGAGAAGGATATAAATCTCTTGATGAATTAACAAAAGTAAAGGACTTTCCAGTAAATAAAATCAATATAATTAAATTATATTTGTCCCTCGATTAAAAAACATTAGTATTTACGAAATAAATATACGCCTAAAATTAACTTGGTTAGGGGAAGAAGCTAATTCGTAAATAATGAGGTAGGTCGCTAAAAAGTAAACTCAATATCAATAAGATAGATAAAGTAGTAGAGACTTTTTATATAACCTCCTAACAGATAAAAAAATAATAAATTTAAATAAATGAATAGTATGTACTTCACAGAAGAACATAACCTTTTTAGAAAAAGTCTTCAAGATTTTTTAAAGAAAGAAGTAGTTCCTAATATAGAAAAGTGGGAAAAAACAGGAACTATAGATAGATTTATTTGGAAAAAGTTTGGAGACATGGGCTTTTTTGGAATTAACTATCCAGAAGCTTATGGTGGAATGAATTTAGATTTGTTTTACACGGTTATACTTTTGGAAGAACTTCAAAAAATAAACTCAGGCGGTTTTGCTGCTGCGATTTGGGCTCATGCTTATTTGGCCATGACACATTTAAATGCGGAAGGTGATGAAGCCATTAAGGAAAAGTATTTAGCACCGAGTATTTCTGGCGATAAAATAGGATGTTTATGTATTACAGAACCTTTTGGAGGTAGTGATGTGGCAGGCATACGGACAACAGCTGTAAAAGAAGGCGACCATTATATTATTAACGGATCCAAAACGTTTATTACTAATGGCGTTTACAGTGACTATTTGGTTGTGGCTGCAAAAACGAATCCCGAATTAGGAAATAAAGGTATTAGCATTTTTGTTATAGATAGAGAAGTAGAGGGGGTTTCGGCAACCAAACTGGATAAGTTAGGTTGGAGAGCATCAGATACCGGAGAGATAGCATTCAATAATGTTAAAGTACCCGTTGCAAATTTAATGGGAGAAGAAAACAAAGGGTTTGGCTATATATTACAGCACTTTTCTTTGGAGCGTTTAATAATGGGGGTAAATGCACATGCGCGTGCCGAATATGCCCTCGACTATGCTTTACAATACATGTCCGAACGTCAGGCTTTTGGAAAATCTATAGATTCATTTCAAGCTCTAAGGCATAATATTTCAGATTTATATACCGATATGGAAATCTGTAAAACTTTTAATTACGCGGTTACATATAGATTGAATAAAGGCGAGTATGTAGTAAAAGAAGCATCGATGTCAAAGTTGAAGTCTACAAAAATGGCAGACGATGTTATATATCAATGTCTTCAGTTTCTAGGTGGTTATGGTTATATGGAAGACTACCCGATGGCTAGACTTTTAAGAGACAGTAGGCTAGGACCTATAGGAGGTGGTACATCAGAGATTCTTAGGGAAATTATTGCTAAAATAATTATTGATAAGAAAGAATATAAACCTGTATGTGACTAAACGAACCTCTTGGATTTTTGATGAAAATCAAAACGATTATCATCAAAATAGTCATAGGAAAGAAGGGGTAACTTGGTACAAGTTAGAATATCTACTGTTGCAAAACGCTAGCTGTTGTATTATTTAGTTAAATCAGCTATGTGTTTGTAAGTTAGTTTTTTACTTCATTAATCTTACAGGATAAAATTATTTAATAAAGTTATAAACACGAAAACGTTTTCGTGTTAATTGTGATTTTTAGGTTAGGTGTTTAATTTATAATTTGAAGGAAATTTAAACCTAAATATCATGAAAATTCTTCTAAAACGATTAAAATTGATTTTGCCAATATGCTTATTGCTTATTGGCTGTTCAAAAGAAAGACTATTGGATGATCAATCATCCAATGAACGATCTCCTAATGCAGAACTCATAAAATCTGCACCATCTAAAGCAACAAAAGCTAGTAATTTAAAACAGATAGGTTCCGGTGTTATGATGCAAGCCTTTTACTGGGACGTGCCAGCTGGCGGAAATTGGTGGAACACACTGAGTGGAAAAGTACAAAATTGGAGCAATGCAGGTATAGATGCGATCTGGTTACCACCCGTAGCTAAAGCGCAAAACGGACCTTTTTCTATGGGGTATGACCCATTTGATTATTTTGATTTTGGTAAATATAACCAAATGGGGAGTGTGGAAACACGCTTTGGATCTGAAGACGAGTTAACATCGCTAATTACTTCTGCCCATAATGCCCAGTTAAGTGTTATTGCAGATATTGTGATTAATCACAATAGTGGAGGGCAGAATGAAGTAAATCCAGTTAATGGACAAAGTAATTGGACTAAATTTACGCCTCTATCAGGGAAATTTAACAGAGACTATAATGATTTCCACCCTAATCATAATCATGGAAGTGATTCTGGAATTTTTGGTGGATTTCCAGATTTATGCCATCATCAGGTTAGAGTGCAAAACGAATTGTGGAAAAATTCCGAATCTGTAGCAAAGTATTATAAAAACGTAATGGGGTTTGACGGTTGGAGATTCGATTATGTAAAAGGCTTCGAACCATGGGTTGTAAAAGACTGGAAAAATGAAGTTGGAGGATTTGCTGTAGGAGAATATTGGGATGGTAATGCAGCGACATTAGATTGGTGGACAGGACAAGCAGAAGTGAGTGCTTTCGATTTTGCATGTTATTATAAAATGAGAGATGCTTTTGAAGGGAATAATTTAAACAAATTAAATGAAGATATGCTATGGAAACGCAACGGTACAAAAGCAGTAACCTTTGTTGCTAATCATGATACCGACGAGATCTTTAATGGAAAAATGTTGGCTTATGCATATATACTCACACATGAAGGCTATCCTACTATTTTTTATAGAGATTATGAAGAATGGTTAGATAAAGAGCGTCTTAATAACTTAATATGGATTCATAATAATTTGGCAGGAGGAAGCACCAGTATATTGTATACTGACGATAATGAATATGTCGCTAAAAGGAATGGGCATAATAATGCAGGATTAGTGGTATACATAAATAATGCGGATTCTTGGCAAGAACGTTGGGTAGAAACGAATTGGTCTAACACAGTTATAAAAGATTATACCGGACATTCTGGATGGCAGCCAATGACGCAATCGGGAAACTGGGTGAAAATTCAAGTGCCTCCAAAGAGTTACACCGTTTGGGCACCAAAATAAAAATTAAAAAATTAGTTGTTAATTCTTGATTTAAATTTATATTTGCATCCTGAAAATCTAAAAGAGAGGAGGTTAAGACACTATGTTAATAATACCAATTAAAGAAGGAGAAAATATAGATAGAGCGCTAAAGCGTTTTAAAAGAAAGTTTGATAAAACTGGAACTAAGCGTCAGTTACAAGTTCGTAAGCAGTTTAACAAGCCTTCTGTTTTACGTAGAGCCCAGATTCAAAAAGCTCAGTACATCCAAGGATTAAGAGATGCAGAAGATATATAAGTTGTACTAAATAATATTAAAATCCCGCTATAAGCGGGATTTTTTTTTGCTCCCTATTTATATAGGGCTTTAAAGGAAACATTGCAATAATAGTTTATAAACAAAAACCACCTGAAAATAGATGTTTTCAGGTGGTTTGCTTAAAAGTGCATATATCAATTTTATTCTTTAATAATTTTTTTTGAAATGACCTCTCCGTTTTTAAGTGTCGTTTTAAGAATATACATGCCCGTTGGATAATCACTTAAGTTTAAAGAGAATGATCTTACATCTTGATATTTTGCGTTTTCTTTAATATAAATGGTGCCAAAATTATTGCCTAATACCCAAGACGCTATGTTCTCTGTACTTGAAATATTTATGATGCTTGATGTAGGGTTAGGGTAGAGTTTTATGATATTTTCTATTTCATCATTAATTCTTTGAAAAGTTCCCACTGTTTTATTACTCGAAGAAGAACATTCTTGAATTTTACCTATAAATTCACCTCCACTTGTACGAAAACCATTTCCAAGAATAATTGAATTACCAGCATAACATTCTACAATAGCATTAGTATATAGAGATCCATAAAAATTAATAGTATTGATTGCGTTGATTATATAAGTTCTACCTCCTGGATGTTGTTGAGAAGCTGGTACTGTGTAATTTTCAGGACAATTAGGATATGTTGTATACACAAAAATATCATACCCATTATTCCAAGGTCCTTTACTTCCGTTAACACATTTTGCTGCAATTCTGAATCTATAACTCGTTTCAGGTTGTAAATTTGAAGCAAAATAATTTGTTGTGTTTACAGGTAAAATAACACTACTCCAAGAAGAAGCTGAAAGGGGTTTGTATTCAAAAACATAGCCATTATTTCCTTGTAAATTATCCCAATCAAAACCTATCTTCGTTGAAGATTCATAAATAGGGCCAAAACTTTTTACATCATTTAAAGCACAAATGTTTTCAGGGCAACCATTATTAGATGCTGGTCCTACTTCATTGGGGCAATTATCTTGTGAGTCAGGAATACCATCACCATCTGTGTCAGGGTCACTATTAGTATAAGTAACATTGATATATAAAAAACCAGTATGATAATTATTAGATTCGTCATACCATTCTTGCTTAAAAATATAATTTGTAGTTGTAGTGGCAGATACCGTTCTTTTAAATCGAAAAGTTACAGTTTTCACATCACCAACATATATAGCACCTGTTCCAGGACTATGGTTAAGATACCCATTATCTGGAATTTGATATGTATTGATAAACCAACTACTAGCACCGGACGCATTTCCATAGCCATTTAATTGAATTGTTACTTCAGTTTCTACACCAGAATTAACAGATACAGATTGAGTTGTTGGAGTAAAAGTGATACTATTCGCATCAATATTATTACTGTATAATAATGAGATACCAGTAATTATTAAATATTTTAAATATTTCATTATAATATGTTTTTATAGTTAACAAAAAGCATTATTCTATTTGTAATCCCATTTACAGGGTTGTCTCCTTTGCTTAAATGAAACGTCTTTTTTTGATTATCAATCCAAATTCTTGAAGTTAACTCCCTTGAGTTTGTCCATAAATTTATTCCTTGACTTACTTCATTACCATTTGTTTCTATTTCTATCGTATTTCCAATGGGGATAGGAGTTCCGCTTATGTAAGTCATATCAGATATGGTTACAGTTTGTGCATCTATAATACTTGTAATTGTTATAAATAGTATAGTAACATAAAGTTTTAGGTATTTCATAATAACATGTTTTGTGGTTTAAGGTTTAATAATAGTTTTGGGGATTAGTTCTTATAAAAAAGTAAGAATTTTATTTAATATAAAGTTACAGGATATACTTGATAATTCGCTAAGGTTTTTCATTATAATTTATAATGAAAAACCTTATTTAACATATAAGAAAGTATGTCTGAAAAAATCAGTAATAATGGATGCAATTTTAATGCTCATCACATCTATAGTTAAAGAGAAATTTTTACAAAGAAGAATCTATCTGTAGCACTGTATTCTTACCACAACAAAGTTGAATTAACCATATTCCTGTTCTTTAGTCTCCTTCATATATTTAAGAAGTTGCTTTAAATGTTATTTCAATACGTGCTATAGGGAAGTTATTAATATAGAATACACGTTAGTAATTGTTTAACAGGTAATTCATTTTTTAAAAAATTATAAGGCTATGTAATTAATTAAAACTTTGTACTTTTAGCTTAATACAAGCAAGTCATATCAAGATGCCATTAAAACCATTCATAGACTATTTATTACTCGAAAAGAATTATTCAGCTTTAACGGTTAATGCCTACCAAAAAGATTTGGAAACTTTTTCAGAATTTATAAAGGAAGAATACGATATGGATAGTATAAAAGGAGTAAACTATTCGCAAATAAGAAGTTGGATTGTTAATATGGTAGAAAAAAATTTGTCGAATAGAAGTATCAATAGGAAGGTATCTGCATTAAATACATATTTTAAGTTTCTTTTAAAAACAGGAGATATAAATCTGAACCCATTATCAAAGCATAAAGCTTTAAAAATGAGTAAAAAGATTCAAGTGCCTTTTTCAGAATTGGAAATGACCACAGTTTTGGATGATTTAAATTTTGACGATGACTTTGAAAGTATTCGTAATAAATTAATTATAGAACTATTCTATTCAACAGGGATTAGAAGGATAGAACTGGTTGAGTTGAAACGGTCATCTATAGATTTAGATAGCAAAGCATTGAAGGTTTTGGGTAAAAGGAACAAGGAGCGTATTATTCCATTATTAGGTTCTGTAATTGAAACAATAAGTAAGTATTTGATTTCAAGAAATAATTTAGAACGTATTATAGATACTGATCATCTCCTTTTAACGAAAAAGGGGGTTAAAATTTATGAAACACTTGTTTACAGAATAATAAATGACTATTTTAGTGAGGCATCAACAAAGGTGAAAAAGAGTCCGCATATTTTGCGCCATTCTTTTGCAACCCATATGTTAAACCAAGGTGCTGATTTAAATGCTGTTAAAGAGCTTTTAGGACATTCAAGCTTAGCTGCTACACAAGTTTATACACATAATAGTATAGCAGAATTAAAAAAGGTGCATATAAAAGCACACCCTAGAAGTAAAAAATAGTATAGTGAACAATTATTAACCAAAAACCAAAAGGATGAAAGTAAACACGCAATCGGTGAATTTTAATGCTGACCAAAAGTTAATAGATTTTATTCAAAAGCGTATGGATAAATTAGATATGTTTTATGATAAAGTGATTCAATCAGATGTTTATTTGAAAGTTGAAAATACCAGCGAAAAAGAAAATAAAATATTCGAAGCGCGGGTAAGTGTTCCAGGAGATAGTTTTATAGTAAAGAAACAATGTAAAAGCTTTGAAGAAGGCGCAGATATAGCTGTATCGTCGTTAGAAAGACAGCTAAAAAAGAGAAAAGAAAAGTTAAGACCACATTTATAGTAAAAATTTTTAAAAAATGTTTTGATTAAAAAAATAAATCTATACATTTGCAGTCCGTTAGAAATAGCGGACTTTTTTTATGCGTGAAAAGTATAAAAAACGCCGATGTAGCTCAGCTGGCTAGAGCAGCTGATTTGTAATCAGCAGGTCGTGGGTTCGAGTCCCTCCATCGGCTCTTGAAATTTTGAAAGACGTATCAGGTAATTAACTGGAGTTTGTTTTTAGACAAAGGTTAGTAGGGGCGAGAAGTTTACCCTGAGCGTAGTCGAAGGGAGTCCCTCCATCGGCTCTTGAAATTTTGAAAAACGTATCAGGTAATTAACTGGAGTTTTGTTTTTGAAACAAAGGTTAATAGGGACGAGAAGTTTATCCTGAGCGCAGTCGAAGGGAGTCCCTCCATCGGCTCTTTAAGTTTCTGCGGAGGCAGGAATCTTCAGATAGAAAATTAATATCTGTTTGAAGGAAGTTCTTTTAAAAAATGAAATAAGTTTAATTGGGGAGATACTCAAGCGGCCAACGAGGGCAGACTGTAAATCTGCTGACTATGTCTTCGCAGGTTCGAATCCTGCTCTCCCCACACCAACAATTTTAGAATTCAAAACTCTAAAATTAAACAATTGCGAGAGTAGCTCAGTTGGTAGAGCGTCAGCCTTCCAAGCTGAATGTCGCCGGTTCGAACCCGGTCTCTCGCTCTAAGCGAATGTTGTCACGCCAAAAGCGTGATCTCTCGCTCAAAATTCCTGCGGAGGCAGGAATCTCTTCTTTTGAGAATTGTCTTAATGTTTGTAAATATTAAGATGTATTTAAAAAGAATAGGAAATAAAAACTTTACGCCGGTGTAGCTCAGGGGTAGAGCGTTTCCTTGGTAAGGAAGAGGTCACGGGTTCAATTCCCGTCATTGGCTCTATTTTAATAGCTAAAGAATTAGAATACACTAATATTATTATATAACTAAGATTAAATTATTTAAAAAACATGGCAAAGGCAACTTTCGATCGTTCAAAACCACACTTAAATATTGGTACAATTGGACACGTAGATCACGGTAAAACAACTTTAACTGCTGCTATTACTAAAGTATTAGCTGATGCAGGTTTATCAGAAGCAAGAGATTTCGATCAAATTGATAATGCTCCAGAAGAGAAAGAAAGAGGTATTACAATTAATACATCTCACGTAGAATATCAAACAGAGAATCGTCACTATGCTCACGTTGACTGTCCAGGTCACGCGGATTACGTAAAGAACATGGTAACAGGTGCTGCTCAAATGGATGGTGCAATATTAGTTGTAGCTGCTACAGATGGTCCTATGCCACAAACTCGTGAGCACATCTTATTAGGTCGTCAAGTAGGAATTCCTCGTATCGTTGTTTTCTTAAACAAAGTAGATATGGTTGACGATGAGGAGCTTTTAGAGTTAGTAGATATGGAAGTTAGAGATTTATTAAACTTCTATGAATATGATGGAGATAATGGTCCTGTAATTTCAGGTTCTGCTTTAGGTGCTTTAAATGGAGAGCAAAAATGGGTAGATACAGTATTAGAATTAATGAAAGCTTGTGATTCTTGGATTGAAGAGCCATTAAGAGAAGTTGATAAAGATTTCTTAATGCCAATCGAGGATGTATTCTCAATTACTGGTCGTGGAACTGTTGCAACAGGTCGTATCGAAACTGGTATTGCTAACACTGGTGATCCTGTAGAGATTATTGGTATGGGTGCTGAGAAATTAACATCTACTATTACAGGTATTGAAATGTTCCGTCAAATCCTAGATAGAGGAGAAGCTGGAGATAACGCTGGTATCTTATTAAGAGGTATTGAGAAAACTCAAATCTCAAGAGGTATGGTAATCTGTAAGCCAGGTTCTGTAACACCACATAAAAACTTCAAAGCTGAGGTTTATATCCTTAAAAAAGAAGAAGGTGGACGTCATACTCCATTCCATAATAACTACCGTCCACAGTTCTACGTACGTACAACTGACGTAACTGGAAACATTGCGCTTCCTGATGGAGTTGAAATGGTTATGCCTGGAGATAACTTAACTATTACTGTTGAATTAATCCAACCAATTGCATTGAACGTAGGTTTACGTTTCGCAATCCGTGAGGGTGGTAGAACAGTAGGAGCTGGTCAGGTAACTGAAATTTTAGACTAATACAGTTGAATACATAATAAGCTAAGGTATTCCGTTTTCGGAATACCTTGACTTATATTTACGGGTTTAGCTCAGTTGGTAGAGCACTGGTCTCCAAAACCAGGTGTCGGGAGTTCGAGTCTCTCAACCCGTGCGAAGCAAAGGATTGTGAGCAAAGAAGTTTATGCAAAGCGTAGTCGAAGAGAGTCTCTCAACCCATGCTTAAAAGAAGCTAATATTTATAATTGGCTTTTTTAGATAAAAATAATGAGGATAGTTTTTTACTTAATCACTACAAGGCAAGGTGGTCAGGTTAAAAAACTTTAAGAACAGAGGGATTTAATCCGTTCAAAAAAATAACAAATGGCTGGAATTGTAAATTACGTAAAAGAATCATTCGGAGAACTTAAGAACAATGTAAGTTGGCCATCATGGGCAGAAGCACAAAGCTTAACAGTTTTGGTTGCTGTATTTTCAATTTTATTCTCCTTAGCAATTTGGGGAGTAGATACAGTATTTAGCAAAGTTGTTAGTTATTATTTTCAGTTAATTAATTAATAGATTAATTGTTGAATTTATGTCAGAAGTAAGCGAAAAAAAGTGGTACGTAGTAAGAGCTGTAAGTGGTCAGGAGAATAAGATTAAAACTTATATCGAGAATGAAATAGCTCGGTTAGGTCTTCAAGATTATGTCGATCAAGTATTAGTTCCTACAGAGCGTGTGATTCAAATTAGAAATGGAAAAAAAATACACAAAGAAAAAGTGTTTTTTCCAGGGTATATTATGGTCCAAGCTAATTTAACAGGAGAAGTGCCTCATATAATACGTTCGGTTACTAATGTAATTGGGTTTTTAGGAGAAACTAAAGGAGGCGATCCAGTACCGCTTAGACAGTCTGAAGTAAACAGAATGCTAGGTAAAGTCGATGAGTTATCTGTAGAAGAAACAGCAAATGTTGCTATACCTTTTACTAAAGGAGAAACAGTAAAAGTTATCGACGGACCATTTAATGGATTTGATGGTACTATTGAGAAGATAAATGAAGAAAAGCGTAAACTAGAAGTAATGGTTAAGATTTTTGGAAGAAAAACACCATTGGAGCTAAGTTATATGCAAGTTGAAAAAGTATAATAATTGTTACACTATATATGAAGATACGTTCTTTTGCTTCCAAACTATAAGAATCGTATCTAACTAAATTATTAAAAATGGCAAAAGAATTAGGTAAAGTAGTTAAGTTACAAGTTCGGGGAGGTGCTGCGAATCCATCGCCACCGGTTGGACCCGCTTTAGGTGCTGCTGGAGTTAACATCATGGAGTTCTGTAAGCAATTTAATGCTAGAACACAGGATAAGCCTGGTAAAGTATTACCGGTTGTTATATCTGTTTACAAAGACAAGTCATTTGACTTTGTAATTAAAACTCCTCCAGCTGCAGTACAATTATTAGAAGCGGCCAAGGTGAAGAAAGGTTCAGGAGAACCAAACCGAAAGAAAGTAGCTAAAGTTTCTTGGGATCAGATTAAAACTATTGCAGAAGACAAAATGGTAGATTTAAATGCATTTACTATAGAGTCTGCTATGAAAATGGTTGCTGGTACAGCAAGATCTATGGGAATAACCGTTACAGGAAAATTTCCTAATTAATCTTTTAAAAGACATTAGAAATGGCAAGATTAACAAAAAAGCAAAAAGAGGCTGCAGCGAAAATAGAAAAAGGAAAACTTTATTCTGTTGATGAAGCATCAGCATTAATAAAAGAAATTACTAATACTAAGTTTGATGCATCTGTAGATTTGGCTGTGCGTTTAGGAGTAGATCCTAGAAAAGCAAACCAAATGGTAAGAGGTGTTGTATCACTTCCACACGGTACTGGTAAAGATATGAAAGTATTAGCATTGGTAACACCAGATAAAGAAGCAGAAGCTAAAGAAGCTGGTGCAGATTACGTTGGTTTAGACGAGTACCTTGATAAAATTAAAGGTGGTTGGACAGACGTAGACGTAATTATTACTATGCCAAGTGTTATGGGGAAATTAGGTCCTTTAGGACGTGTATTAGGTCCAAGAGGTTTAATGCCTAACCCTAAAACAGGTACAGTAACTATGGATGTTGCTAAAGCTGTAACAGAAGTAAAAGCTGGTAAAATTGACTTTAAAGTTGATAAAACCGGTATTGTACACGCTGCTATAGGGAAAGCTTCATTTAGTGCTGATAAAATTGCAGGTAATGCAAATGAATTATTACAGACATTAATGAAATTGAAACCAACAACTGCAAAAGGTACTTATGTGAAAAGCATATTTATGTCTAGCACCATGAGTCCTAGTGTTGCAATTGATCCTAAAATTGGTTAATCAGTTAAAATACTTTTATTATGACAAGAGAAGAAAAATCACAAGTAATTGAGGAATTAACTGCAGAATTAGCTAACTGTTCAAATATTTATTTAACAGATATTTCAGGATTAAACGCAGGGTCAACCTCAGATTTACGTCGTGCTTGTTTTAAAGCCAACGTAAAAATGGCAGTCGTTAAAAATACATTGCTTGAAAAAGCTATGGAAGCGTCAGATAAAGAATTTGGTGAGCTTCCTTCAGTTTTAAAAGGGAATACATCTGTGATGTATTCTGAAACAGGTAATGCACCAGCAAAGCTAATTAAGAACTTCCGTAAAAAATCAGATAAACCTTTATTAAAAGGCGCATTTATTGAGGAAGCTGTTTATATTGGCGATGAGCAATTAGACGCATTAGTAGATATCAAGTCTAAGGATGAGTTGATTGGAGAAATTGTTACATTATTACAATCTCCTGCTAAAAATGTTATCTCTGCACTTAAATCGGGTGGAGGAACACTTGCTGGTATTATTAAAACACTATCTGAAAAAGAAGGATAGTATTAAGCAGTACGCACTTATTACAATTATATTATTATTAAAAAATTATTAAAACGATAGAAAAATGGCAGATTTAAAAGATTTCGCAGAACAATTAGTTAACCTAACAGTAAAAGAAGTAAATGAGTTAGCTACTATATTAAAAGATGAGTATGGTATCGAGCCTGCTGCTGCTGCTGCAGTTGCTGTTGCTGGTCCTGCTGCTGGTGGTGGAGACGCTGCTGAAGAAAAAACTGAGTTTGATGTAATCTTAAAAGCAGCTGGTGGTTCTAAATTAGCAGTTGTAAAATTAGTTAAAGAATTAACTGGTTTAGGATTAAAAGAAGCTAAAGGATTAGTAGACGAAGCGCCAAGCCCAATCAAAGAAGGTGTAGCTAAAGACGAAGCAGAAGCTTTAAAAGCATCTTTAGAAGAAGCAGGAGCTGAGGTTGAGCTTAAGTAAGCTTACCAACTCAAAAACATAAAGGTTTAGGTCTGTTACGCAAAAGCGTAACAAGACCTAAACCATTTTGCGTATATAACAATTACATACGCCAATAACTATTATTTTTTAATCATAATTCCGTCCATTGATGTTATCAACACAAGCTGAAAGATTAAATTTCTCGTCTATTGTAAATAGAACAGAATATCCGGATTTCTTGGATATTCAGATTAAATCCTTCCAGGATTTTTTCCAACTAGAAACAAAATCTGAAGAAAGAGGTGATGAAGGTCTTTATAACACCTTCATGGAGAACTTCCCTATTACAGATTCTCGTAATCAATTTGTTTTAGAATTTTTAGATTACTTCGTAGATCCACCAAGATATGCTATTGATGAGTGTATTGAACGAGGACTTACTTACAGCGTTCCGCTAAAAGCAAGGTTAAAGTTATACTGTACAGACCCTGAACATGAGGATTTCGAGACCATTGTTCAAGATGTGTACTTAGGAACAATACCTTACATGACACCAAGTGGTACTTTTTGTATCAACGGTGCTGAACGTGTCGTAGTTTCTCAATTACATCGTTCACCAGGAGTATTTTTTGGTCAATCTTTCCATGCAAATGGAACAAAACTATATTCAGCTAGGGTAATTCCTTTTAAAGGATCTTGGATTGAATTTGCTACAGATATTAATCAGGTAATGTATGCTTACATCGATAGAAAGAAAAAGTTACCTGTTACAACATTATTTAGAGCAATAGGTTTTGAGCGTGATAAGGATATCTTAGAGATTTTTGATCTTGCTGAAGAAGTAAAAGTATCTAAATCTGGATTAAAGAAATATTTAGGAAGAAAATTAGCAGCACGTGTATTAAACACATGGCATGAGGATTTTGTTGATGAAGATACAGGGGAAGTAGTATCTATTGAGCGTAACGAAATAGTACTTGATCGTGATACTATTTTAGATAAAGAGAATGTAGAGGAAATTATTGAAGCAGATGTAAAAACAATTCTTTTACATAAAGAAAGTGCAGAACAAGGTGATTACGCCATTATTCACAATACGCTTCAAAAAGATCCAACAAACTCAGAAAAAGAAGCTGTAGAGCATATCTACAGACAATTACGTAACGCTGAGCCGCCAGATGAGGAAACAGCGCGTGGTATCATTGATAAATTATTCTTCTCAGACCAACGTTACTCTTTAGGAGAAGTAGGTCGTTATAGAATGAACAAAAAATTAGGTCTTGATATTGGAATGGATAAGCAAGTGCTTACCAAAGAAGATATCATTACCATTATAAAATATTTAATCGAGCTTATCAACTCTAAAGCAGAGATTGATGATATTGATCACTTATCTAACCGTCGTGTACGTACAGTAGGTGAGCAATTATCACAACAATTTGGTGTTGGTTTAGCACGTATGGCACGTACGATTCGTGAGCGTATGAACGTTCGTGATAACGAGGTGTTTACACCAATAGATTTGATTAACGCTAAGACTTTATCGTCTGTAATTAATTCGTTCTTTGGTACAAACCAGTTATCTCAGTTTATGGATCAAACAAATCCATTAGCAGAGATCACTCACAAACGTCGTTTATCTGCATTAGGACCAGGAGGTTTATCGCGTGAAAGAGCAGGTTTCGAGGTACGTGATGTACACTATACGCACTACGGACGTTTATGTCCTATTGAAACACCAGAGGGACCAAATATTGGTTTAATTTCATCACTTTCTGTATATGCAAAAGTGAATTCAATGGGATTCATTGAAACACCGTATAGAAAAGTAACAGATGGTGTTGTTGACATAGAAAATAAGCCAACATATTTAAGTGCCGAAGAAGAAGAAGAAAAACTAATTGCACAAGCAACAGTAGAAGTTGATGATAGCGGTAAAATATTACACGACAAGGTAATTGCTCGTATGGAGGGGGACTTCCCGGTAATAGAGCCAACTTCTGTAAACTATACAGATGTAGCACCAAACCAAATATCGTCAATTTCGGCATCTTTAATTCCTTTCTTAGAGCATGATGATGCGAATAGAGCGTTGATGGGATCTAATATGATGCGTCAAGCAGTACCATTATTATTACCACAAGCTCCAATTGTAGGAACAGGATTAGAGCGTCAAGTAGCTTCAGATTCTCGTGTATTAATCAATGCCGAAGGAAAAGGAGAAGTACTATATGTTGATGCAAACGAAATAAAAATTAAATACGATCGTACAGAAGACGAGGCTAAAGTAAGCTTTGATAGCGACGTTAAAGTATATCAATTAGTTAAGTTCAGAAAAACGAATCAAGGAACATCTATCAACCTAAAACCAATTGTAACCAAAGGTGATATTGTAACTAAAGGTCAGGTTTTATGTGAAGGTTATGCTACTCAAAAAGGCGAGTTAGCATTAGGTAGAAACATGAAAGTAGCTTTCATGCCTTGGAAAGGATATAACTTTGAGGATGCGATTGTAATTTCAGAAAAAGTAGTAAGAGAAGATATCTTTACATCTATTCATATTGATGAATATTCGTTAGAAGTTAGAGATACCAAATTAGGTAACGAAGAGCTAACAAACGATATCCCTAACGTTTCTGAAGAAGCTACTAAAGATTTAGATGAAAACGGAATGATTCGCGTAGGTGCTGAAGTAAAACCTGGTGATATTCTTATAGGAAAGATTACTCCAAAAGGTGAATCTGATCCTACTCCGGAAGAAAAATTATTACGTGCAATCTTTGGTGATAAAGCAGGCGATGTAAAAGATGCCTCTTTAAAAGCATCACCATCTTTAAATGGTGTTGTAATTGAAAAGAAATTATTTGCAAGAGCCGTAAAAGATAAGCGTAAGAGAGCACAAGATAAAGATGATATCTTACAATTAGAAGGTATTTACGATGCTAAGTTTGATGATTTAAAGAATGTGTTAATCGAAAAACTTTTCACTATCGTAAATGGTAAAACAGCTCAAGGTATTTACAATGATTTAGGTGAAGAAGTATTGCCAAAAGGTAAAAAATTCACACTTAAAATGTTAAATGCTGTTGATGATTATGCACATTTAGTATCAGGTAAATGGACAACAGATGAGCATACTAACCAACTTGTAGCCGATTTAATTCACAACTATAAGATTAAAGAAAACGATTTACAAGGTTCTTTAAGACGTGAGAAGTTTACAATTTCTGTAGGTGATGAATTACCAGCAGGAATCATCAAATTAGCAAAAGTTTACATTGCTAAAAAACGTAAGCTTAAAGTAGGAGATAAAATGGCGGGACGTCACGGTAACAAAGGTATTGTTGCTAGAATCGTTCGTCAGGAAGATATGCCTTTCTTAGAGGACGGAACACCTGTTGATATTGTATTAAATCCACTTGGTGTACCATCTCGTATGAATATTGGTCAGATATACGAAACAGTATTAGGATGGGCAGGACAAAAATTAGATCGTAAATATGCGACTCCTATTTTTGACGGAGCAACTATAGATCAAATTAATGGATTTACAGATGAAGCTGGAATTCCAAGATATGGGCATACTTATTTATATGATGGTGGAACAGGTCAGCGTTTCGATCAACCAGCAACAGTTGGTGTGATTTACATGTTGAAACTAGGACACATGGTAGATGATAAGATGCACGCACGTTCTATAGGACCTTACTCATTAATTACACAACAACCATTAGGTGGTAAAGCACAGTTTGGTGGTCAGCGTTTTGGAGAGATGGAAGTTTGGGCACTTGAAGCTTATGGAGCATCAAGTACACTACGTGAAATCTTAACAGTAAAATCTGATGATGTAATTGGTAGAGCAAAGACATACGAAAGTATTGTTAAAGGAGAACCGATGCCAGATCCGGGACTACCTGAATCTTTCAACGTACTTATGCACGAATTGAAAGGATTAGGATTAGATATTAGATTAGAGGAATAATAAAATAGTTAGCAGTAATCAGTCAGCAGTAGGCACTGCGCACTGAACACTGAACACTGAATACTATAAAAGAAATGGCGAGAAAACAAGATAAGAATACGGTAAAGAGGTTTAATAAAATCTCAATTGGTTTAGCATCACCAGAATCTATTTTGGCGGAATCTAGAGGTGAAGTTTTAAAACCAGAAACTATCAATTATCGAACTCACAAACCAGAACGAGATGGTTTGTTCTGTGAGCGTATTTTTGGTCCTGTAAAGGATTACGAATGTGCTTGTGGTAAATATAAAAGAATTCGCTACAAAGGAATCGTTTGCGATCGTTGTGGTGTAGAAGTAACAGAAAAGAAAGTACGTAGAGACAGAGTAGGGCATATTAACTTAGTTGTTCCTGTAGCTCACATCTGGTATTTCCGTTCGTTACCAAATAAAATAGGTTATTTATTAGGTTTACCATCTAAGAAATTAGATATGATTATTTACTACGAGCGTTACGTAGTAATTCAGCCTGGTAATGCCAAAAATGAAGAAGGCGAACCATTACAAAAAATGGACTTCTTAACAGAGGAGGAGTATTTAAATATTCTTGAAGAACTTCCTCAGGACAATCAATATTTAGACGATACAGACCCTAATAAGTTTCTTGCTAAAATGGGAGCAGAATGTCTTATTGAATTGTTAGCTAGAATTGATTTAGAATCATTATCATACGAATTACGTCATAAAGCAAATACAGAAACGTCTAAACAACGTAAAACTGAAGCTTTAAAACGTTTACAAGTTGTAGAATCATTACGTGAATCAAATCAAAATAGAGAAAATCGTCCAGAATGGATGATTATGAAAGTGATTCCAATTATTCCGCCAGAATTACGTCCGTTAGTGCCGTTAGATGGAGGTCGTTTTGCAACATCAGATTTAAATGATCTATACAGAAGAGTTATTATCCGTAACAACCGTCTAAAAAGATTAGTTGAGATAAAAGCTCCAGAAGTAATATTACGTAACGAAAAGCGTATGCTACAGGAATCTGTAGATTCATTATTCGATAATACACGTAAGTCTTCTGCTGTAAAAACAGATTCAAACAGACCACTTAAATCACTATCAGATTCGTTAAAAGGTAAACAAGGACGTTTCCGTCAAAATTTACTTGGTAAACGTGTTGATTACTCAGCGCGTTCGGTAATTGTTGTAGGACCAGAATTGAAATTATTCGAATGTGGTTTGCCAAAAAATATGGCTGCAGAGCTTTACAAGCCTTTTGTAATTAGAAAACTAATAGAAAGAGGTATTGTTAAGACTGTAAAATCAGCTAAGAAAATTATAGACAAAAGAGAGCCTGTGGTTTGGGATATTCTGGAAAATGTTCTTAAAGGACATCCAGTATTACTAAACCGTGCGCCTACTTTACATAGATTAGGTATACAAGCGTTCCAACCAAAATTAATTGAGGGTAAAGCAATCCAACTACACCCATTAGTATGTACTGCATTTAATGCGGATTTCGATGGGGATCAAATGGCGGTACACTTACCATTAGGACCAGAAGCTATTTTAGAATGTCAATTATTAATGTTGGCATCTCATAATATCTTGAATCCAGCTAACGGATCACCGGTAACAGTACCTTCTCAGGATATGGTACTTGGTTTATACTACATGACCAAGTTACGTAAGTCTACTCCAGAAGTACCAATTAAAGGAGAAGGTTTAACATTCTACTCATCAGAAGAAGTTGTAATTGCTTTTAACGAGAAACGCGTAGACCTAAATGCAGGTATAAAAGTAAGAACCATTGATATTAATGAAGATGGTAAATTAGCACCAACTATTGTAGAGACTACTGTAGGTCGTGTGTTATTTAACCAAAATGTGCCACAGGCAGCAGGTTATATCAATGAAGTATTGACTAAGAAATCTTTAAGAGATATTATTGGAAAAATTCTTAAAGTAACTTCTGTTCCAGAAACAGCTGATTTCTTAGACGCTATTAGAACATTAGGATTCCAGTTTGCATTCCAAGGGGGATTATCATTTAGTTTAGGTGATATCATTATTCCACCGGAAAAACAAGGAATGATCGATAAAGCTAATGGTTTAGTTGATGGTATTATGGGTAACTATAACATGGGACTTATTACCAACAACGAACGTTATAACCAGGTTATTGATATATGGACTTCAACAAATGCTGAATTGACAGAATTGTCAATGAAACGTATTAGAGAAGATCAGCAAGGATTTAACTCGGTGTTTATGATGCTTGATTCTGGAGCTCGTGGATCTAAAGAACAGATTCGTCAGCTTACAGGTATGCGTGGATTAATGGCAAAACCTAAAAAATCTAATGCAGGAGGTGGAGAGATTATTGAAAATCCAATTCTTTCTAACTTTAAAGAAGGACTTTCAATTTTAGAATACTTTATCTCTACGCATGGTGCACGTAAAGGTCTTGCAGATACCGCTCTTAAAACAGCAGATGCAGGTTACTTAACACGTCGTTTAGTTGATGTATCTCAAGATGTAATTATAAACACAGAAGATTGTGGTACATTAAGAGGTGTAGAAGTTGAGCCATTAAAGAAAAACGATGAAGTTGTAGAAACACTTGAAGAAAGAATCGTTGGACGTGTGGCTTTAAATGATGTTTACGATCCATTAACTCAAGAGTTGTTAGTGTCATCTGGTCAGTTAATAGAAGATGATATAGCGAAAGCTATTGAAGCATCTCCAATTGAAAGCTTAGAAGTACGTTCAGCATTAACATGCGAGGCCTTACAAGGAATCTGTGCTAAATGTTACGGTCGTAATCTAGCTACCGGTAAAATGGTACAGCGAGGAGAAGCCGTTGGTGTTGTTGCAGCACAGTCTATTGGAGAACCAGGAACGCAGTTAACACTTCGTACATTCCACGTAGGAGGTATTGCTGGTAACATTTCTGAAGATAATAAACTAGCTGTTAAATTTGATGGTTTAGCTGAAATAGAAGACTTAAAGACAGTTAAAGGTGAAGATGGAGAAGGAAATGAAGTTGATATTGTTATTTCAAGAACATCAGAACTTAAGCTTACAGATAAGAAAACAGGTATTGTTTTAAGTACAAATAATATTCCTTACGGATCGTACATTTATGTTAAAAACGGTCAGGAATTAAGTAAAGGAGATGTAGTATGTTCTTGGGATCCATATAACGGAGTTATTATTTCAGAATTTGCTGGTAAAGTAAAATATGAAAACATAGAACAAGGTGTTACTTATCAAGTTGAGATTGATGAACAAACAGGTTTCCAGGAAAAAGTAATTTCAGAATCTAGAAATAAGAAACTTATTCCAACACTTCATATTGAAGATGCTAAAGGAGGAACAATACGTTCGTACAACTTACCAGTAGGTGCCCACTTAATGATTGATGATGGGGAGAAAATTAAAGTTGGAAAGGTTTTAGTTAAAATACCTCGTAAATCTGCTAAAGCGGGTGATATTACGGGAGGTCTGCCTCGTGTAACAGAGTTATTCGAAGCACGTAACCCTTCTAACCCAGCTGTAGTAAGTGAAATTGATGGTGTTGTTTCTTTCGGTAAAATAAAGAGAGGTAATCGTGAGATTATTGTAGAATCTAAATTAGGAGAGATTAAAAAGTATCTTGTTAAATTATCTAATCAAATCCTAGTTCAGGAAAATGATTATGTAAAAGCAGGTATGCCACTTTCAGACGGTTCTATTACTCCAAACGATATCTTGAATATTAAAGGACCATCAGCCGTTCAACAATACTTAGTAAATGAAGTACAGGAAGTATACCGCTTACAAGGTGTGAAGATTAACGATAAGCACTTTGAAGTTGTAGTAAGACAAATGATGCGTAAAGTACGAATTATCGATTCTGGTGATACTATCTTCTTAGAAGATCAATTAGCTCATAAAGCAGATTTCATTAAAGAAAATGATGATATTTTCGGAATGAAAGTAATTGAAGACTCAGGAGATTCGACTAATCTTAAAGCGGGACAAATTATTTCGCCTCGTGAGTTAAGAGATGAAAATTCAATTTTACGAAGAGAAGATAAGAAATTAGTTGAAGCTAGAGATGCTAAACCAGCAACAGCTACTCCAATACTACAAGGTATTACGAGAGCATCACTTCAAACGAAGTCATTTATTTCTGCGGCATCGTTCCAGGAAACAACTAAAGTTCTTAACGAAGCTGCTGTAGCAGGTAAAGTTGATAATTTAGAAGGATTGAAAGAAAATGTAATTGTTGGACATAGAATTCCAGCAGGTACAGGTATGCGAAATTACTCTGATATCATTGTAGGTTCTAAAGAAGAGTTTGACGAAATGATGCAAGTAAAACAAGAATTAAATTATAATTAATTATCATTCCTGCGAAGGCAGGAACCTATAAAATAAAAGCCTTCATGTATATTAACTTGAAGGCTTTTTTTATTGTAAAAACCCTATATATGATATGGCAAACGAAAAAGAAAACCCAAAGCAAGGTCAGATTAATATTGAACTAGATGAAAAAGTAGCAGAAGGAACATATTCCAATTTGGCTATTATTAACCATTCAGTTTCAGAATTCGTTGTAGATTTTGTAAATATTATGCCCGGAATTCCAAAGAATAAGGTGAAAGCTCGAATAATATTAACTCCACAACACGCTAAACGATTGTTAAAAGCCTTAGGAGAAAATATTTCCAGATTTGAAAATGCGCATGGTGAAATAAAAGATTATGAGCAACCTCCAATTCCGCTTAATTTTGGACCAACAGGTCAAGCGTAAGTAGAAAACTACCTGAAAAGTATAAAGATCTAAAAGTTGTCTCATCGAGTGTAGTTGATATGTTGTAAAAATCAGTATATTAAAACAAATCTCAACTACACTCGAACAGACATCTAATTACTTTTTCCAGACATCCCTTTTTTAAGAAGCCTGCTTTTTCTCATTGTTTTTATGATACTTCAAAGCTCCAGATGGGCACCTATTTATCTGCTTAATAACTCTTTTTGTTTCAGTATTGTCCAGATTTACCCAAGGAATAATAGAATTACTAAATACATCAGATAGCTCTCTGGCACAAATTCCAGATAAAATACATTTGCAGGGATCGTAGGTAACAGTTATGTCGCTATTACGGAATTCTTTGGCATCAATATCCATAAGTAGGTCAATTTTTGGGTTAGTATTCTTATTTTAAATGTTGACAGTTAGAAATTCAATAATTTAACAAAATCGTCTAAATGTATAAAAATATCGACAAAATACAAAATTTTAATTTTTTATATACGAAATACACTACAATTCTAGTTGAACTCTGAAGTAAAATGGAACTTAATACTAGGATACTTTTGCTGTGTCATTTGTAATGAAAAAGGGGAGTCTGCTAAAAAAACCAGTTGATCTTGTTTGTCTTTTGCAAGAAAACGTTGTTTTACTCGAATAAAGTCTTTATACTCTTCACTTTTAGGATCTTCAGGATCAACCCAACACGCTTTATGTACATTTAAATTTTCGTAAGAACATTTTGCACCATACTCATGCTCTAACCTATATTGAATAACTTCGTATTGAAGCGCCCCAACAGTTCCTATGACCTTTCTACCATTAAGTTCCAGTGTAAATAACTGGGCCACACCTTCATCCATTAATTGATCTATACCTTTGTATAGTTGTTTAGATTTTAAAGGATCGGCATTATTAATATATCTAAAATGTTCAGGAGAAAAACTAGGTACACCCCTATAATTCAATACTTCTCCTTCCGTTAAAGTGTCTCCAATTTTAAAACTACCAGTGTCTTGTAGTCCTACAATATCCCCTGGGAATGAGATGTCTACAATTTCTTTCTTTTCGGCAAAGAATGCGTTAGGGCTGGAAAATTTCAATTTTTTATTATGCCTTACATGTAAGTATGGCGTATTACGTTTAAACTCGCCAGAAACAATTTTTATAAAAGCCAATCGATTCCTATGATTAGGATCCATATTGGCATGTATTTTAAAAACAAAACCAGAGAATTTATTTTCATCCGGTTTAACTAAACGTTCTTCACTTTCTTTAGCGCGTGGTTTCGGAGCAATTTCAACAAAACAATCTAACAATTCCCTTACACCAAAATTATTTAAAGCAGAACCAAAAAATACAGGCTGAAGATCACCATTTAAATAAGCCTCTTTGTCAAAACTTGGATAAATGCCTTCAACAAGTTCTATTTCATCCCTTAGCGTTTGTGCAGCATCGTCTCCAACAAGTGTATCCAATTCAGAAGAAGCAAGATCTTTAATTTCTATAGTTTCCTCAATGTCCTTTCTACTATCGCCACTAAATAAGTTAACATTCCTTTCCCAGATGTTGTATATACCTTTAAAATCATAGCCCATACCAATTGGAAAACTTAAAGGCGTTACCTTTAAACCTAACTTTTGTTCAATTTCATCTAAAAGATCGAAAGCATCCTTACCCTCCCTGTCCATTTTATTAATGAAAACAATCATAGGAATGTTTCGCATTCTGCAAACTTCTACCAACTTCTCTGTTTGCTCTTCAACACCCTTTGCCACGTCGATGACTACAATAACACTGTCAACAGCAGTAAGTGTTCTAAACGTATCCTCAGCAAAATCTTTATGTCCTGGCGTATCAAGAATATTAATTTTTATGCCATTATATTCAAACGCTAAAACAGATGTAGCAACAGAAATACCACGTTGCCGCTCAATTTCCATAAAATCACTAGTAGCTCCCTTTTTTATTTTATTACTTTTTACAGCACCAGCCTCTTGAATAGCACCGCCAAAGAGCAGTAATTTTTCAGTTAAGGTCGTTTTACCTGCATCTGGATGCGAAATAATACCAAAAGTTCGTCTACGTTGTATTTCCTCTAAAAAGCTCATAATTATGTTATGCAAAATGGGTTGCAAATATAATATTTATAAAATTGTTTTTACAGAAAACCTTTAGTATATGGCTTTTAATATAGAGATTAATATCAGAGAAGTATTATTAATGAATGTCTGTAAATATTGAAAGCAATCTTCGGAATAAAACAAGTTTAATTTTTGTTAAAGCTGACTAAAAACCTTACGGTCATGTCTATTTAAATTATAACTGTAATCGTTTGATTTTAAAATGTTATGGTGTGTTTTTTGAGTATTGAGAAACATCTCCATCGACGAAGTGATACTAAGCAACATTTTAAAGCAGTTAATTTACTTACTTCTATAAGTGCTTTAATTCCGATAATATTTGGTAATTAAACTTACACATCCAGTGAATAGAGAATAATCGGGCTTAAATTTAAAGATGCGCACAAAATATGTAGTGTGCTTAATCTCAAATCATCACCAAACTTAGTAGGGTTTTGCATTGTATTTTTATATTTGCAGAATATTATTAACAAATGTTAATTTTAAGACAAAAACTAATTAATCAATTTAAAATCTAATGAATAGAATGTTTTCTTTAGAATTCATTGTTTTTAAGAAATTATAACGTATCAATAAAACAAATGCTGCTTAGACTGAATAAGTTTTCTTACCTGACTGATAAGTAAATAGTTATTTGTTAAGTTTTTATATGTGGTTTTTATATTGAAAATGAGAAAACAATTAGGGGCTAATACTTGATTTATTTCAAAAATCAGATTTATTACTAGCAGGCAGTCCGCCAAGTGATTTTATCAATATTTTAAAGATATGAGAGTTTTAACATCTTAATTTAGAAGGGTATATATTACAAAATTAACAAATGTTAAACTTTTTTTTGGTTTTGTTTGTGAAAGTTTATAAATAACATATATTTGCATTTCATCGAATAAAATTGCTTTTAATCGATATTATCAAACCAAAACTTTAATAACTAATAATTGCTATTATAAAAATCTCTAACTAATACTCTCAAGAATATGACTTATTTTATCAAGCCTTCTGACCAAAGCGGAAACGATTTTTTAGATCGTCAGATCATTTACAGATCTATTTCTACTCTTACAGTTTTACTTACTAGTAAATTATCTTATTGGTATAATCATTAAACATTAGCTAGATTTTATTGCTTTTATAAATGATATATGCTTTACGCTTTTCATATACAAAAGGTCTAACCACCCTATTAACTAATTATAATTCTCAAAAATGAAAACCTCTACCCATTTTTTGTTAAAAAATAAAATAGCTTTATTTTTTAAAATCTTTGAATTAGAAAAAGAAAAATTAAAACATTCTTGTTTACTGATAGTTGCGAGCTTGTTATTTTCATTTTCTGCAACATCACAAACTAATATAAGTGGTGTAATAAATGATTATCAAGCTGTAACAGGTATAACGGCGCCAGGCTGTGGTCCTTGTGATACATCGCCAGCTTGTCTAAATGCTATTTCTGTAGCTGATGCTTCAGCCTTTGCAATTGGAGATAAAGTTTTAATTATACAAATGAAAGGTGCTACTGTAAACACTACAAATACGGCAGCAGCAGGTACAATTACCGATATAGGTAATGCTGGTAATTATGAGTTTTTTACAATATCGAATATTATAGGTAATGATATTTTCCCAAATGGAGCATTAGTAAATGCTTACGATGTAGCAGGACTTATACAGTTAGTTAGAGTGCCGAACTTTAGTAACAATGTAAATGTAAATGGTTTGGTGTCTGGTACCCCGTGGGATCCGGTTTTAGGTATTGGAGGTGTTGTAGCCATTTTTGTTGAAGATACTTTAACGCTTAATGCTGATATAGATGCTGGAGAAATGGGATATAATGGCGTTACAGTAAGTGCGAATGGTACCTTAGATAATTGTTCGGTTGATCCAGCAACGCAAATGGTTTTTCCATCTACAAATACAGTATCATCACCCAAAGGTCAAGGAATCGTTGTAGACGATCCGAGTGCTAATAGAGGTAGAGGCCCCAGAGGAAATGGTGGTGGTGGCGGTGTTGCCGGAGATTCTGGCGGAGGCGGCGGTTCTAACTACGGAGCCGGAGGTATAGGAGGTAAACGATGGTGTAATGTAGATCCGGCAGGAGCAGATGCAGGGGGACTAGGAGGTGTATCTTTAGCGTCTTTTTTAGCACAAAAAAGAGTATTCTTAGGAGGTGCTGGAGGTGCTGGATATATAACTAATTTAAACCCTGCAATAGCTACAAACGGAGGAGGTATTGTAGTAATAAGAGCAAGGCATATTGTAGGTAATAATCGTACTATTTTTGCTCAAGGAGCAGATTCAACTGCACCGGGAACAGGCATTGATGGCGGCGGCGGTGGAGGTGCTGGAGGTTCAGTTGCTTTCGATATCGAATCATATTCAGGTACAGTAAATGTTGATATATCCGGAGGAGATGGTCAGGATTTAGGTACAACAGTATTGCACGGCCCTGGTGGCGGTGGCGGTGGCGGTGTGTTTCTTCACAATTTATCAACACCACCAGCAAACATAAATATTAATCTGGCAGGAGGAATAGCAGGTGTACATCAAGCACCACAAGATACAAATACTAATGGCGCCCAAGATGGCGCTATAGGAGGTATTGTATCCTATTATAGCATAGTTGAAACTGTCGATAGAGATAATGATGGCGTTCCGGATTTTTGTGATTTAGATAGTGATGGTGATGGTATTTTAGATACAGATGAAGCTGGAGGTTCTGTGTTCGACCCAAGTGGTGATGCAGATGGAGACGGAATAGAAAATTATTTGGATGGTAGTGATCTCACACCAGGTTTTCCGGCATTTGTTGATGCCAATGGAGATGGTGTCAATGATTTATATGATAATGATGATGACGGATTTCCAGATTTTCTGGATTTAGATAGTGATAACGACGGTATATTTGATGTTATAGAAGCAGGAGGAGCCGATGGTGATGGAGACGGATTAATTGGTACAGGTGCATTAGTTGATACAGATAATGATGGTTGGTCAGATATAGCAGATTCAAACAACGGAGGTACACCTTTACCACTAACACAATCTGATGCGGATTCTATTCCGGATTTTTTAGATGTAGATAGTGATGGTGATGGTTGTTCCGATGCTGTTGAAGGATCAGGAAGCTTTGTTGTTAGTGATTTAACAAGTAGTAATAATTTAGCAGATGATGACGAGGGGAGTATAGATAGTAATGGAGTCCCTTCAAATACAGGAAGTCCTCAAGGAACTAATTCATTTGTAACTACAGCATCTACATTAGGAACGATTACAACACAACCAACTGCAAGCTCAATTTGTTTAGCAGATAATGCGACATTTACAGTTGTCGATACCGGAGATGATTTAGTTTATCAGTGGCAGGAAAGAATAGGAGCTGGAGTATGGACAAATTTATCAGATACAGGAATTTATAGCAACACAAGTACAGCAACTTTAACTTTAACAGCTCCTCCAATTGGCCATTCAGGACGAGAATATCGAGTGCTTATAACAAGTACGACTAATGGATGTAAAGATGAAACGTCTAATGAAGTAGCACTTACAATTCAGGCACCACCTGCAAGTGCAGGAACAAATGGTACATTAGTTACGTGTTCAGGTCCACCACCTACAAATGCTGAATTATTTGCAGCCTTAAACGGTAGCCCTGCAGCAGGTGGTGTATGGAGCGGACCAGTAACAAATGTTTACACTTATACTCAGGCGGCAACCAGCCCTTGTACAATAGATAATACAGCAACCGTAACCGTAATAGATAATACAACAGATACAGATGGAGATGGTGTTACAGATTGTGATGAGTTAAGCCCGCCAGATGGTGAATCGGCAACAGATCCGAATGATTTATGTGATTATGTAATAGCTGATATAACCTTAGCACAAAGCGCTGCATGGAATACGGCCGATTGTGATGGTGATGGTGTAACTAATGGAACAGAGGTAATCGATGGTACAGATTTATTTGATGATTGTTCTTATACAGCAGGATCTATTACATTAGTAGTAACTTCTACTGGAGATTGTGATGGTGATGGTGTAACAAATAATACAGAAGCTACCGATGGCACCGATCCGTTAGATAACTGTTCATTCGTATTGGCAAGTGCTACTGTAGCTCCTAACGCTGCATGGAACGCTGCTGATTGTGACGGTGACGGAGTAATCAATGGAACCGAAATAACCGATGGCACCGATCCACTGGATAATTGCTCATTCGTATTGGCAAGTGCGACTGTAGCACCAAATGCTGCATGGAATACTGCTGATTGTGACGGAGATGGCGTTATCAATGGAACAGAAGTAACCGATGGAACTAGCCCATTAGATGATTGTTCATTTATCACCGCGAGTATTACTGCAGTAGTAAGTTCAACGAGTGACTGTGATGGAGATGGTGTAACAAATAATAATGAAGCAACCGATGGTACCGACCCATTGGATAACTGTTCATTTGTATTGGCAAGTGCTACTGTAGCACCAAACTTAGCATGGAATAGTTCGGATTGTGACGGTGATGGTGTAAGTAATGGTACAGAAGTAGGAGCTGGTACTGATCCATTAGATGATTGTTCATTCAATACGGTAAGTATTATTTTCCCAGTTACTTCAACAAGTGACTGTGATGGAGACGGTGTACCAAATAATGTAGAAGATACTGATGGAACCGATCCACAAAATGGATGTTCATTTATATTAGCTAGCGTTACGTTACCAACAAGTGTGGCATGGAATAATACCGATTGCGATCGTGATGGTGTAATTAATGGAAACGAGATAGCCGATGGAACCGATCCATTAGACGGTTGTTCATTCGTACTAGCTAGCGCGACTGTAGCACCAAGTGCAGCATGGAGTGCTGGTGATTGCGATGGCGACGGCGTGATCAACGGAACGGAAATAACGGATGGCACCGATCCACTGGATAACTGTTCATTTGTATTGGCAAGTGCGACTGTAGCACCTAACGCTGCATGGAACTCGACTGACTGTGATGGAGATGGTGTGATTAATGGAACAGAAATAACGGATGGAACCGATCCACTGGATAACTGTTCATTTGTATTGGCAAGTGCGACTGTAGCACCTAACGCTGCATGGAACTCGACTGATTGTGATGGCGACGGTGTAATCAACGGAACCGAAATAACGGATGGCACCGATCCACTGGATAACTGTTCGTTCGTATTGGCAAGCGCTACCGTAGCGCCTAACGCTGCATGGAACGCTGCTGATTGTGATGGTGATGGAGTGATCAACGGAACTGAAATAACCGATGGTACTGATCCTCTAGACTCATGTTCATTTGTTCTAGCTAGTGCGACTGTAGCACCGAATGCTGCATGGAACGCTGCTGATTGTGACGGAGACGGTGTGATCAACGGAACCGAAATAACGGATGGCACCGATCCACTGGATAACTGTTCGTTCGTATTGGCAAGTGCCACTGTAGCACCGAATGCTGCATGGGACAATGCTGATTGCGATGGAGACGGTGTGATCAACGGAACTGAAATAACCGATGGCACCGATCCACTGGATAACTGTTCATTTGTATTGGCAAGTGCGACTGTAGCACCTAACGCTGCATGGAACGCTGCTGATTGTGATGGAGATGGAGTGATCAACGGAACAGAAATAACAGATGGAACCGACCCACTGGATAACTGTTCATTTGTATTGGCAAGTGCCACTGTAGCACCGAATGCTACATGGAACTCGGCTGACTGTGATGGAGATGGCGTGATCAACGGAACCGAAATAACCGACGGTACGGATCCATTGGATAACTGTTCATTTGTATTGGCAAGTGCGACTGTAGTACCAAATGCTGCATGGAACTCAGCTGACTGTGATGGAGATGGTGTGATCAACGGAACCGAAATAACCGATGGCACTGATCCATTGGATAACTGTTCATTTGTATTGGCAAGTGCGACTGTAGCACCTAACGCTGCATGGAACGCTGCTGATTGTGATGGAGATGGAGTAATAAACGGAACAGAAATAACAGATGGAACCGACCCACTGGATAACTGTTCATTTGTATTGGCAAGTGCCACTGTAGCACCGAATGCTGCATGGAACTCAGCTGATTGTGACGGGGATGGTGTGATCAACGGAACCGAAATAACCGACGGCACCGATCCACTGGATAACTGTTCGTTCGTATTGGCAAGTGCCACTGTAGCACCGAATGCTGCATGGAACTCGGCTGACTGTGATGGAGATGGCGTGATCAACGGAACCGAAATAACCGACGGCACCGATCCATTGAATAGCTGTTCATTTGTTCTAGCTAGCGCTACTGTAGCACCGAATGCTGCATGGAACTCAGCTGACTGTGATGGAGATGGTGTGATCAATGGAACCGAAATAACCGATGGCACCGATCCACTGGATAACTGTTCGTTTGTATTGGCCAGTGCCACTGTAGCACCGAATGCAGCATGGAATGCTGCAGATTGTGATGGAGATGGTGTGATCAACGGAACAGAAATAACGGACGGCACCGATCCATTGGATAACTGTTCATTTGTATTGGCAAATGCCACTGTAGCACCGAATGCTGCGTGGAACTCGGCTGATTGTGATGGCGACGGTGTGATCAACGGAACCGAAATAACAGATGGTACAGACCCATTGGATAACTGTTCATTTATATTGGCAAGTGCGACTGTAGCACCAAATGCTGCATGGAACTCGGCTGACTGTGATGGAGATGGTGTGATCAACGGAACAGAAATAACAGATGGCACCGATCCACTGGATAACTGTTCGTTTGTATTGGCAAGCGCCACTGTAGCACCAAATGCTGCATGGAACGCTGCAGATTGTGATGGAGATGGCGTGATCAACGGAACTGAAATAACCGACGGAACCGATCCACTGGATAACTGTTCGTTTGTATTGGCAAGTGCCACTGTAGCACCAAATGCTGCATGGAACTCAGCTGACTGTGACGGAGACGGTGTAATCAACGGAACTGAAATAACAGATGGTACAGACCCATTGGATAACTGTTCATTTATATTGGCAAGTGCGACTGTAGCACCAAATGTTGCATGGAACGCCGCAGATTGTGATGGAGATGGCGTGATCAATGGAACTGAAATAACCGACGGAACTGATCCACTAGACTCATGTTCGTTCGTATTGGCAAGTGCCACTGTAGCACCGAATGCTGCCTGGGACAATGCTGATTGTGATGGCGACGGTGTAATCAACGGAACCGAAATAACGGATGGCACCGATCCACTGGATAACTGTTCGTTCGTATTGGCAAGCGCTACCGTAGCGCCTAACGCTGCATGGAACGCTGCTGATTGTGATGGTGATGGAGTGATCAACGGAACTGAAATAACCGATGGTACTGATCCTCTAGACTCATGTTCATTTGTTCTAGCTAGTGCGACTGTAGCACCGAATGCTGCATGGAACGCTGCTGATTGTGACGGAGACGGTGTGATCAACGGAACCGAAATAACGGATGGCACCGATCCACTGGATAACTGTTCGTTCGTATTGGCAAGTGCCACTGTAGCACCGAATGCTGCATGGAACTCAGCTGACTGTGATGGAGATGGTGTAATAAACGGCACAGAAATAACCGACGGAACCGATCCACTGGATAACTGTTCGTTTGTATTGGCAAGCGCCACTGTAGCACCGAATGCTGCCTGGGACAATGCTGATTGCGATGGAGACGGTGTGATCAACGGAACTGAAATAACCGATGGCACCGATCCACTGGATAACTGTTCATTTGTATTGGCAAGTGCGACTGTAGCACCTAACGCTGCATGGAACGCTGCTGACTGTGATGGAGATGGCGTGATCAACGGAACCGAAATAACCGACGGCACGGATCCATTGGATAACTGTTCATTTGTATTGGCAAGTGCGACTGTAGTACCAAATGCTGCATGGAACTCAGCTGACTGTGATGGAGATGGTGTGATCAACGGAACCGAAATAACCGATGGCACTGATCCATTGGATAACTGTTCATTTGTATTGGCAAGTGCGACTGTAGTACCAAATGCTGCATGGAACTCAGCTGACTGTGATGGAGATGGTGTGATCAACGGAACCGAAATAACCGATGGCACCGATCCACTGGATAACTGTTCGTTCGTATTGGCAAGTGCCACTGTAGCACCGAATGCTGCATGGAACTCGGCTGACTGTGATGGAGATGGCGTGATCAACGGAACCGAAATAACCGACGGCACCGATCCACTGGATAACTGTTCGTTTGTATTGGCAAGTGCTACTGTAGCACCTAATGCTGCCTGGAACTCAGCTGATTGTGACGGGGATGGTGTGATCAATGGTACAGAAATAACTGACGGCACTGATCCACTAGACTCATGTTCATTTGTTCTAGCTAGTGCGACTGTAGCCCCGAATGCTGCATGGAACAATGCTGATTGTGATGGAGATGGGGTAATAAACGGAACTGAAATAACCGACGGAACTGATCCACTAGACTCATGTTCGTTCGTATTGGCAAGTGCCACTGTAGCACCGAATGCTGCCTGGGACAATGCTGATTGTGATGGCGACGGTGTAATCAACGGAACCGAAATAACGGATGGCACCGATCCACTGGATAACTGTTCGTTCGTATTGGCAAGCGCTACCGTAGCGCCTAACGCTGCATGGAACGCTGCTGATTGTGATGGTGATGGAGTGATCAACGGAACTGAAATAACCGATGGTACTGATCCTCTAGACTCATGTTCATTTGTTCTAGCTAGTGCGACTGTAGCACCGAATGCTGCATGGAACGCTGCTGATTGTGACGGAGACGGTGTGATCAACGGAACCGAAATAACGGATGGCACCGATCCACTGGATAACTGTTCGTTCGTATTGGCAAGTGCCACTGTAGCACCGAATGCTGCATGGGACAATGCTGATTGCGATGGAGACGGTGTGATCAACGGAACTGAAATAACCGATGGCACCGATCCATTGAATAGCTGTTCATTTGTTCTAGCTAGCGCTACTGTAGCACCGAATGCTGCATGGAACTCAGCTGACTGTGACGGGGATGGTGTGATCAACGGAACTGAAATAACCGACGGCACCGATCCACTGGATAACTGTTCATTTATATTGGCAAGCGCCACTGTAGCACCAAATGCTGCATGGAACGCCGCAGATTGTGATGGAGATGGAGTAATAAACGGAACCGAAATAACGGATGGCACCGATCCACTGGATAACTGTTCGTTTGTATTGGCAAGTGCTACTGTAGCACCTAATGCTGCCTGGAACGCTGCTGATTGTGACGGGGATGGTGTGATCAACGGAACCGAAATAACCGACGGCACCGATCCACTGGATAACTGTTCGTTTGTATTGGCAAGTGCCACTGTAGCACCGAATGCTGCATGGAACAATGCTGATTGTGATGGAGATGGGGTAATAAACGGAACCGAAATAATAGACGGAACTGATCCATTGGATAACTGTTCGTTTGTATTGGCAAGTGCGACTGTAGCACCGAATGCTGCATGGAACTCAGCTGACTGTGATGGAGATGGCGTGATCAATGGAACAGAAATAACCGACGGCACCGACCCACTGGATAACTGTTCGTTCGTATTGGCAAGTGCCACTGTAGCACCGAATGCTGCATGGAATGCTACTGATTGTGACGGAGACGGTGTAATAAATGGAACCGAAATAACCGACGGAACAGACCCACTGGATAACTGTTCATTTATATTGGCAAGTGCGACTGTAGCGCCTAACGCTGCATGGAACTCAGCTGATTGTGACGGGGATGGTGTGATCAACGGAACCGAAATAACCGACGGCACCGATCCATTGAATAGCTGTTCATTTGTTCTAGCTAGCGCTACTGTAGCACCGAATGCTGCATGGAACTCAGCTGACTGTGATGGAGATGGTGTGATCAACGGAACCGAAATAACCGATGGAACCGATCCGCTGGATAATTGTTCATTTGTATTGGCAAGCGCCACTGTAGCACCAAATGCTGCATGGAACTCAGCTGACTGTGATGGAGATGGAGTAATAAACGGAACCGAAATAACCGATGGCACCGATCCACTGGATAACTGTTCGTTTGTATTGGCAAGTGCTACTGTAGCACCTAATGCTGCCTGGAACGCCACAGATTGTGATGGAGATGGAGTAATAAACGGAACCGAAATAACGGATGGCACCGATCCACTGGATAACTGTTCGTTTGTATTGGCAAGTGCTACTGTAGCACCTAATGCTGCCTGGAACGCTGCTGATTGTGACGGGGATGGTGTGATCAATGGTACAGAAATAACCGACGGCACTGATCCACTAGACTCATGTTCATTTGTTCTAGCTAGTGCGACTGTAGCCCCGAATGCTGCATGGAACAATGCTGATTGTGATGGAGATGGGGTAATAAACGGAACCGAAATAATAGACGGAACTGATCCATTGGATAACTGTTCATTTGTATTGGCAAGTGCGACTGTAGCCCCGAATGCTGCATGGAACACTGCTGATTGTGATGGAGATGGAGTAATAAACGGCACTGAAATAACGGATGGCACTGATCCACTGGATAACTGTTCGTTTATATTGGCAAGTGCGACTGTAGCACCGAATGCTGCATGGAACGCCACAGATTGTGATGGAGATGGAGTAATAAACGGAACCGAAATAACAGATGGAACCGACCCATTGGATAACTGTTCGTTCGTATTGGCAAGTGCCACTGTAGCACCGAATGCTGCATGGAACGCTGCTGATTGTGATGGTGACGGTGTGATCAATGGTACAGAAATAACAGACGGCACCGATCCACTGGATAACTGTTCATTTGTTCTAGCTAGTGCGACTGTAGCACCTAATGCTGCATGGAACTCAGCTGACTGTGACGGAGATGGTGTGATCAACGGAACAGAAATAACGGACGGCACCGATCCATTAGACTCATGTTCATTTGTTCTAGCTAGTGCGACTGTAGCACCAAATGCTGCCTGGAACACTGCTGATTGTGATGGAGATGGAGTAATAAACGGCACTGAAATAACGGATGGCACCGATCCACTGGATAACTGTTCGTTTGTATTGGCAAGTGCTACTGTAGCACCTAATGCTGCCTGGAACGCTGCTGATTGTGATGGAGACGGTGTGATCAATGGTACAGAAATGACTGACGGCACTGATCCACTAGACTCATGTTCATTTGTTCTAGCTAGTGCGACTGTAGCTCCGAATGCTGCATGGAACAATGCTGATTGTGACGGAGACGGTGTGATCAACGGAACTGAAATAACCGACGGCACCGATCCACTGGATAGCTGTTCGTTTGTATTGGCAAGTGCGACTGTAGTACCGAATGCTGCATGGAACTCAGCTGATTGTGATGGAGATGGCGTGATCAATGGAACTGAAATAACCGATGGCACCGACCCACTGGATAACTGTTCATTTGTATTGGCAAGTGCCACTGTGGCACCAAATGCTGCATGGAACTCAGCTGATTGTGACGGAGACGGTGTAATCAACGGAACAGAAATAACCGACGGCACCGACCCGCTGGATAATTGTTCGTTCGTATTGGCAAGTGCTACCGTAGCACCGAATGCTGCATGGAACTCAGCTGACTGTGACGGAGACGGTGTAATCAACGGAACCGAAATAACGGATGGTACAGACCCATTGGATAACTGTTCGTTTGTATTGGCAAGTGCTACTGTAGCACCAAATGCAGCATGGAACGCTGCTGATTGTGACGGAGACGGTGTGATCAACGGAACAGAAATAACCGACGGAACAGACCCACTGGATAACTGTTCGTTTGTATTGGCAAGTGCGACTGTAGCACCGAATGCTGCATGGAACGCTGCTGATTGCGATGGCGACGGTGTAATCAACGGAACAGAAATAACCGATGGCACCGATCCACTGGATAACTGTTCATTTGTTCTAGCTAGCGCCACTGTAGCACCAAATGCTGCATGGAACGCTGCAGATTGTGATGGCGACGGTGTGATCAACGGCACTGAAATAACGGATGGCACTGATCCATTGGATAACTGTTCGTTCATATTGGCTAGTGCCACTGTAGCACCGAATGCTGCATGGAACGCCGCAGATTGTGATGGAGATGGAGTAATCAACGGAACTGAAATAACGGATGGCACCGATCCACTAGACTCATGTTCATTTGTCCTAGCTAGCACCACTGTAGCACCGAATGCAGCATGGAACGCTGCTGACTGTGATGGAGACGGTGTGATCAATGGAACTGAAATAACGGATGGCACCGATCCATTGGATAACTGTTCGTTCGTATTGGCAAGTGCCACTGTAGCACCAAATGCTGCCTGGGACAATGCTGATTGTGATGGCGACGGTGTGATCAATGGAACCGAAATAACAGATGGCACCGATCCACTGGATAATTGTTCGTTCGTATTGGCAAGTGCTACTGTAGCACCGAATGCTGCATGGAATGCTGCTGATTGTGACGGAGATGGTGTAACTAACGGAACAGAAGTAACCGATGGAACAGACCCACTGGATAACTGTTCATTTGTATTGGCAAATGCGACTGTAGCACCGAATGCTGTATGGAACGCTGCAGATTGTGATGGAGATGGAGTAATAAATGGAACAGAAGTAACCGATGGCACCGATCCACAAGACTCATGTTCTTTCGTACTGGCAAGCGCTACCATTGCGCCTAATGCTGCATGGAATGCTGCTGACTGTGATGGAGATGGTGTAACTAATGGAACAGAAGTAACCGATGGCACCGATCCATTAGATGACTGTTCGTTCAACACGGCAAGTATTACTGTAGTAGTAAGTTCAACAAGTGACTGTGATGGTGATGGTGTGCCGAATAATGTAGAAGATACAGATGGTACAGACCCGCAAGATCCATGTTCATTCATATTAGCTAGCGCGACAGTAGCACCAAGCGCTGTGTGGAATGCTGCTGACTGTGATGGAGATGGTGTAACCAACGGTACGGAAGTAACCGATGGCACCGATCCATTAGATGACTGTTCGTTCAATACGGCAAGTATCACGGTAGCGGTAAGCTCAACAAGTGACTGTGATGGAGACGGTGTACCGAATAATATAGAAGATACTGATGGTACCGATCCTCAGGACCCATGTTCATTCATACTAGCAAGTGCCACAGTAGCACCAAGTGCTGCATGGAACGCTGCCGATTGTGATGGAGATGGTGTAACCAATGGAACAGAAGTAACCGATGGCACCGATCCATTAGATGACTGTTCGTTCAACACAGGAAGTATCACTGTTGTGGTAAGCTCAACAAGTGATTGTGATGGTGACGGTGTGCCAAATAATGTAGAAGATACAGATGGTACAGACCCACAAGATCCATGTTCGTTCATATTAGCTAGCGCGACAGTAGCACCAAGTGCTGTGTGGAATGCTGCTGACTGTGATGGAGATGGTGTAACCAACGGTACAGAAGTAACCGATGGCACCGATCCATTAGATGACTGTTCGTTCAATACGGCAAGTATCACTGTAGCGGTAAGCTCAACAAGTGACTGTGATGGAGACGGTGTACCGAATAATATAGAAGATACTGATGGTACCGATCCTCAGGATCCATGTTCATTCATACTGGCAAGTGCCACAGTAGCACCAAGTGCTGCATGGAACGCTGCCGATTGTGATGGGGATGGTGTAACCAATGGAACAGAAGTAACCGATGGAACAGACCCATTAGATGACTGCTCGTTCAACACAGGAAGTATCACTGTTATGGTAAGCTCGATAGCGGACTGTGACGGAGATGGTGTACCGAATAATATAGAAGATACTGATGGAACAGACCCACAAGACCCATGTTCATTTGTTTTAGCTAGCGCGACAGTAGCACCAAATGCTGCATGGAACGCTGCTGATTGTGATGGAGATGGTGTAACTAATGGAACAGAAGTAGCAGATGGCACTGATCCATTAGATGATTGTTCATTCGTATTGGCAAATGCTACACTAGCACCAAGTGCTATATGGAATGCTGCCGATTGTGATGGTGATGGTGTAACTAACGGTACGGAAGTAACCGATGGCACCGATCCATTAGATGACTGTTCGTTCAATACGACAAGTATCACTTTAACAGTAACAGCTACTGCCGATTGTGATGGTGATGGTGTTCCGAATGATGTAGAAGGTATAGATGGAACCGATCCGCAAGATCCATGTTCATTCGTATTGGCAAGTGCTACACTAGCACCAAGTGCTGTATGGAATGCTGCCGATTGTGATGGAGATGGTGTAACTAACGGAACAGAAGTAACCGATGGAACTGACCCATTAGATGATTGTTCGTTTAATACTGCAAGTATTACTGTAACAGTGAGTTCAACAAGCGACTGTGATGGTGACGGTGTGCCAAATGATGTAGAGTCAACAGATGGAACTGATCCGCAAGATCCATGTTCATTTGTACTAGCAAGTGCCACAGTAGCACCAAGTGCTGCATGGAATGCTGCCGACTGTGATGGTGATGGTGTAACCAATGGTGATGAGGTAAGTCCTCCAGATGGAGAAGTACCAACAGATGTATTAGCACCATGTTCTTATAGAACTTCCGATATAACCTTAACAGTAACTACAACAGTTAGCTGTATTGGTGGACTTGAAGTAACAAAAACAGCAGATGATTTTGGTACAGATTTAGGAGATACTATTGATTACACTATTCTAGTAGAGAACACAGGAAATGTAACCTTAACAGGTATAACATTGGTAGATACATTTACGGATATAAATGGTAACCCATTAGTATTAACACAAGACCCTGTTTTCGATGGTGCTGATTTAGGTAGCTCGGAAGGTACTTTATTAGCCGGAGAAATTGCTACATATACTGCTTCATTTGAGATTACACAACAAGCTATAAACGCAGGAGGTATTTCAAATAGTGTGGTAGCATCAGGAACGACACCTAGTTTTGAAACTATTACGGATACAAGTGATGATGGTGATGATGTAGATGGAAACACTGAAGATGACCCTACAGAAACAGAATTAGGTTGTTTAATAGTTATTAACGAATTCTCGCCAAATGGAGATGGTGTTAACGAGCTTCTAGTTATTAACTGTATACAAAATTACCCTAATAATAGTTTAGAGATTTATAACCGTTGGGGTAACATAGTATATAAGAAGCAAGGTTATAACAATGAGTTTGATGGTATATCAAATGGAAGATCTACCATAAATGGTACAGAAAAACTACCAGTAGGAACATATTACTATGTGTTAGATCTGGGAGATGGTTCTAAGCCAAAAGTGGGATGGTTATACATTAATAGATAGAATAGTGAACAAACAACTAAAGAAATTAAAAATGATAAAGCAATCATCATTAACAAGAGGTTTAATTTTAGTAGTGTTTGCTACACTATTATCTTTAAAAGGCAATGCACAACAAGATCCGCAATACACGCAGTATATGTATAATACTATGAGTGTTAACTCTGCCTATGCAGGACAGAGAGATGCTTTAAGTGTAACAGGTTTATATCGTACACAATGGGTAGGTATAGATGGCGCTCCAAAAACTATAACTTTTGGAGCCCATTCCCCATTGAGAAATAATCGACTAGGATTAGGTTTAAACGTAGTAAGCGATAAATTAGGTCCTGCAAGTGAAACAAATGTTGATGTTAATTTTTCATATACAATTCCAGTAGATGAGATTAGAAAAATTGAGTTTTCATTTGGTATTAAAGCAGGGTTTCATATGCTGGACACAGATTGGAGTAAAGGTGTCTTTCAATACCCAGATAGAGTTTTTAACGATAACCTAAGTTTATTTTCTCCAACTATTGGAGCTGGTATGTACTTACATTCAGAAAAATGGTATTTAGGGCTTTCAGTTCCAAATTTCTTTTCAACAGATCATTATGATGGTATCGAAGAATCTGTGGCAACCGAACGCTTACACTATTTTTTAATAGCGGGTTACGTTTTCGATGTAAGCGAAAATGTTAAGTTAAAACCGGCAACTCTGGTAAAAGCAGTATCTGGAGCGCCAATAATAGCAGACCTTTCGTTAAATGCGCTTTTCAACGAAAAAATAACATTAGGTGTAGGCTACAGATGGGATGATTCCTTTAGTGGTCTGGCAGGGTTTCAAATTAGCGATGAGTTATTCATTGGGTACGCATACGATTTAACAACTACAAAGTTGAATAGTTATAATAGTGGTTCACACGAAATAATGTTAAGATTTGAATTAAAACCTGTGGGTAGAATTTTATCACCAAGATTCTTCTAAAAAGATATTAGGACATGAAAAAAAGATCATTTATAATACCGTTATTGGCTTTAATAATTGCTAATACAGCCTTTTCACAAGGAGGCATAAAAAGAAGTGCCAAGAAAAAATATGATAATTTATCTTATGTAGAAACAACAGAGCGTCTTTTAGAAGATGTAGAAAAAGGTAATAGGTCGCCGGAAGTATTACAAAGTTTGGCAAATTCCTTTTATTTTAATGGTAAAATGGAAGAAGCAGCTAAGTGGTATGGTGAATTAATCGCTTTAAATGCAGAAGGTTTAGATCCGGAAAATCATTTCAGGTATGCTCAAGCTTTAAAAGGTACAGGAGACTATGAGAAAGCAGATAAAGTATTTAGCGATTTTAAGGCATTAAAGCCAGAAGACTCAAGAGGGCAGTTATATCAATCGAACTACTTAACGGTTATAGAGAAGCGATCTGATAATTTTGAAATGAAAAATCTGGAAATAAATACAACATTCTCAGATTTTGGTACTTCGGTTTATCAGGATAATTTGATTTTTGCATCTTCAAGAGATGAAAATGAAAAGATTTATAACTGGAACGAGCAGCCTTTTTTGGATTTATTCGAATCTAATCCAGACGGTACTATTTCTGAAGTAAAGGGTGAGGTAAACACAGAATATCATGAATCGTCTACGGCATTTACCAAAGATGGAAAAACCATGTATTTTACAAGAAATAATTTTTATAAAGGAGAATTTAAAAGAAATACTAAAAGGCAGCACGGTTTAAAAATTTATAAAGCAGAATTAATTGAAGGGCAATGGACTAATATAGAACCTTTACCTTTTAATAGCGACGAATATAATGTGGCGCACCCTACATTAAGTGTAGATGAAACAAAGTTATACTTCGCATCAGATATGGAGGGTACATTAGGAGCATCAGATATCTTTGTAGTAGATGTTAAGGAAGATGGTACCTTTGGTGAACCAGTAAATTTAGGTCCAAAAATCAATACAGAAGGAAGAGAGAACTTTCCTTTTTTGAGTGATAACGGAACTTTATATTTCTCGTCAGATGGACATCCCGGATTAGGAGGTTTAGATGTTTTTGCATATAAAAATATAGAGAATATGACTAATCCGCGTAGTAATACTATTAATGTAGGCAAACCTATAAATAGCCAGAGAGATGATTTTGGTTATATTATTAACGAAAAAACGTTAAAAGGTTACTTATCATCAAATAGAGAAGGCGGAAAGGGAGATGACGATATTTACCAGTTTACCAGAAACCCATATCAAAAATATGTAAAAGGTATAGTCGTAGATAAAAGCACAGATGAGGTAATAACTGGTGCAGATATTGTTATCTATAATCATAGAAATGAAGTAGAAAGAACATTAAAATCTGATGAAAACGGGGCTTTTAGTTTAAATTTATCTGGTAGCAACAGCGAATACAAATCAAAAGCAACAAAGTCAGATTATAATGAAGATGTGCAGAACTTTAGTATTGATTCTGACGAAATAGAATTGGTGTTAACGTTAAAGTTGGAGAAGAGCGAAGTAGATTTATATAAACTACTTAATTTAAAACCAATATATTTTGATTTTGATAAATCAAACATTAGACCAGATGCAGAAAAGGAATTGGCTAAGGTTATAAGTTATATGAAGGAGTTTCCTAATACAAAGGTAGATGTAAGATCGCATACCGATTCGAGAGGTTCTGAAGGGTATAATTTGAGATTATCTAAAAGGAGAAATAAATCGACCATAAAATATATTGTTAAAGAAGGAGGAATAGAAGCGAGCAGATTAACAGGAAAAGGTTATGGAAAAACTGAACTAATAAATAAATGCTCAAGAGACGTTAAGTGTAGTGAAGAAGAGCATCAAGCAAACAGAAGAAGTGAGTTTATATTAGTTGAAGAATAAGGATATCTTTACCATATATAAAGAAAAGCATTCATATATCATGGATGCTTTTTTATTTTACATATTTGCTTTGATTTAAATTTCCAATAAGAATATGTTTTTTGATATATACTTGGTATTTTTGCCTTTCTATGGAAGAAAAAGTTATTCTTGTTAACGAAAAGGACGAACAAATTGGACTGATGCCCAAAATGGAGGCACATGAGAAGGCGTTACTTCATCGTGCATTTTCTGTTTTTATCTTTAATGATAAAAATGAATTAATGTTACAACAACGTGCTTTAAATAAATACCATTCCCCAGGTCTTTGGACGAATACTTGCTGTAGCCATCAACGTGATGGAGAAACTAACATTGAGGCAGGAAAAAGACGTTTACAAGAGGAAATGGGATTTGTTGTAGACTTACAGGAATCGGTTTCATTTATCTATAAAGCACCTTTCGATAATGGATTAACAGAACATGAATACGATCATGTTTTATTAGGTAAGTATAACGAAACCCCAATTATTAACCCAGACGAGGTAGCCAGTTGGAAATGGATGCCATTAGAGGAGGTTAAGACAGATATTTCAAAACAACCAGACTTGTATACAGAATGGTTTAAAGTAATTTTTGATAAATTCTACGAACATATAAATATGTCCAAATGAAAGTAACAGTTAGCAGAAAAGCACACTTTAATGCAGCCCATCGTTTGTACAGAAAAGATTGGAGTTTTGAAAAAAATGATGCTGTTTTTGGAAAATGTAATAACCCAAACTTTCACGGACATAACTATGAACTTATTGTAAGCATTACCGGTGAAATTGATAAAGAAACCGGTTATGTTATAGACATGAAAATATTAAAAGATATTATTAAAACCGAGGTTGAAGATGTTTTCGACCATAAAAATTTAAATGTTGAAGTACCAGAATTTCAAGATTTAAATCCAACAGCCGAAAATATTGCTGTTGTAATTTACAATAAGATGAAGCCAAAATTAGCAGCTCATTTAGAGTTGGAAGTTACACTTTTTGAAACACCTCGTAATTTCGTAACCTATTCAGGAAAATAATGAACAAAACATTGTATCCACTTAAATTTAACCCTATTTTAAAAGATAAAATATGGGGCGGACAAAAATTAAAAACCATTCTTAACAAAAAAAGTGATTTACCAAATATTGGTGAAAGCTGGGAAATAAGTGATGTAGAAGGCGATACTTCCATAGTATCCAATGGTAGTTTAAAAGGGCATTCGTTAAAAGAGCTTTTAGAAACTTTTAAAGGCAACTTAATTGGTGATAAAAACTATAAAGTATTTGGAGACAAGTTTCCATTGCTTATAAAGTTTATCGATGCCAGAGAAGATTTATCAATACAATTGCATCCTAATGATGAGTTGGCAGCTAAAAGACACAATTCTTTTGGAAAAACAGAAATGTGGTATACGCTGCAAGCAGACGAAGAATCTAATTTAATTGTAGGTTTTAATCAAGATATGACTAAGGAAAAATACCTAAGTCATTTAGAGAATAAAACACTGACCGAAATTGTTAACTTTGACAAAGTAGAAGTTGGAGATACTTATTTTATAGAAGTAGGTCGTATTCACGCCATTGGAGCAGGGGTGATGGTAGCCGAAATACAGCAAACAAGCGATATTACATACCGCGTTTACGACTGGGATCGCGTTGATGATGAAGGTAATGAAAGAGAATTGCATAATGATTTAGCAATTGATGCATTCGATTTTAATATGCCGGATAACTTTAGAGTAAAATACTCTAAAGAAGAAAACAAGTCTAACGAAATGGTAAGTTGTCCTTATTTTACAACGAGCTATGTTAAGGTTACAGAAACACTTAAAAAGAAAAACGAATACGATTCGTTCTTAATATATATGTGTGTAGAAGGCGATGCAGAAATTGTAGTTAACGGCGTTTCAGAGTCTATTAAAAAAGGCGAAACCCTATTACTTCCTGCAGCAATTACAGACTATGAAATAGCTTCTAAAAATGCAACACTATTAGAAGTTTATGTTTAATTTTACAATCAAATAAAAAGACAAATTATGGCAAATGTTAGAGATCTAAAAAAAGATATTAACTACGTTTTAGGAGATATTATAGAAGCGGTTTACGTTTGGGAATACGAAAACACAGATAAAGACACAAAGAAGAGTGAAGCAATTATCGATGAAGCCATTGCTACTTTTGATGAATTAATTGCAAAGGTAAATGCTAAGGATGTTGATAATGCAAAGGCGCATTTTAAGGCAATTAATGAAGAACTTGAAACCAAAGGTAAAGCCCTAATTGAAAAAATTAATAAATTAGGATAAATTTTTTAACGGACTACTTGCCAATATTAAATTAGATAGTATATTTGCAACCGTTAAATTAAGCCGATATAGCTCAGCTGGCTAGAGCAGCTGATTTGTAATCAGCAGGTCGTGGGTTCGAGTCCCTCTATCGGCTCTTGAAATTTTGAAAAACGCATCAGGAATTGACTTGGATTTTATTGCAAAACAAAAGTTAATTGAGACGAGAAGTTAACCCTGAGTGCAGTCGAAGGGAGTCCCTCTATCGGCTCAAAATTAAGATATGTAGGAGTCTTTAGTTGACTCCATAAAAAAGACCTTTCATTTGAAAGGTCTTTTTGTTTGAACAACTCCGAATAATTTATTCTTCCGAAGCTTTTATTTTATCTATAAACGATTGTAATCTCTTGCCATACTTAGAATTTTTAACTTTAGGAGTTAAGCTATTGTTTATAGTATCTAGAAATTTGATTCTGGCATTGTAAATTTCGGTAAGAGCGAGGTAAGGAGCCACTTCACTGTCTCGGTTATTTAATGCAAAATTTACGGTATATAAATATTTTCTTTTTAATGTATTTTCAGATTCTTTTTCCAAAGCCTTTACTTTTACCGTATCATTGTCTCTTTGAGCTTCAAAATGTTCTTTTATGAGATCTAAATTCTTATTGTTCATTTTAGTCATAATAGTTTGATGCTTTTCTAAAAGCTTTTGCTGAGGTGAGCCATTAATTTTAGCATCGAACACAAAGTTCTTTAATGTGGTATTGATTTCTGTAATGCCTTTATCTGCAAAAAATGTAATTCTATCTTTCTCAGAACTGTTTTTGTCTAAATACAAAAAGAATACTTCAGGAGATTCTATATCGCTATGAAGCTCGAATTGAGGAGTTCCATTTATAACTAAGGAATCTACAGTTACTAAAGCAGTATCAATAACTTTTTTAAGATATACAGTTCCTTTTTTTAAATCCTTAATAGTTCCTTTAACTATTAAATCCGGGGCTTTATCATTACAGGAAATTATTAAAAGAGCAAAAAGGAAGAGTGAGATTTTTTTCATTTCAAAATTAATTTAGGTGCGCAAATATCTAAAAATATTATTTAAAACTACCCTGCAACAGATGCTAATTCCATTAAAGTGGCACAGAGTAAAGCAGAGAATGTACCAATGGCATAACCAACAACAGCAAGCAATACGCCTACCGTTGCTAATGATGGATGAAAAGCCGCAGCAACTACCGGGGCAGACGCAGCCCCACCAACGTTTGCTTTACTACCAACAGCTAAAAAGAAATATGGCGCTTTAATAATTTTAGCAATAACAATAAGAAGAAGGACGTGTATGGCCATCCAAATAAGTCCTACGACTAGTAATCCAGGGTTTTCAAAAATAGAACCCAAATCCATTTTCATACCAATACTCGCAACTAAAATATAAATAAAAACACTACCTATTTTGCTGGCCCCAGCTCCTTCGTATCTTTTTGCTTTTGTAAATGATAAAATAATCCCTAAAACGGTTGCAATCGTTATCATCCAAAAGAAAGTAGATGTAAAAGATGATAAGGCAGAGGTTTTATCATTAAAAACCTCAAAATTGGTAGTTAAAAAGGTAGAAATTTTGTTTGATCCAAGATGAGCTATTCCAACTACGGTAAAAGCAATTCCTAGCATCATTATATAATCTGTTAAGCTAGCGTTTCTTGAAACACTTTTTTCATAGTTAATAACTTTTTGTTTCAGTTCTTCAATAGCCGTATTATCAGCTTTAAGCCATTTGTCTATTTTATCTTTTTTCCCTATTCCAAATAATAAAAACGCCATCCATATTTGCGCTACAACAATATCTACTAAAATCATAGCACCGTATTTTTCCGGATTATATTTAAATATTTCATACATGGCTGTTTGATTTGCTCCTCCACCAATCCAGCTTCCTGCTAAAGTAGAAAGTCCGCGCCAAACAGCATCGGGGCCTGCACCACCAACTGTTTCCGGACTTACTATAGATACTAAAAGCATGGCAATTGGGCCACCAATAACAATTCCTATAGTTCCTGTTAAAAACATTATCAATGCTTTTGGGCCTAAGTTGAATACAGATTTTAAATCTAGGCTTAGTGTCATTAAAACTAAAGCTGCAGGTAATAAAAAATCTTTAGAAATACTATAAACTTTTGATGTACTAGGAGAGATTAACCCCAATGAATTTAAAACAGCCGGGAGTAAATAACACATTAAAAGAGCAGGAACTATGCTGTAAAATTTAGCCCAAAACCCTGTTTTCAATGAGGATGTGTAAAAAACTAATGCAAGCATAAGCATTAGTAGTCCAAAGGTAGCGGTGTCATTTGTAAATAGCGGTTGATTGGCCATAAATTAATTTTAATGATTAAAAATTGCAAGATATGTTAAAATTTAGAAAGGATTTTTTTTAGTTTGGCACGGATATTGTGATATAAAAAGTAATTATATTTTAATTAAATAGTTTATTGAGTGGTTACTTTAAGCTTAAAAATGTAATTCATATTTTTGGTTAGTTAGTTAGTAAAAAAGCATCCTTCTCAGGATGCTTTTTTTATGTTGTTTCCTCTTAAATACAAGGCTTAGCATGATTTGGTAGCGGTTAAGGCTTAATAATGTATTTAGTTAAATGTTTTAATGTCTGCTATCCTTTCTTAAAAAATCAGCAAATTTTTTGGTCATAAAAGTTCCTTAGTTAAAAAATTATATTCTCTTTGTATGATGTTTTTGGTTTTTAAATCTAGCCAAGTATGTCTTTTTATACGTAAATACACCATTTTACCACGAAGTGGAAAATGATTTCTTCATGAAAACCATGAGGAATCAGTTTTGGATGAATTATTTTCTTTCGGAATGATATTGCGTTCTTCAAAATAAAGATGTAAAACTTCGTTTTTTTGCTTTTTTTTACTAAGTCAAAATGTTCTACTAATGACGGGGGATGAGTAAACTTAAGTAGGTCTAAATAAATGTTCAAGGGTATTTTTCAAAAAAGTATAAAACTTTTTTCCATGTCATATAACTAGGGATTACTATCTAATGATCCATTATCAAAGTGTGTATTTCACCGAATTTTATTATGTTTTCATCTGTAAATGTTAAAATTTAATGCATTTAGTCGATTTTATGTGTATTTTATCTTTTTAAATCATTTATAATTTTACTTTTGGAGTGTACTAAATAACACACTTTTTAGTTCAATGGATTAATTAATTAATATTTGCATTATGTTGTTGATATAGTAAACCTAAATCTAGCTTCATAATAAAAAAAGCAAATTGAAAAAAGGACCGAGTTTGAGGGAACTCGGTTTTTTTGTGTTCAATTTTTAATGCATTGAATTTTTATTTACATTAGCCTATAGCTTAAAAAATGAAAAAAATATTTTCATACCTACTTTTGTTTTATTCTGTTCTTTCTTTTGGACAACTGGAAAAAGGATTTGTATATGTTCATGATGTTATTCCAGATTTAGAAGTAGAGTTACGGTATTACACTTCAAATAATTTTGTAGGCAAGCCAATTGACGGTTACCAATCTAATAAGCTCATATTAACAGCAGAAACCGCAAAAAAGTTAAAACTGGTTCATGAAGAGTTACAGGAACAGAATTTATGCTTAAAAGTTTATGATGGATATAGGCCTCAACAGGCAGTGAATCATTTTATTCGTTGGGCTAAAGATTTAAACGATACTATAAACAAACATATATTTTATCCTGAAGTAAATAAGAGGGACTTATTTAAAGCAGGTTATATAGCTTCAAGATCTGGGCATAGTCGAGGCAGTACCGTAGATTTAACTATAATAGACGGAAACACAGGCAAAGCTTTAGATATGGGTAGTCCTTATGATTTTTTTGGACATGAATCTTGGGTAGATTACGCAAATATTACCGATAAACAAAAGGCCAATCGGCAATTGCTACAAACGGTTATGCTAAAACACGGTTTTAGAAATTACTCAAAGGAGTGGTGGCATTTTACATTACGATGGGAGCCATTTCCCAAAACTTATTTTGATTTTCTAGTTAAATAGATAATCATTACAAGATTCCTCCTATTTTAAATACTATTATAAATATTAGAATAACAAGGAACATGGGTAATAATACATTTCCAATAGCTTTACCTACATTGAAATTTTGTATCACCATAATACCAATTACCGTGATGACCATAGACCAAATAGCTATAACAATTTCAATAATAGCTACCGTAATATAAACAATACGTACGGTCTCTGATGTTGGAAAAAAATTGTCGGATAGTGCGTTAGGTCCATAAATAATTAATAGGAGAATAGATAGAATTGTAGATGCTATTATCGGGATATTAGACCAAGCAATAACCATCCTAAAATCTTTAGTGCTAGCGTTTCCATTTAAAAATGCACGTCCAAAATAATGTAAAAACCAGGCCGAAAAGTGATATACTCCCAAGGTTAATATAGCTCCGAAAATTAACATGCCGAAAAAATAACCAAGTCCGTTAGCATCCCAACCAATATTTTTAGGTATTACTCTTTCGAAAGTGGTTGTTAGTGCAGAAATGATCAATAACAATTGAACATATTGTGTTGGGGCACGTTTCTTTAAATAAGTAAAAACTAATTTGGGCTTAAACCAAATTTCGAATAGCAGATTATTTAAATCTAATGCTTCAAACTCTTTAAGTTTTTCGAATTCATCAAATTTACTTGTATTGTCACTCATTTCTGTAAATATAAAACAAAAAAGGGTTAAAAAAAGTCATATAATATGTACTTTTTTTAACCCTTTTTAATTTTTTTGATTGACGATTTATTTCATATTATTCTTTATCTAGATTTTTAGTCATATTAAAACCTGTAAATAACCCAATACCAGCCATTAAGAAAATACAGCTTACATATAGCGGACCTTCTTCCATGTTTGTATAAATATTTAAAATAGATGCTATAAATACACCTAAACCTATTCCCATTAGTAATAGAGCTAGGTTTAGTATTAATACTTTCCAAATAGGAGCTGTATAGCTTTTACTCTTTCCTTTTACAAAAATGGTAGCATCGGCACCTTTTTCTATAAGCGCTAAACGTTCTTTGTTGCGTGTTGAAAAGTATAAATAAAATACTCCGAAGATGGTTCCAAATATAATTGGTACTATGATTAATTCTGATGCCATAATTGTTTGTTTTTAATTGATTAATTTTAAACTGTTCATAGCTTATGACGATACGTTCTTAATTTAGGTTACACTTTTTTTTAAAAATAATTTTTTGTTTGGGTGTAACCTTAAACAAAAAGAAGTCGTCTTATTTTAAAATGACCATCAACGACCAACATTATATCAATCTAGTTATAAGTGGCGATACTAGTGCTTTCGAAGTATTGGTGGAGCGTTATAAGGATTTGGTGTTTACCTTAACTTTGCGAATGCTTAAGAATAGGGAAGAGGCCGAGGAAGTGGCGCAAGATACTTTTGTAAAGACGTATAAATCGTTACACAGGTTTAAGGGGGATTCTAAATTTTCGACCTGGATTTATAAAATAGCTTATAATACGAGTTTAGATAGATTAAAAAAGAATAAAAAACATTTTAATGATGTTGCAATTGATGAATTTACAGCACATCAATTAAAAACAATAGATGATGCGTTAGACCGCTTAGAAAGTGAAGAACGCAAAAAGTCTATTCAAGATTGTATTGCTTTGTTACCGGGAGACGATAGTTTTTTGCTAACTTTATATTATTTTGAAGATCAATCCTTGGAAGAAATATCGAAAGCCATGGGGATAACACCTAATAATGTAAAGGTTAAATTGTTTAGAAGTAGAAAAAAGTTAGCCACAATTTTAAGAGCTCGGTTAGAACCTGAAATAATTGAATATTATGAACGAGAACGCAGATAAGTATTTAGATGACCTAACTAAAAAAGTAATTAAGGAGGAACCTTTAGAGCGTCCGTCTTTTAATTTTACAGCATCTGTAATGTCTCAGGTTACGGCGTTAAGTAGAGATGATGTTACGGTTTATAAACCTTTAATATCTAAAACAGGGTGGCTTGCTATTTCAACAGTGTTTTTAGCTTTAATTGGTTATTTACTTTTCGGTATCGAACAAGAGTCCTCAAGCTGGTTGAGTTCTTTGGATTTTAGTGCCTTGTTTAATAATAAGGTTACAGATTTATTATCGGCAGTTTCTATACCAAAAACACTTGTTTATGCCATTGTTCTTTTTGGACTTATGTTTGGCATACAAATACCGCTATTAAAAAACTACTTTAATCGAAGGTTACAGAATTAAAACCTTGTAAAAGCGGTAACGATGTCTTTGTGTTCGGGGTATTTCGAAATTAGTACGTCTCTTTCGGGAAGTTCGAAATCATTAAAATCAAATCCAGGAGAAACGGTACAACCCACTAAGGCATAAGCATTTTTATCAATAACCTCGGCTGCAAACCAATCTTGTGCTTTTACAACAAATTGGGGGTTTTGCCCTTCTTCTATATCATTTCCTATAATGGTATTAGAGTATTTGCCATCATCAGAAATCATATGGAGTTTAATAGGTGATCCTTTATAAAAATGCCAAATTTCATCTTGTTTAATTCTATGGAATGCAGAAAAAGAATCTGAAGTTAAGAGAAAGTAAATAGACGTTGCATAATTTCTTTGCCCGGAAAAACCTACACCAAGATTTTCTTTATTAATAACTCCGTTACTTCTGTAAACTTCTTTAAAATAGCCACCTTCTGGATGAGGTTGTAATTGAAGTTTGCTAACGATTTTTTCTATATCATTCATATACTTATAAGTTTAGTACCAGCGTTTCTTTTTCTTTTTAGAAGCTACACTTTTACGACCTTTTTTATGTTTGCTACCTGTTTTTTTAGATTTATGAACAATAGGTTTTGCTTTAGGATCTAAAGGGTAGGGGTGATCTTCAACCACATCTATTTGAATCTGAATAAGCTGCTGTATTGTTTTTACATAATTCTTTTCATCTGCCGAACAGAATGAGTAAGACGCTCCTGTATTTCCGGCTCTGGCAGTTCTTCCTATTCTATGCACATAGGTTTCGGGTACATTGGGAAGGTCGAAATTTATAACAGCATCTAAATTATTAATATCGATACCACGGGCAGCAACATCTGTGGCTATTAAAATGTTAACCTGATTCGATTTAAAGTTTTTTAGGGCTTCTTGTCTTGCATTCTGACTTTTATTACCATGAATACTATCTGCCTTATAACCATTTTTTAATAAGGTTTGCTCTAATTTTTCAACACCAAATTTGGTACGTCTAAAAATAAGGATACTACCTTTTATGGTATTTCTAAGCAAATGCAGACACAGCTCAATTTTATTACGTTTAGGCACATAATAAAGTGCTTGGTTAATGTTTTTTGATGTTGATGAGTTAGGAGTCACTTCAACACGTTCTGGCGATTTTAAAATACTGTTTGCTAATTGCTCTACTTTATAGGGTATGGTGGCAGAGAACAACAAAATTTGCTTTTCTCTGGTACAAAGGCGTTCAATTTTTTTAACATCATCAATAAACCCCATATCCAACATTAAATCGGCTTCATCTAATACCAGGGTTTCTACATAATCCAGATTAGCAACATCTTGTTTGTGCAAGTCCAGCAAACGACCCGGTGTGGCAATTAAAATATCCACACCTTTTTTTAGAACGTCTATTTGAGGTTCTATTGCAGTACCGCCGTAAATCACAGTACTTCTTAAGTTGGTATAGGTGCTATAGTTTTTAAAGTTTTCTCCAATTTGAATGGCTAATTCGCGAGTGGGGCTTACAATTAAAGCACGGATTTTTTTTCCTCGTTTTGAGGCATCCTGTTTATCAAATAACAACTGTAAAATAGGCAAGGCAAAAGAGGCTGTTTTTCCTGTGCCTGTTTGAGCCGAAACAATAACATCTCTTTTGTTTAGAACTAACGGAATTGTTTTTTCTTGTACAAGTGTTGGGGAGTCATAACCGGTTTCTGCAATAGCCCTTAAAATAGGCTTGTTTAATTGTAAGTCTTTAAATGACATATTTAAATTTTATGCCGCAAAGATACATCAAAATAAACTCTGTTATTTTAAGAACCTTCTTATTTTATCTCGTTTTCTTAAGGGTAGTGCTTCATTATCTATGGCCAATTCAATTAGCGACTTACTTTTATTTTTCGAGAATAATAAATCAAAAAGTTGCCATGTGCTTATGCTGTTTTTTGCCTGTTCAACAAGTTTAAAAGTATCTCCGTTTTTTACAAGTCCTTCTTTTAAAATACGTACATAAGTTCCCGGAAAGCCATATTCTATAAACTCTTTTAAGGCATTTTGGTTTCCAAATTTAACACCAAATTTAAAACAAGGTTCACGTGGCTGAGTAACTTGAACCAGTGCTTCACCTACTTCATAAATATCGCCAACATAGATGTCTTTTTCGTTTAAATCGGAAATAGTAAGGTTTTCACCAAACATACCATGGTTCCAATCTAAGTTTGGATATTTGTTTTTCCAGTAATCATAATGGTTTTCTGAAAATATATAACAGGCTTTAAACGTTCCTCCATGTACTTTTCTATCTGATACTTCATCGTCTTTAACCCCTTCCTTTCCTAAGAGGATAGGCGTGTTGGTTGGGTTTTTATAAATACCAGTTGTTAATTCTTTTTCGTTCCAGATGATTGTAGTTGGTTTGGCGATGTTGGTAGAAAGGACTTTCATATACAATATTGTTTTATAACAAAAATAGTATAAAGTAAATTCTAGTGAGTTTTTATCTTATTTTTCTTTGTAAGGACAGGTTTGAAAATACGTTTGAAGACTAAAATTTCTGTCTTCAAATTTTTCATGTAAAATTTTAAAATGTAGAATCCTGTCTACTCTAAAGGCTCTATAATCTTGTCTTAAATAACACCAGGCAATTAGAATCCATTTATGATAAATGGAGTACATAGCGTAAGGTTCTACTTTTCTAAAGGTAATTTTGGTGTCGCTTTCTTTTTTGTAATTAATTTCAATAAAATTAAAATTGGTAATGGCCAGTTGTATTTCGGAAAGCGCATTGCTGGAAATGTTTTCGTAAGTTGGGTTGAAAATATGAATCTTGCTTTGCAATAATTCACTCTTTTCCTGAATAGACGTTCTAAAAACCGATTTTATTTTGGTTAACGCTTCATTAAAATCATTAACAAAGGAGGTGTCTTTAGATTGATTTATTAAATGCTCTGCAGTAATTAATGCATTGGCTTGTTTTTCTGTGAATTGTACAGGGGCAACGGAATAGCCCTCCATTAAGGAATAACCTCTGCCTTCTATGGTAGTAACGGGTACGCCTGCTTCTTCGAGCTTTCGAATATCTCTGTAAATGGTACGTATGCTTACCTCGAACTTTTTGGCAAGTTCGGTAGCTGTTAAAAGTCGTTTCGATTTTAACAGGGTTAATATGGCTATGAGTCTTGATAATTGAGACATAATAACAAAGATAGTGAACCGCTTCGCAATCCACTATCTTTTGTGCCATGTACGGCATTCGTTTTTTGATTGAATAAGCTTTAAAAGACTTCCGAATTTTATTGCGTTTTTACGACATAGAATGTAATGCTATTTTATTGCCTTCTGTATCTGTAAAATGAGCTATGAATCCATTTTCGTCAATATCCGTTTTTGGCATTACAACTTTACCACCGTTAGCTTCTACTCTGGAAAGCGGTACGGCTAAATCGTCTCCGCCATTTAAATAAAGAATGGAACCATCGGTAGATGGATTCATCCCTTCACCTTGAATAATAGCACCACCAACGCCTCCATTTTCTTTATCATGCGTGAAAAGACCATATTTGTATTGATCTCCTGGCATGGGATGATCTGTAATTTCGCTGTCCATAACTGCGGAATAGAATTTTTTGGCTCTTTCGTAATCTTTTACTGGAATTTCAAACCAGACAACTGCGTGTTTCATTTTAAAATTGATTTTTATTATTAAACTTAATGCAAAGATATTTGGCTTAGTGTCGAAGTATGTCAGGGGTTGTTTTTTGTTGAAAAAAAATTATTTGGAACAATTCTTGTTGCTTTTATTGCATGGAAAAAACAATTACAATTGCCCTCTTCTTTTTTGTATCTATCGTATTTAGCCAGGAAAATAAAATTACCGAATCGGACTTAAAAGGACATTGGGTTCAAGACCATTTAATTAGAGAAGTTGGTTTCGATATCAAGGTTTACAAACGCTGTAATTTTAATGAAAAAAGAACTACTATACATTTTAAACAAAATGGAAAGTATAATACAAATGTTAAATATAAACCAAAGAAAAGTCCGAGTGGCGTAGCCCCCAAAAATCTGAAAGGAGTTTATTCTTTAGATGTAAAGCAACAAGAAATAAAGTTTTATAGTTTTTTAGGTGATTTTAGAGAAAGCTGGAACATAATCTGGATTGATAAAAACACGTTTGGAGTAAAAATAAAGCAATCGAAACAGGTTTACGATTAATTACTTTCTTGATGAGTAATTAAATGGCTCTGTTAAAAACCGATTTGCTATTTCGTTAAATATTAATGGATTGTTTCGAGGTGGGCCGTAGTTAATTTTGGGTATAATTCAGTGTTGCTTATTGTGTACATTCTTAAATTCAATGTTTTAATAACCTTTCGACTTTAGTTTATGCTGAGCATTGTTGATGTACTCAAGGTGATACGTAACATATTTAGTGTATTTATTTAGACTGTTTTTAAATAGAATACATACTAATATAATGACTATATGTTTGTACATTCGTACTTTTTTGTTTTACAACATTTTTAAGTACAATTTATTTAGTACATTTATAATCTTAACCTAAATCTTATATTATGAAAAAGAGTAGCCTACTACTTTCTAGCCTAATTTTAACTATTTGTTTATTTGTTTCTTGTGGAAGTTCCACAGAAGTTTCTCCGGAAATGCAAGGATTTATTACTGCCATTAGTAGTACCAAATCGATTGATAAAGCAGCAGAAAAATACGGATATTCGAATGATGAAATTCCTTTAGGGTATTACGAACTTGGTGAAGCCAAAGTAACCTCGTCTACAGTGCAGGGTACTAAAACATGTTATGCTTTAAATGTAAAGCATGGTTTAGTTGATAGCGATATTAATGTTTGCTGGGAAGGCGCAAAGATTATTAGTATTACAGAGTAAACGTATTCTTGTTTAACAACTCTTAAAAAACCACATTGTGAAAACAATGTGGTTTTTATATTTTTAGCTAAAAATTAATTCAACGTATCAACTAAAATAGTTGAGCGGATGCTTTCTGTTCTTTACAAACAACTGTTGCTACGCTATTTGTTTTAATAAACAGTTCTACGTTTTCTATAATTATTTTGGTTGTAATTAACGTTCTATCGTTAAAATAAGAATCAGGAAATAAAGCAAAGAACGCATCGTATTTTTTTCTTGATAAGATATCTTTTCTGGTATCATGCTCGGGATTGTTATAAATAATGGGCACAACCTTTAACCCAGTTTTGCAATGTTTTTTAACTGCATCTGTTAACCCGGATTTATCCAATAACATAATTAATGTAGCTATAGTGGAGAAGGGTGGTGTTATGAGATTGTCTGGATGTGTATAAACTTTCATAGACTAAATATTGTTTTTCTCTATTAGTAATATGTATAATATAAGTTGAACCCGCCTGACTAGTACAGGCGAGATTACCTCGCTAGATACTGAATTACTGAAACATGCTTCAACTACATTTGTAGGAGAGATTAACACAGGCAAGTTCAGTACAGAACAAGTTCAGTACTAGGAGTTATAGCCTTTAACGTAGTGACACAAAAAAGACGTGGAATTCAACTTATAGTATCAGAGGTACTGGTATACCGAGCAACAATAAGTGAGCCCACGTCCATAGACGTGAGCATCTTACTTATCTTCTCGTTGCTTAAAAATTACCAGTTTTCTGATACGAGATTCAAAGCGATGACTTCTAATTTTTTTATATGAAGAATCGCAAATATAAAACTTACAGTTCAATACAAACAGAACTGATTAAAACAAATATATAAATAATTACTGAATTGTCAAATTTGACAATTATTATTTTGAAAAAAGCCACAATTTCACAGAGTGAAGAAAACAAACAAAGCTTATTATAAAGCATTTGGAGAGCATCTAAAATCATTACTTGAAAAGTATAATAAAGATGTTATGACCGTTGCCTCAATAGGCAAAATTGAGCCGAAACAAGTATATCGTGTGTTAAAAGGGGAGCACGGAGCTTCTATGAAAACAATCTTGTCTTTGGCTGAAGGCTTAGAAATCCATCCCAAAGAGTTGTTTGATTTTGAGTATTAACAATAAATAAAATCTCTTAAGACAAATTTGAGATGGAAAGTATACCTAAAAAAAGGTTGTTAATGTCATTTGGTGAAACTTTGTCTAGAATTCGAAAAGAAAAAGACATTAGTTATAGGGAATTAGCTCAGTTGTGTGATGTTGACCATAGCCAAATTAGTAAGATTGAAAAAGGAAAGATAAGTCTTCAAGTAGTGACGCTATTCGAATTGGCTAAAGGATTAAATATTGAGCCTTCTGAATTATTAAATTTTGAGTTTGAATATGAATGAAACTTTAGTAAGAAGAAAGATCGTTGTATGGGCTAGATTTATTACACAAAACAGATAGAATCGAGTACTGATTCAGATGATTAACAAAACAATTATAATAATAGAAAATGAAAGCATTTTAATTAGTTTAGCTTTATCTATTATACTTATGGTTTTTGGATTATGGCTAGGTAAAGTATTCCTATATAAATATAAATTAAAAACATTTAATGATATTAGGGGTTTCGGTGTCGCTATTGCAAGCATTTTAGGAGGGCTATACCTATTAATTGATACTTTATGGAGCTTGTAAATTAAATGATAAGAAAGAATAGTCGAGTGCATACAATGCTCTAAGCATTCGTTATAAGAGAGTGCTAGCAAAGGAACTGTTTTACAATCAGAGAATATTATTTTTATTTTTCATTTTTTTAGGATTATTCATAGCGCTTTGTGTGAAATTTATTTTCACATAGACTTCATTCATCTTCGAATTCTTCTTTTCTTCCTGAAATGTCAGCCATTAATTTATCTCTTAATTTAGCTTGTTCAACCAGCTCTTTTTTTGTGATTTCCAAATCTTTTAAATCTTGAAAATTTGTTTTCTCACCATTTAATATTTTTGCTTTAAATGAGTTGTAGCTATTATTTATTCGACTTCTTGTTATTGTTGATTTTATGTTATACCCAAACCTTTGAGCATTTGAAGTCATTGCTATTTCGATTTCGTTATGTTTTTTTATTTTCCTTTTACTTTCAACGAAGTTAGGAACATATTTTATAGCTAAGAACATGACGATTATTAAAATTACTAGTTCCATATTTTTTGTGTTTCTCCTTCTGGCAGATAACTTGGCATGAAATCAGTTTCAATGCTGAAATGGCTTTTTTGATATAATTATATTACAACAATAAGATAAAAAGGGTGGGTAGTTAAGATATTGAAAACTCTTTAGTAGACACTCGTTGCAAACGAGCGCTAGCCTAGCAGTATAATCCGCAGTCTTTTTTATTTTTTTCTTAATGCTTTTAAAATTCGCTCCTCATTAATTACGATATCTCGGAATAAAACGTGTGGAAATTCTGTATATTTTGATGTTTTAAATGCCTCTGAAATATTCGATAGAGTAGAAGCTGTAATAAGTGATAAATTCATTTCCGTATCCATTTCGCAATCCGTTATAAAATCATCGCTAAATTCTGGTGCAACAAGCAGAATTTTAACAATTCGTAAATCGTTTTTTAGTGCTAAATTTTGATAAGATTTTAATTGCCTCGATACTGAACTGAATTTATTATAACCTCTTTCTTTGCTGGTTTTACACTCTATGATAATAATTTCGTTATTTCCTAAATTTAACAGAATATCCATCATATCCTTTTTGGTATTTAGATTCTTTTTGAAGAGGTCATCAACATTAAACCCTAAACCCTTAAAAATGACTTTGGTTAAATCTTCAAATTTGATTCCGAGTTCACTTTCTTTTACTATAATTCCGTTCTCTTTTAACAAGTTTAGATTTCTGTAAGCGACATTTTCAAAATTCTCTAAATATAAATTCTCAACATCTTTATAGTGTTCGAGAATATTTAAAATATCATTTCCCCGTTGTTTAATTCCATTGTTTTTGATGAATTTAGAGATATCTTGTTTTGTAAGCAGATCCAAAATATCTCTTGGTTTAATATTATAATCGAGTAAAAAATCTGCTTTGAGAACAAATTCGTCTTGCAATTCAAATTGATTTTTCATCTGTACGTTGAATTTAGGCAAGGATAAGTTTAATTCAGTTAGTAATTTGTCAAAACCGTCTAAAGAAATTCCTACTTTTTCGTCTCGCTCAATATTTTCAAAATATCTAATTAAACTACTTATTTTTTCTTCTAATGTACTTCCTTTTAAGTTTTTTATGTTTAAACTTTTTTCGCAAAGTTCATTTAAAGTCTTCTTTTTTTCGGTTAATGTACTTCCTGATTTATAAATGTCGTCTAAAAGTAAATTTGTGAAAGAAACACCTTCTTTTATGATTTTTTCAATTTTTTGAGAATATGGTAGTTTTCTGTCTATGTTATGCTCTCTTGCAATTTGATTTATTATAGGCTCTCTTAAGAGTTTAAGTGTTCTTCTATAAAACTTCTCTGCCACTTCTTTTTCTCTGATTTTACGAAGCATTCTAACCATTTCGTCTGCTACGTAAATTGTATTTTCCTTGTTGGAATAGAAAATAACACCAATGTTTTTAAGTCCTTTTATTACATCTTGAATATCAATTTTTTTGATTGGCAAGATTGAATAGTTTATTAATTTAACTTCTTCTTGTGAAAGCCCAAGTTGTTTAGAAAGTGTTAGAATAATTGAGAGCTCATCTGATGATATTTTTGCTTCTCGATTGTTTGCAATATCATTGTGATAGGCTGTATGCAAACAAGCTTTGTAAATTTTATAATCTCTTTTACGTGTTGTACTTAATTCAGATTTATCGTTTACAAAATCTACATTAAGTGATTTAATTTTACCTTTTATGTGTTTTATTTCATTTTCATATAACCTTGAAAACCAATCTTGCTTCATAATGCAGTTTCCGTCACGAATAATAATGTCAATTAGAATATCTAATTGTGACGTGATTTCTTGAAACTCACATTTTATGTGTTCTTGAAACTCATTTGCTGTTAAGGAAAAGATTTTTGAGATGTTTTGATTGTCAACCGATTTTAAACCTTTATCAGAAGAACTTAAAATCTTTTCGATTTCTTTATTATTTTTTGGGTTTTTAGATATGATATTGTCTATTATTTTGATAAACGAGTTTTTTTCTATTGAACCAAGTTTATCTAATATCTTTTCTAATTTCATAAGGTTTAATTTTTAGCTCTGTTGTTTTTGATGACTAATCAATGGTTTTGGTGTTTTTAAACTAATGCTCATTCGTAATTATTACAGTTAATAATAAAAGCGGGTGGTTATTTAGTGTCCATTATACAAGTATATAGATACAAAAACTCAAAAATAGACATAATGGCAAGTCCCACGGATTTAAAGCGAAGTCGATCGCTAGCAATATAGTATAATAACAACATATCTCTACGAAATCGCAAAGTCCGTAGAGATAATGTATAGATTAAATAATTTTAGAATTAAAGACTTTTATAGCTAATAATTAAATAACTATCGTTATTGTCTTTGTCATTAGAATCTTCGGATGTAACAGTAACGATTGTAGTGCCACCTGCAGATGAGATTATAGGATCGTTAACTACAGCTTTAACAAAAGGACCGTTGGGGCCAGATGTTGAATACTCAAATAATGCACTTATGTGTAGCGCTTGCCTGGTTGCTCCGATTTCATAACTGGTAGAACCGTCTTGCGTTTTCATGGGTACACCTTCTCCAGAACCTGAGAAAATTACTGTTGTTTCGCTTTGAAGCACTTTCCATGTGAGTGTTACTCTTTGGTAATAAGCTGCATGTGCATTGCAGACGATTAAGCCTGTGGAATCACTGCCAAATGTAACCGAAACGGGATTAGTTGCCATAATAGAATAGTTATTAAATTAATAATTTTTTGACTTTGAGTTACGGTGAACTCATCATGCTATCATTTAAAACTTAGGAAAGTATTGTGTAGGAATATTCATAAATATAACAATATCTTATTATTATCCTAAATATTTGAAAGTTAATTGTCTTGTTGTGAGCGTTTTTTTTAAAAAAAGTAGTGAATTAAACCTGTTATCATAACACGCTACTTTTACTAACTTTTAAAGGAATAGAAATTCCAACAGCAAAAGCTCTGGCATACTGCGCTAAAGTTGGTAGTATGTAATAGCGTTGTATAGTAGTTTTTTAATTTGCAGCTAGCTTTTTCTCCATAAAAGTACTTAGCGGGTCTTCTTTATACGCTCCAAACTTACTATAGATGGTATAGCCTAGTTTTTTGTACAAACCTATGGCATCCTTTGAGTAAGGCCCGGTTTCCAATTTTACCAGAACTATTTTTTTTGAGATTAAGAGCGCTTCCAATTTTTTAATTATACTTTGCGCCAGACCCTTTCCTCGCTGTGCAGGTGGTACATAAATACGTTTTAGTTCTCCGTAATCTGAAAACAATTTAACAGAACCTATAGCTACGACTTCATTATTTTCTATGGCACCATAGAAATAAACATTTTCACTTTGCAGCGTTTCAATACTATCTAAATGGCAACTATCTGGAGGGTATAACTTACTTTGATAAACATCTAGCTCATTAATTAAGGTTTCAGCTTGATTAGGGTTTATAAGTTCTATTTTCATGTTGGAGAATTAGTTTTTTACTTATGATTAGTAACAACCTGATATAAAACCTTTTTTATACCCTATGTTGCTTTTTTGTGAAGAGAACGAAATTATCAATTTTTTCTGTCAGGATCAATAAAAAACGACCTTGTTTTACAAGGTGGCTTTAGGTAATTTATAATGTTTGAAATGATTTTATAAGATGTTTGAGAAAGCAATAAAAATAAATCTATTAAACTTAATAGTTTGCTAGAGTATGGTTTTTAAACCCATTTTACGTTTAGTTTTTCTAGTTCAGTATTTAAGTCAGATAGCGAATCTGGGTCAATAATTCGTGTGTCGATTACCAGTTCCTCTTTGTCGGTTTTCAAAATATAATCATTTGCGAACTTTTTAATCTGCTTAATCTCATTTAGCTTTACTTTGCTACCAAGCGGATACATAACTTTTAAAACTCCTTTTTCTATACTCAAGTATTTATATTGTTTTTGATACAGGTAAACCAATAAATACATGAGTGAAAACCCAAGCCAGCCATAATCCTTCCAGTTTAGCTCTTCGCCAATAAAAGATATAACTAGAAACCAAACAAGCCACACAAGTGCTATAATTAAATTTACAATAACATGTCTTTTTTTGTAAGCTATTTTCATTTGTAAATTGTTTATTGTTATAGATTTAGATTGCTATTCTAAATTTAATCAATATTTTTTACAAAGTCAAGAGGCTAGCTTGATGAGATGCTCTCCTTACTGAAACAAGTTCAGTACATGTAGAGTGAAAGACATGCTACTTGATCATCTAGTAACTACACTTAAGTTGTTAAGTAATTCACTTTTTAGATTCCAGTTTTTCAAGCCTCGATTGCAATTCTAGAAGCATTTTGTTTACAGTACTCAATTGTTCTTTTTGTTTTTTTATTTTTTTCTCCTGGGCTATAGTATAAAGTGTTAATTCTTCAATTTTTTTAAGTAGGTTCATGTCCATTTCTGCTTGCATTACTCCATTTAGTTCAAACTCTTTAGCGGATGGGATTTCCGGGAGGTGACTGTTTTGCTTTATAAAGGTTTCTACTTCTGTTAGGCTTCTCAACTTATAATCGTTACTAAAAACATAATCTGGAGCTGGAACGGTAAGATCTATTTTTACTTCTTCGGCATGAATTTTTCCTTTAACGGTTAGTTTCATATCTGGGGTAGAAGTTCCGATGCCAATGTTTCCATTAGCAGAGAATCTCACCCTTTCATTATAACCTGCACCATCAGTATTACTGTTAAAAATCAGGTCGCCTGATCCCCAGATGCTTTTGCTAATTGATTGCACCTGCCATAATTGATAGCGAGTTCTGTTGTCTGTTGCATATCCGGAAGATTTGAAGAAAAGGCTTGACGAGTTGATTAAGTTATTAGAAGAACTTGCACTTACAGAATTTAGGTAGATATTCCCTAAAACATCCAATTTTTGAGTAGGATTCGTTATTCCAATACCAACATTTCCATTAGGTAATTCTGTGACTTGAGCATTACTAAAAGAAATAATGCTGCTTAGAGCTAGTATAAAAATTATTTTTTTCATTTTTTAACTTATTTTGTTACTAATAAAATTAAGAAATGTTTTTTGATAAAAAGTAAGGCTTAACCTTACACTTTATAAGGTGAAACCTTAGGGATATTAATAATGAATTAGAGCTCCTAAAGAACAAGAACCACTTTGCTTTAGCAAAGTGGTTCTTGTTTAAAAGTTTTATTTAATGTAATTATTTATTATTGTCAGTAACCTTGATTATTTGAAAGATATAAGGTATATACTTTTCTTAAGAGAAAAGAAAAATAAAACAATAATTGATTTATTTTACAATTAATTTAGATGTAGCCGTACCTATTTTAATGATGTACATTCCAGATGATGGGAAAGTATTATAATCAATAGAGTTTGAATTTGTTTTATGTACAAGCTGTCCTAGTAATGAATAAACTTGAATAGTATTGTTTTCTAAGTTCTTTATAGCTAATGACTCACCTTGTTGTATTGGGTTAGGACTGATTGCTAATTTTTCAGCCTTTACTTCTACATTTGATAAAGTTGCATCTTCTGCAGCCAAACGTAATTCATAAAATTCTGTAAAGCCAAACCCATTTTTGTCAAATTTAAGATCTGTTGCATTTTGTAACATAGTATTGGAAAAACCTAAAGCTACAAGATCAACTCTAGTAAGAGTACCATCAATAGACCAAGCGGCATCTTCTACGCCTCCCCAAACTTGAGTTTCGGTTTGCAAAGTACCATCATCATATGATAAAGTAATATCAAAGTTACCTTGCGCTCTATCAATAGGAGTTGCGTTTGCTCTTGCATAAGGATCAAAATACTTTAATGACTTTCCTGTTGGAATTGCAAAAGTAATGGTGTAATAGTTTTCGGCGTTGGATTGTTGAGGAAAATAATAGTCTGTATTTGAAGATACAACAGCGCTTGGGTAATCACTTGTAGGATTGTCAGGATTGTAAACGAAAGACGCTGCATCAGTGTCATCTATCATATAACTAGGTTGATTTCTTTTATCAGTGTAATGAGCAGCACCACCACCAGCACTACTGATAGGTACATTAACTAATTGAGCAAAAGATGTTTCAGCAAATAATAATACTGTAGTCAACACAACAATTGTAAGTAATTTTTTTTTCATTGTAATATATTTTAAGATTAATAATTCTTTCATCGTAAATTTAAATTGAATTAATACGTCTTAAGGGTGTTAAATTGTTCTTATGATTCGTCTTTTTGTTCATAATCAGATACATGCTACTTAAAGTAAGTAGTTGCTCACGAATATAAGTCTGTAAAGTGATGATACTTATCTAGAGAAGTTGGTAATAGGTAATGGTTTTTATTTAGTTTGGGAGTTAATTTGTTTATTTGTCTAGGAAAGAATTACTTAAAGAAAAACCACCTTGCTTTCGCAAAGTGGCTTTTCTATCTCTCTATTTGAGATGTTATTATGAGATTCCCTCAAAGGAGAGAATGACAGTATTACTTTATCATCTCATAACTACGCTTAATAAAGTTTGTTAACTCTTCACCTTTTAATAGGCCTTGAGATAAACGTGCCAAATCTAAACTTTGGTTAATTAAGCGCTCTTGTTTCTTTTTGGTTTTAGTGTTTAAAATTTCACCAACCAATTCAGAATTTGTATTAACTATTAGGTTGTACATTTCTGGCATATTGCTCATACCAAACATACCACCACCTCCGGTAGCTTGCATTTCTTTCATTCTACGCATAAACTCTGGTTGCGTGATAATGAAAGGCGAAGCATCGCTATCCATAGCTTCTAGTTGTACCATGAATTTTTCAGAAGGAATCACTTCTTTTAAAAGTTCGTCTAATGTTTTCTTCTGGTCTTCATCTAATTTAGAAATGGTCGTATCGTCTTTCTTAATTAAATTATCGATATGATCGCCATCCACACGAGCAAATGTTATATTTTCTTTAGTAGATTCCAGTTTTTGTATTAAGTGAGATACAATAGGCGAATCTAATAACAGTACTTCGTAATCTTTAGCTTTAGCAGCTTCAATGTAACTGTGTTGCGCATCTTTATCGGACGCATAAAGAATAACTAACTTATCGTCTTTATCGGTTTGCTTCGCTTTAATTTTGTTGAATAACTCTTCGTATGTATAATGCGTACCATCTACTGTTGGGTATAAGGCAAAGGTATCAGCTTTTTCAAAGAATTTTTCTTCGGAAAGCATACCGTACTCAATCACGATTTTAATATCGTTCCACTTGGCTTCAAAATCTTCACGGTTATTGTTAAACAGCGATTTTAATTTATCGGCTACTTTTCTGGTAATGTAAGATGAGATCTTCTTTACAGCACCATCGGCTTGTAAATAACTACGAGATACATTTAATGGAATGTCTGGAGAATCGATAACTCCACGAAGCATCGTTAAAAACTCCGGAACAATACCTTCTACATTATCGGTTACAAAAACCTGATTTTGGTATAATTGTATTTTATCCTTTTGAATTTGCATGTCGTTAGACATTTTTGGGAAATATAATATCCCAGTTAAATTAAACGGATAATCTACATTTAAGTGAATGTTGAATAAAGGCTCTTCAAATTGCATTGGGTACAATTCGCGGTAAAAGTCTTTATAATCTTGATCTTCTAAATCTGCCGGTTGTTTAGTCCATGCCGGATTAGGGTTATTAATAATGTTATCTACAGTAATTTGTTTATGAGGTTCTGTAGTTTCTTTACCTTCCTCATCTTTTGTTGTTTTAGGCGTAAAGTCCGGATCGTTTATTTCCTTGGTTCCAAATTTAATTGGAATAGGCATAAACTTGTTGTACTTACTTAATAAACTGGTAATGCGGGCTTCTTCTAAAAATTCTGTAGAATCTTCTGCAATGTGAAGAATGATTTCTGTGCCTCTTTCTGTTTTATCTGATGCTTCTAATGTGAACTCAGGAGAACCATCGCAAGTCCAATGTGCAGCAGGCTCATCTTTAAATGATTTAGTAATAATCTCAACTTTTTCAGCTACCATAAAGGCAGAGTAGAAACCAAGACCAAAATGACCAATAATACCGGAATCTTTAGCAGAATCTTTGTACTTGTCTAAAAACTCTTCGGCACCAGAAAAGGCTACTTCGTTAATGTATTTTTCAACTTCATCTGCCGTCATACCTAAACCTTGATCTATAATATGAAGTTTTTTGCCGTCTTTATCAATTTTAACCTCAATTTGCGGGTTGCCATATTCTACTTTAGCATCACCAACATTTGTTAAATGTTTTAGCTTTAAAGTGGCATCTGTGGCATTACTAATTAGCTCACGTAAAAAGATTTCGTGGTCGCTGTATAAGAATTTTTTAATGAGGGGAAAGATATTCTCAACCGAAACATTAATATTTCCTTTTGTCATAATGAATAGTTATTTTTTCTTTTCCGCCTTTTGTCTACGCTCAAGATAAACTACGGCAGAAAATTGTTTATGTTATAGATTTATTATACGTTTTGGGTAAGTCAAAAAAAGTACCAAGAACAAAAATGTGACAAACTGACACAGCTTTTTTTAAAAAGGCAGTATTTTAAGTATGAAACCCTAAATTACAAAACCCACAACTCAAATTTTTTCTTAAACTAATTTATTGATATTTGAAGTTTGGTTTTTAGAATTTAAGCATTGAATTTTGGCTTTTTGGAATTTTTATAATTGGAATTTAATATCACTTGTTGTACTTTGGGTTACTTAAAAGACAAAAAAGCTTATGTATAACTCGAAAATAATTGGTTTAGGGAAGTATCTTCCGGATAATGTAGTAACGAACGACGACCTGTCTAAATTAATGGATACCAATGATGAATGGATTCAAGAACGTACAGGTATAAAAGAGCGTAGGTGGATAAAAGAGGGAACTAACGATACTTCTGCAACAATGGGGGCTAAGGCCGCAAGAATTGCCATAGAACGCTCTGGTTTAACTAAAGACGATATTGATTTTATTGTATTCGCTACGTTAAGCCCGGATTACTATTTTCCGGGGTGCGGTGTACAAATTCAAGATATGTTAGAGATGCCTACAGTTGGTGCTTTAGATGTTAGAAACCAGTGTTCGGGATTTGTATATGCCATATCTGTTGCCGATCAGTTTATTAAAACGGGGATGTACAAAAACATTCTTGTTATAGGTTCTGAATATCATAGTAATGGGTTGGATAAAACTACTCGTGGGCGTGGTGTATCGGTTATTTTTGGAGATGGAGCAGGGGCTTGTGTATTATCTCGGGAAGAGGATAACACCAAAGGGATTTTGTCTACCCACTTGCATAGCGAGGGGAAGTATGCCGATAAATTAACAGTTACTTCACCAAGTATAGCACATTGGGTGCCCGAAATTTTGGCATCAAACGGAGAGGATATCTCTTATTTCCCGTATATGGATGGTACTTTTGTATTCAAAAATGCTGTGGTGCGTTTTAGTGAAGTAATTATGGAGGGGTTAATGAAGAACGGTTTGCAAAAGGAAGATATTGATATGCTAATTCCGCATCAAGCTAATTTGCGAATAGCCCAGTTTATCCAGAAAAAGTTTGGATTAAGCGACGATAAGGTATTTAATAACATTATGAAATATGGTAATACCACAGCAGCATCTGTTATTATTGCTTTAACCGAAGCTTGGGAAGAAGAAAAAATAAAGGAAGGAGACCATGTTGTTTTAGCAGCTTTTGGTAGCGGTTTTACCTGGGCAAGTGCCATTATTAAATGGTGATAATTTTACTTTTAAAAGGTCTTTATATTTAAATAATAGTTTAAAAAACATAAAAAAACCCAAAACTAAAAAGTTTTGGGTTTTTTGCTATTAATCAACTCAACTAACACTAACGTGAAAATCTATTATTATATATGACGGAAGAAGTCCTGTATTATTGCACAAATTTTTGACTTTAACTTGATTTTAACAGTAATAATAAGAGGAATGAAGAAAAAACCCGAAAATATACATTTTCGGGTTTTTTAATAATATACATCTTTAACGCGAAATTTTTATAATGTAGACGACTAACTCTAAATAATTATTTTCTTTCGTTTGGTTAGATTGTATATTACGCTTAACGTAATGCTACCCTTTTTATTGTATAAAAAAATAAAAATGTTGAAAATTAGGGTTTTACATAAAATCAAACCCCCAAAGTAGGATACTTTGAGGGTCTTATTTAACACCAGGTATTTTTTACTAACCATCAACTATATACAAGGTATTAAATGTTTTTTAAAGGAAGCCACCGCTTCCAGACTTTTCGTCCTTATCTCTATTTTTACGTGATTTAGCACGGAATTTTCCACCACCAAATCTATAGGTTAAACCTGTAGATACGGTATGGCTTTCCCAGTTAAAGAAAATGTCTTGATTATAAGGTTTAGAGCCTTCTCCAGAAAAATGCATGGTATTGAATATATCGTTGAAATTTAAATTAAACGAGCCTTTTCCTTTGGCAAAACTTACCCGGGCACCAAGGTTTATAAAAAACATCGGATCTATATCAAACTGTATGGTTTTATTTTGCCCTCTATAAAATACGAAAGCTGTTAAGCTTATTTTTTTACTCATCTTAAAATTGTTAAACATTTTAAGGTTCCAAGCTACATTATCTACCTCTTCGATTTCTGTCACAATATTGTTTACGGTTGCTGTTTCAATTGGAGCATTCAGGCTTTCTGCAATACCTTTTTGAGTTTGCGAATAAAAGTCGAAACTACCATTGATGCTCCACCATTTAGTAGGGCGGTAGTTAGATGATATTTCAAGTCCGTAGGCAGAAGTATCGTCAAAATTATCGTGAGTTAAAATAATTCTACCAGAACTAACATCACTTTTGTCAATAAATAAGGCTCTATTAATTTCATCGGAAATTGCACGATAGAACACTCCAGCAGTAACGCTGCCTTTACGATCTTTTAAATTTCTTGTGTAATTTAATTCTATAGAGTTTGTAAACTGAGGTTCCAAGGCCTGATTACCAAATGAAGAAACCAGCGGTGTACTCCACTCTTTAATAGGGTTTACTTGCCCTATACCTGGCCGATCTACACGACGACTATAGCTTAATTGATACGAATTTTTATCTGAAGGCGAATACGTTAGGAAAGCAGAAGGGTATATTTCAAAATAATCGTTATTAAATACAATAGGAGTTGTTATGTTCGAAACCACGTCTGTTTGTAATGCTAATGCATCAACATTAACACTTTCGGCTCTTAGTCCTACTTGGTACGTCAACTTCTCAAGTTTTTGGCTAAAAGTAGCATATGCCGAGTAAATATCTCTGGTATAATCGAATACAGTATTAGGTGTTGGTGCCAGAGCACCGGAGTTATTATATGTTTCTCCAGTTGAAGCAAAATTAATATCGGTGTTGAACAATCTGGCTTGAAGTCCAAGTTCTAATTTAGACGAGTCCGATAAAGGGTTTACGTAGTCTAGATTAACGGTAGTTCTCACTCTATCTGTTTTGTTAAAATCCTTATAATTACTTTGATCCCCTAAAAAGATAAAATAGTCAACAGGGTTGTCTTCATCAAAGATGTTGTGATCTACTTCTAACTCAATATTATGACCTTCTTTTTTAAAATCTAGCTTATAATCAAAATTATATTGCGACGAGTTGTTCTCGCCATCTGCAATAAGTCTTTGGCTTTGATTAAACGCACTGTCATTAAAAAAAGCTTGCGTGCTGCTTGTTATACCATTATCTGCAACATTTTGATTTGTGAATAAGGAAACCGTGTTTTTGTCATTAATGTAAATATCTACACCTACTTTAAATAAATGCGATTTTCTGTTTGTTAAAAACTCAAAAAACTGATCGGAGTTGTTTTCAGATCTAAACACATGACCATTGTTAACGTTTTTTGCGATATTATTACTATAATTAGTATATACGTTAAACTTACCCGTACGATAATTTAAATTAATAGCACTGTTGAATTTTGCTTCTACTTCATGAGACAATGTTGTGCTAATATCACCATTAAAACCAACCATGGTGTTTTTATGTAAAACAATATTAATGATGCCACTCATACCTTCTGGGTTGTATTTTGCAGAAGGGTTGGTAATTAATTCAATAGATTTTATTGCTGTAGATGGAATTTGTTTTAGTAATTGAGCCGTTGGAATGTTAGATAATTTACCATCTACCATAACCCTTACATTCTGGTTTCCTCTAAGGCTAACATCTCCAGATTGTGCATCTACACTAACAGATGGAATACCTACCATTAGTTCCGAAGCTGTTCCGGTAGCAGCTAGATCTTTACCTATAGTTATTATTTTTCGATCTACTTTTTGTTGAATAGATGAGGTTTCTGCGATAACTGTAACTTCATCTAAACCTTCGGCTTCCTCTTTCAATAGGATGTTGCCCAAATTAACTCTGTAATTACCTTTGCCTATGGTAACCTCTTTTTTATGCGTTTTGTATCCTATATATTGAATACTTACAACGACTTTACCTTCTGCTACTTTTTCAATTTTAAAAGTTCCATCATCTGTAGAGATGCCTCCGGTTATTATTTTACCAGCAGTATTTTTAATAATGATATTAACGTATGGTAAGGGTTGTTTTAGTTTAGCGTCTAATACTTTTCCGGATATGGTACCGGTTTTGTCAGCATTTTTTTCTGGATCTGTTGCATGTGCCTTTGCAGATATTGTAAACAATATAAGACACACAAAAATAAATTTGTACATTTTTAGTCTGATTTTTTGATTGATGATGCAATTAATAAGTAGACGCTTTTGCTAGGAATCCGTTACCATTATTCTTTGTCTTAACATTTTTTTAACATATGAAAAAGAAAACATTAGTATTGGGAGCTTCTTTAAAACGAAATAGATATTCTAACTATGCCATTCAACGATTGGTAGCCAATGAATTTGAGGTGGTAGCCTTTGGTTTGAAAAAAGGTGAGGTTTCTGGAATACAGATTGAAAATGAGCTGATATTATATAGAAACATACATACAGTAACGTTATACCTAAACCCAAAGAGACAGAGAGATTATTACGATTATATAGTATCGTTAAAACCTGAACGTGTTATTTTTAATCCAGGTACCGAAAATTCCGAGTTTTATAAAATTTTAAAAGAAAACGATATTGCTTATGAGGTAGCTTGTACTTTAGTTTTGCTTGCTACGAATCAATATTAAACCTAAAAACGTAATAAGCCCGTTAATTATTAAAAGTTCATAGCCAATTACGTAACCTCCAATTTGTTCTGGTGGAATTTTTCCTATTAAATAAGAAAGCACCACAGATATAATGGTGATAAGCCAAACGTATTTATCTTTAACTTTAAATTTGGTGAAAATACCGAAAGCAAATAGCCCGAGTAGCGGGCCGTAGGTATAACCAGCCACTTTTAAAAGATTATCGATTACGTTGCTGTCTAAAATATACTTAAAAGCCACAATTACGAAAACAAGAATAATACTCATTAAAACATGAATGCGTTTTCGTAAGCCTTTTTGTTTAGACGCTTCCATTTTTTCTATGCCTAAAAAATCCACACAAAAAGATGTGGTTAAAGATGTTAAGGCACTATCAGCACTACTATAAGCAGCGGCAATTAAGCCCAGTAAAAATACAATGGCGAGCGATATACTCAAGCCGCCGTTTAAGGCTATTTCGGGAAATAGTAAATCGGTTTTTACTTTTCCGTCTAACATGGGTGTAGCGATGTTAAATTTATTGGCATAAATAAACAGGAGAGCCCCAAGTAGCAAGAAAATAAAATTAACAACAATTAAAACCAAACTAAAAGAAACCATATTTTTTTGAGCATCTTTCAGCGTTTTACAAGTTAGATTTTTCTGCATCATATCTTGATCTAGTCCAGTCATACAAATAGCAATAAACATCCCCCCAAGAAAGGATTTTATAAGATGATTTTTTGTTAAAAAGGATTCTGTGAAAAAGATTTTATTGTATTGGGCTAGTTCGTTGGAAGCTAAAAATTCAGAAAGCGTCCAATCTAATTTATCGGTAATAAGAATAATAGCTATAACCACAGCAACAAGCATGAATAAGGTCTGTAAAGTATCCGTCCAAACAATTGTTTTAATACCACCTTTAAAAGTATATAGCCATATTAATAAGATTGAAATCGTTACTGTACCCCAAAAAGGGAAGCCATAAGCATCAAAAACAAATTTTTGCAACACAATGGCAACTAGGTATAAACGAAAAGAAGCTCCTAAAACTCTCGATATAAAAAAGAAAAAAGCTCCTGTTTTATAACTCACTACTCCAAATCGACCTTCTAAATATTGATATATTGAAGTTACATTAAGTTTATAATAAATAGGAAGCAATATATAGGCTATAACAAAGTAACCCGCTAAGTATCCAAAAACTACCTGCATGTAGCTAAACTGGGAAACTTCAACCCAACCTGGAACAGAAATAAAGGTAACTCCAGAAAGCGAGGCGCCAATCATTCCAAATGCAACAACAAACCAGGGCGATTGCTTTTTTGCCTTGAAGAAAGTTTCATTTGAGTCTTCTTTGCTAGTTAAATAAGATATAAAAATGAGCACCCCAAAGTAGGCTGCTATAAGTAGCATGATTTGTGTTGCAGACATCGAAAAGATATTTTAAGTGTTGAAAGTACAAATATTAAGTCTCAAATTCCAAATGAAGTTTGTAATTTAAAAGAGTTAATTTAAATTAGTGAAATTCAGGTGTAAATGTTATTTTCGCGAAAATGGAATATTCTTCTAAACTTTTGGAACGGGCAGTTAACGAGATGTCGCAATTGCCAGGCATTGGTAAGCGAACGGCCCTACGCTTGGTATTACACATGTTAAGGCAGCCAAAAGAGCAAACCTTAATGCTTTCTGAAGCTTTACAAGCTGTGCGCAACGAAGTTAAATTTTGTAAATCGTGCCATAATATAAGTGATCAAGATCTTTGTGAGATTTGTACCACCCCAAATAGAGATTTAGGGGTTATATGTGTTGTAGAGGATATTAAAGATGTCATGGCAATAGAAAATACGAGCTCATTTAAAGGGCTATACCATGTACTGGGAGGCAAAATCTCTCCTATGGATGGCATAGGACCGCATGACCTAAATATAGAGTCATTGGTAAAAAAAGTTAAAGAGGGTACAATAAAAGAACTGATCTTTGCGTTGAGCTCGACGATGGAAGGGGACACCACCAATTTTTATATATATAAACAAATAAAAGAATACGAAATTTTAACATCTACAATTGCAAGGGGGATATCTGTTGGTGATGAGCTGGAGTATGCCGATGAAATTACTTTGGGTAGAAGCATAGTAAATAGAATTCCGTTTGAAAACTCCTTAAAACACTAATTGGAAGTAACAACATTAAATAAAGATGCTTTTTCTAAAAAGAGTACCGAATTGGTCTCTAAAATAGATTTTAACCCAGATATCATTGTAGGTATACTGAATGGTGGAGGTCATGTTGTTAACAAAATTAAAGGCGAGAAAAGATTTGAAAATGTGCAGTTTGAATCAATAAAACTTCAAAGAGATAATAAGTTTAAAAATAATTATCTCATTAGGTCTATACTGAAATCTTTACCATATAGTATTACGAATTGGCTAAGAAACTATGAATCCAATAAAGCAAGAAAACTAGTTAATACCTTAAATTTAGAGTATCTGTCCAACTGTGGTATCGATTTTAAATTTAATTCAAGTTCAGGAAAAACCATTAATAATATTCTTGTAATCGATGATGCTATCGATACAGGAAAAACGATGTTTATTGTTAAGAGTCATTTAGCTAAAGAATTTCCGAAAGCAAAAATAAAAACAGCTGTCATTTCATGGACCTTAGAGAATTCTATTGTAACTCCAGACTATTATTTGTTTACAAAAAGGTTGGTAAGATATCCTTGGTCCAAAGACTATAAAGAAAAAGATTTTGAAAAAAAGAGCTCTGGTTATTGATTTAGATGGAACGTTATTTACAATAAATACGTTTCATTTCTTTATAAAATACCTCATTGGGTTCTGTATACAGCATTTTAAAATAGTCTTACTCGTTAAATTGAGTTTTGCAATAATTACCAGATTATATGCATCGCATGCAAAAATGAAATATAAGATATTAAGGCTACTCAAAAATAGAAACGATATCGATTACAACGCTTTTGTAAACTCCATTTCGCCTAAAAAACGATTTATTCCACAACTTCAAGATCCTATTTTTGATATTAAAATATTGGCAACAGCGGCACCATCGTGTTACGCGAATATTATAGCAAAAAATGAAGGTTTAGTTTGTTTGGGGACAGATATTAAAAACACAAAGTTTAACCAAGCTTTTGAAAACAGTAAAACCAATAAAAAAGAAAACGTTTTAAAATACTTAGAAAATCAAGGCGTTCATAAAGTTGATACCTTTATTACCGATCACATAGATGATTTACCACTTATAAAAATAGCGGCAAATAATATTCTTGTAAACCCTAATGTAGAATTACAAGAAGAACTAAAACAAAATTCAATTTCTTTTGAAGTAATAAGCTAAAGGTTTTAACTTTACCGAAAACAAAATTTTAAGTAGTGGTTAAAAAAACACTATTTAATAAAGATAATTAAAAATAAAAGCGCTTTTTTTATTAATTTTGCAAACGAAATTAAAAAAACAAGCATTACGTTATTAATATGGCAAAGTTTGAGCTTAAATTACCGAAAATGGGAGAGAGTGTTGCAGAAGCAACAATAACATCTTGGTTAAAGGAGGTAGGAGATACTATTGAACTGGATGAGCCTGTTTTAGAAATAGCAACAGATAAGGTTGATAGTGAAGTGCCTAGCGAGGTCGATGGCGTTTTAGTAGAAAAGTTTTTTGAAGTAGACGATGTTGTTCAAGTAGGGCAAGTGATTGCCGTTATAGAGATAGAAGGTGATGAAGATGTAGAATCTGCTGCTCCAGACGAAGAAGAAACACAAGAGGAAGAAAAAGCTGTTGAGCATGTAACGGAAACTATAGCAATAGCTAAAAAAACGGTTGAATCTATAGTTTCGAATGGAGAACGTTTTTATTCTCCGTTAGTTAAAAATATAGCAAAAGAAGAAGGGATTAGCCAACAAGAGTTGGATACCATTTCCGGTAGTGGAAAAGATGGACGCGTTACCAAAAATGATATTCTTGGCTACATAGAAAATAGAGTAGGCGGGAATAATCAAGAACCTGTAGTTCAAAAAGTTGAAGCACCTGTGGCTCAATCTAAGCCTGTACAAATACAAAAAGTTGAGGTTGCACCAGTAGTTTCTAGTGGAGAAGATGAGATAATAGAAATGAGTAGGATGGGCAAGCTTATTGCACATCATATGGTTGAATCTGTTCAAACATCTGCTCATGTACAAAGTTTTATCGAAGCCGATGTTACTAAAATATGGAATTGGAGAAAGAAAGTAAAAGACGGTTTCATGAAACGTGAAGGAGAGAATTTAACTTTTACACCAATTTTTATGGAAGCCGTAGCCAAAGCGCTTCGTGAATTTCCTATGATGAATATTTCGCTTCAAGGAGATACCATAATAAAAAAGAGAAACATTAATTTAGGTATGGCGGCAGCTTTGCCAGATGGTAATCTAATAGTGCCAGTTATTAAAAATGCCGATCAACTTAACTTAGTTGGTATGACAAAGCAAGTTAATGATTTGGCTAATAGAGCACGAATAAATAAATTAAAACCAGACGATATACAAGGCGGTACATATACCGTAACCAATGTGGGAACATTTGGTAGTATTATGGGCACCCCAATAATAAACCAACCACAAGTTGGTATATTGGCGCTTGGAGCTATTAGAAAAGTACCAGCGGTTATCGAGACTCCAGAAGGCGACTTTATAGGAATTCGTTATAAAATGTTCTTATCTCATTCTTACGACCACCGTGTGGTTAATGGCGCACTTGGCGGACAGTTTGTAAAAGCTGTAAAAGATTATCTGGAAGCTTGGGATAGCGATAGAGAGATATAATTCTTTTTAAACATATATATTTTAAACCCAACTATAAAACAGTTGGGTTTTTTATTCCTACACTTTTGCAATTTAGTATCTTTACAACTTTAGAAAAACAAAATTAAATGCAACTAAATCTCACAAGACCTATTTGTTTTTTCGATCTAGAAACAACAGGGGTGAACATATCCAAAGATCGTATTGTAGAAATTTCTATCCTTAAAGTTTTTCCTGATGGAAAAGAAGTTAATAAAACATGGTTGGTAAATCCAGAAATGGACATACCAAAAGAAGTTACCGAAATTCATGGTATTACCAATGAGAAAGTTGCAAACGAGCCAACGTTTAAGGAATTAGCCAAAGAGATTCATAATATGGTTAAAGATTCGGATTTAGGTGGATTTAACTCTAACAGATTTGATATTCCTCTATTAGCAGAAGAAATGTTGCGTGCAGATATGGATTTTGATATGAAGAACCGTTTAGCAGTAGATGTACAAACTATTTTTCATAAAATGGAGCAACGTACATTAAGTGCCGCATATAAATTTTATTGTGATAAAAATCTTGATGGAGCACATAGTGCAGAAGCAGATACTAACGCAACTTACGAGGTCTTAAAAGCGCAAATTGCTAAATATGAAGAGATAGAAAACAATACTAAGTTCTTGGCAGAGTTTAGTTCGAGAAAAAAGTTTGCAGATTTTGCCGGTTTTATTGCGTACAATAAAGATGGAGTGGAATGTTTTTCTTTCGGAAAACATAAAGGAAAACTGGTAACAGAGGTGTTAGAAAAAGAACCAGGATATTTTGGATGGTTGTTAAATGCTGATTTTCCTTTGTATACTAAAAAAGTACTAACAAGCATTAAACTTAGAAGTTTTAATAATAAATTGGAGTAACTAGTTGGGTAGTATTCAGTAGGCAGTGTATTTATCGTAGCTTTTCTTTGCGAATCTTAGTGAGTCTCTGTGTAACAAAATTGAATACCTATAAACCAAGCAATCTAAAATTTAAAGTCAAAAAATGAAACTCATTTGCATCGGTAGAAATTATACCGAACACATTGAAGAATTAGAAAATGAAAGACCCACAGATCCTGTGGTTTTTTTAAAACCAGATACTGCAATTTTATTGAAAAAACAGCCCTTTTTTATTCCTGATTTTTCAGATAATGTGCATCATGAAGTTGAGATTTTGGTTAAAATCAATAGAGTAGGAAAATATATTGATAGAAAATTTGCACATAAATATTACCAAGAAATAAGTCTTGGAATTGATTTTACGGCGCGCGATTTACAAAGCCAATTAAAAGCAAAAGGATTGCCATGGGAAAAAGCCAAAGCTTTTGATGGATCTGCGGTAGTAGGGCATTGGCTACCAGTTAGCGACTTTAAAGATGTCAATAATATTAACTTTTCATTGCAAAAAAATGAAGACATTGTTCAAAGTGGTAATACCAGTTTCATGTTATGGAAAATCGATGAGTTGATAGAATATGTGTCAAAATATTTTACTTTAAAGATTGGAGATATTATCTTTACGGGCACTCCGGCAGGAGTTGGCAAAGTAATAACTAATGATAAACTAAAAGGATTTATAGAAAACAAAGAAATGTTTTCAATAACAATAAAATAAATGGAGCAACATTACAAACTATTTAGAGTAAGAGAGTTAGCAGATAATGACGAAGATTTTATAAAAACTTTAGCAGAGACTTTTTTAGAGGAAGTTCCAGAAGATGCCGAACGATTAAAAAAAGCAGTAGCTGAAGAAGATTATTATAACGCTTATCAAGCTGCTCATAAAATGAAACCAACAATTGACTTATTCGAATTAGGGATTCTTGATATTTTAATAGAAGTACAAGATTGGGGTAAATTTGAAAAAAGAGATTTAGATATAACGGCTCAATTAAATACCGTAATTACTGCAGTAGATCATGCTATTGCAGAATTAAAGGCAGATTTTAACTTATAATGCAGGCAGAAATAATCACTATTGGTGATGAGCTTCTTATTGGTCAGGTTATAGATACGAATTCAGCATTCATTGCAAAACAGCTTAATAAAATAGGGATATCCGTTTATCAAATAACATCAGTTCAAGATGATAAAAGACATATCCTAAAAGCATTAAAAGAAGCCGAAAGCAATGTAGATGTTGTTATTCTTACCGGTGGTCTAGGACCAACAAAAGACGATATTACTAAAAAAACCATAGCAGAATACTTTAATGATACTTTAGTTAAAGATGATGCCGTGTTAAAAAATATTGAATACATCTGGAGGAATTATGTAGGAGGAACACTTTTACAAGTAAATAAAGATCAGGCTCTGGTACCATCAATGGCGCAAATCTTAATGAATGAGCTTGGCACGGCGCCGGGTATGTGGTTAGAAAAAGATGATAAAACGTTTATATCGCTTCCGGGAGTACCTTATGAGATGAATGCCTTGATAGAAGAACAGGTTATTCCTAAGTTAAAGGAAAAATATAACTGTCCCTATATCTTACATAAAACATTATTGGTGTATGGTCTGGGGGAAAGCGCATTGGCAGATAGGATTGAATCTTGGGAAGAAGCTTTACCAGAACATATTAAACTCGCATATTTACCAAATTTAGGTAAAATGAGATTACGCTTATCGGCAAAAGGAAGTAATGAGCAACAAGTTAAAGACGATGTTCAAAACGAGATCGATAAAGTAATCCCTTTAATAAAAGATGAATTTTTTGGTTTAGAAGATGAAGAAGGATCAGTTGAAATAATTATTTCCAAGCACTTAACCAAAATAGGTAAAACATTAGCTATTGCCGAAAGCTGTACAGGCGGTACGGTAGCAGAACGATTCACTGTAAATTCTGGAGCCTCAGCCTATTTTAATGGAGGTGTAGTAACCTATTCTACAGAATCTAAGATAAACGTATTAGGAGTTCCAAGAAATGAAATAGAAACAAACTCTGTAGTTAGTTCTCAGGTGGCAGAGTCTATGGCGAAAAATGCTTTGCAATTGTTTCATTCAGATTTTGCTGTAGCAACAACAGGAAACGCAGGGCCTACAAAAGGAGATTCGGACGAAGAAATAGGAACAGTTTTCATTGCTATAGCTACAAAAACGGGAGTTTATTCCGAAAAATTTAATTTCGGAAACCATCGCATAAAAGTGATAAATAAAGCCGTAAATAAAGCATTGGAGATGTTGCTAAAAGAAATTTTTAAAAATTGATTCGAATTAGGTTGCTGTAAACTAAAGAATTTGTATATTTGCACCTCGATTTTAAGCAACAAAAAAATTAAAGTTATATATCATGTCAAGAGTTTGTGAACTTACCGGGAAGAAGGCAATGGTTGGAAACAATGTTTCTCACGCATTAAACAGAACAAAACGTAAATTTAATGCGAATTTGTTAAAGAAACGTTTTTACATTCCAGAAGAAGACAAGTGGGTAACTTTAAAAGTTTCTGCATCTGCTTTAAAGACTATTAATAAAATAGGTATATCTGCAGCAATTAAAGAAGCAAAATCTAAAGGATTTTTAAAATAATAGCTGTACTTAAAAAGTAAAGAAATGGCAAAGAAAGGTAACAGAATACAAGTAATTTTAGAGTGTACAGAGCATAAAGAGTCTGGACAACCAGGAACTTCTAGATACATTACTACTAAGAATAAAAAGAATACGCCAGATAGAATGGAGATTAAAAAATTTAATCCTATTCTTAAACGTATGACAGTTCATAAAGAGATAAAATAATAAGTCATGGCAAAGAAAGCAGTAGCATCATTACAAACTGGATCTAAGAGATTAACAAAAGCTATTAAAATGGTGAAATCACCAAAAACAGGAGCTTATATGTTTGTTGAATCCATTATGAGTCCAGATCAAGTTAACGACTTTTTTAATAAAAAATAAAACAGTAACGTTTCACAATATTATAAGCTGCTTTCTTTTTAGAAAGCAGCTTTTTTATGTTTATATTTGAAAGGATTTCTGCCATAATTGCAGTAAAAATTTGTGGTGCGAAAATTGTCATGAATAAATTCGAGTCATGTTACTGTCTTTATACAAGAATAAGACAGGACATTAAAATTAAGCAATCATAGAATTAACTTAAAATATGAGTTTTTTTAAAAAAATATTTTCTTCAGAAAAAAAAGAGACCTTAGATAAAGGTTTAGAAAAATCAAAATCCAGTTTTTTTGGAAAACTAAGCAAAGCCGTAGCAGGAAAATCCAAGGTGGATGATGATGTTTTAGACGACCTTGAAGAAATATTGGTATCTAGCGACGTGGGTGTTAACACAACACTTAAAATTATAGAGCGTATAGAAGAACGCGTATCAAAAGATAAATATCTGGGAACAGAAGAACTTAATGTTATTCTTCGTGAAGAAATTGCAGGGCTATTAAGTGAAACCAACTTAGGAGAAGAAACAGACTTTGTTGTTCCGCAAGATAAAAAACCTCATGTTATTATGGTTGTAGGTGTTAATGGCGTAGGTAAAACAACGACCATTGGTAAATTAGCCTACCAGTTAAAAAAACAAGGTTTAAAAGTCGTTTTAGGTGCAGCAGATACGTTTAGAGCCGCAGCTATAGATCAGTTACAAGTTTGGGCAGATAGAGTAGATGTGCCTATTGTGAAGCAATCTATGGGGAGTGACCCAGCATCGGTGGCATTCGATACTTTAAAAAGTGCCGTGTCACAAGATGCAGATGTAGTTATTATAGATACAGCAGGTCGTTTGCACAATAAAGTAAACTTAATGAACGAGCTTACTAAGGTAAAGCGTGTTATGCAAAAAGTAGTGGACGATACGCCTAACGATGTGTTGTTGGTATTGGATGGATCCACAGGTCAAAACGCATTCGAACAAGCCAAACAATTTACTGCAGCCACAGAAGTAACATCATTAGCAGTTACAAAATTAGACGGAACTGCAAAAGGAGGTGTTGTAATAGGCATTTCAGACCAATTTCAGATTCCGGTAAAATATATAGGCGTAGGAGAAGGTATTGAGGATTTACAAGTGTTTAATAAATACGAGTTTGTGGATTCTTTTTTTAAATAAATATTAGTTATTCCCGCGGCATGTGCTGAACTGGTTTCAGTAAGACAGGAATCTTTACGTAATTACTTTGGATTTAACCAATAAGAAGACGCTTCGAATTTTTGTTATAATATCTGCAGTATATGCAGTGATGAGAATTCTAAGTTATTCAAGTACTCTTGTTCAATCATATTTTAAGCCAAATAACCCACTAATACCAAATTATCTAAATGATTATGTGAGGTTCCCTTTGTATTTCTTTATTCCAATATTTGGCTTGATTTTATGGTATTGTATTCAAAGCCTGATAAGTAAGAAATATGATAAAAACTTAGTTTACATCATTTTTTCATTTGTGATAATCTGTTATTTCTTTGAGCCTTATATTTTTAGTTTCGTTCAAAGTTTTAATCCCTATGGTAAATAATTAGTATATTTAGTCATATGAGCTACAATATCTACCATAACCTAATAATCAAAGTGTCTTCAAAAGCAGTTTTCGATGCCGTTTCATTACCAGAGCATCTAAATAATTGGTGGACACTAAAAAGTTCTGGAATCCCTGAGTTACATTCAGAATACAACTTAAACTTCACCGATGCCTATAATTGGTTTTGCAAAGTATCTGAAGTAAAAAAGAATAAATCCTTTTATTTAAAGATGACAAATTCAGACAAAGATTGGAACCCTACTACCTTTGGGTTTGATCTGGAGGCAAAAGAATCGAGTACCTTAGTTAAGTTTAGTCATGTTAATTGGAAAGAAGACAATCACGAATTTAGGAATTCTTCATTTTGCTGGGCCATGTTACTTAATGACTTAAAAAACTATCTGGAAAAAGGAACTATAGTTCCTTTCGATGAGCGAAACTAAGCAATCAAAAACAATCCTTTTTAATTAAACCATAACAAGTTATGGTATATAATTACCTGTTAAGCTAGGCTTAAATATGACACCTTTTTGTTAAGAAATCTTTATTAATCTAAGTTTTCTTTACAGTAATCTAATGTTTTGTTAATTGTAAGAATAAACCGTGTTTAATCATTAACTTTAAGTTTAATACCACTTTAAACCTAAAAAATATGAGACACATTTATTCGACAAAGAAGTATTTCTTTGTCATTGCAATTTCTTTTTTGTGCACTTTAGTCGCAAATTCACAGATTATTATTACCGGCGTTTTTGATGGCCCCTTGCCTGGAGGTTTACCGAAAGGCGTAGAACTTTATGTTACGGAAAATGTTCCAGATTTAAGTATTTATAGTATCGGATCTGCTAATAATGGAGGCGGAACAGATGGTGAAGAGTTTACCTTCCCGACTGTAGCAGCTAATTCAGGAGATTTTATTTATGTAGCATCGGAAGCAACAGCGTTTTTAAACTTTTTTGGATTCTCACCAGATTATACCAATAGTGCAGCTAATATTAATGGCGATGATGCCGTTGAGCTATTTAAATCTGGAGCAGTTATAGACGTTTTCGGAGATATAAATGTAGATGGATCTGGACAGCCATGGGAGTATTTAGATGGCTGGGCGTATAGAAATAATACAACAGGGCCAGACGGTATTACTTTTGTATTAGCCAATTGGTCTTTTAGCGGCACTAATGCGTTAGATGGGGAAACATCCAATACAGGCGCAACAATCCCTTTCCCCATAGGAAGCTATGGAGGTGGGGGAACAGGTGATACAGAAGCCCCTTCAACTCCTACAAACTTAACAGTTTCAAATACTACAACAACTTCTACAGATTTATCATGGTCTGCATCAACAGATAATGTTGGAGTATCAGGGTACCAAATTTTTAGTGGAGCAACTTTGGTAGCGTCTTCAACAGGAACAACCTTTACAGTTATAAATTTAACACCAAATACAGGCTATACCTTTTCAGTAAGAGCAGTAGATGCGGCAGGAAATGTATCATTAGCAAGTAACAGCGCTAATGTTACCACTTTAGTAGATGTAACACCACCGGCAACATCAGATTTAATAATATCGGGAGTTATTGACGGACCACTTTCTGGAGGCGTACCAAAGGCTATAGAGTTTTTTGCAGTTAACGATATAGCCGATTTAAGCATATACGGTTTCGGATCTGCAAATAATGGAGGTGGTACAGATGGACAAGAGTTTACATTTTCAGGTTCGGCTAGTGCCGGAGATTTTATATATGTAGCTTCCGAAGAAACTGGGTTTACAAACTTTTTTGGTTTTGCCCCTAATTTTACAAATAGTACCGCTGGTATAAACGGTGATGATGCTATTGAGTTGTTTTTAAACGGTACTGTAGTAGATGTTTTTGGAGATATAAATACAGACGGTTCAGGTCAACCATGGGAGTATTTAGATGGCTGGGCTTATAGGAATGACGATACTGGAGCAGATGGTAGTACATTTGTTATTGGTAATTGGACGTTTAGTGGTCCTAATGCTTTAGATGGTGCCATGACAAACAATACGGCCACAACACCTTTTCCATTAAAAGCTTATGGGCCAGATTTGGTTATTACTGGTGTTATTGACGGTCCTCTTTCTGGCGGTGTACCAAAAGCTATTGAGTTTTATGCAAAACAAGATATTGCAGATTTAAGTGCGTATGGTTTTGGATCGGCTAACAATGGCGGTGGTACCGATGGACAAGAGTTCGCATTTTCAGGATCGGCGAATAAAGGAGATTATATTTATGTAGCATCAGAAGCTGTCGGGTTTAATAGCTTCTTTGGGTTAGCACCTAATTTTACATCTGGTGCAGCCAACGTAAATGGTGACGATGCTGTAGAATTGTTTTTTAATGGGGACGTTATAGATGTTTTTGGAGATATAAACACCGATGGTTCTGGGCAACCGTGGGAGTATTTAGATGGATGGGCTTACAGGAATGATAACACTGGAGGAGATGGTAGTACATTTATAATAGGTAACTGGACTTTTAGTGGCCCTAACGCCTTAGATGGTACAACAGTAAATACAACATTTCCGATAGGTACTTATGGTACTGGTACTGGTGGTGGAAGTCAGCCGTCAGAGTTAATATCAATATTAGCAGCTCGAGGAGCAGACCAATTAGGAAAGCAAGTGAAAGTAACTGGAGTGCTTACGGTTTCAGATGAATTTTCAGGATCTGCATATTTACAAGATGCTACAGGTGCTATTGCTATTTTTGATGAACTGGTTCATGGCGATGGGGTATTTAATATAGGAGATTCAATAACTGTAACGGGAACAAGGAATGTTTTTAGAGATCAAGTTCAAATAAGTCCGGTGACAGAAGTTGTAAATAACGGGATTCCTAATCAGCCTATCCAGCCATTAGTTATAACCTTGAATGAATTGCCTAATCATCCGGCAGAATTGGTTAAGATTTTAAACCCTGCTTTCCCAAAGCCCGGCGATATTCTTTTTGGAGGTTCTAATTATATTTTAACCGATTTAAGCGGTACCGGAGAATTAAGAATAGATAATAATGTTGAAGCCATAGTTGGCTTGGGGCAACCTGAAACCTGTGGTGAGGTAATAGGTGTTGTAGGAAAGTATTTTGCATTATTTCAATTACTGCCTAGAATGGCTACCGATATGAGTTGTGCGGGACCATATATGCCTCCCGTGGCTCCAATAAACATCCCAAAGGAGCAAACTTTAGATGTTGTTACATGGAATATCGAATGGTTTGGAGATGAGAGCAATTCTCCAGCAGCAGGAAATCCAATGTCTGATGCTATTCAAAAGGATAGCGTTAAAACCGTTATAAATGCTTTAAAAGCAGATGTATTAGCCGTTCAGGAGATTGCAGACGATGCTCTGTTTGCACAAATGGTAAGTGAAATTCCTGGGTATGATTATATCCTTTCGCCAGCCGTATCAAGACCCAATGATCCTGGTGTTAAACAAAAAGTTGGATTTATATATAATACAGCGACGGTAAACGTAACAAATACTAAGGTATTACTTGAATCTATTCATCCTTTGTATAACGGCGGGGACGATTCGGCACTCGTTAATTACCCAAGTACCACAGATCGTTTTTACGCCAGCGGACGTTTACCTTTTTTAATGACGGCTGATGTTACTATTGATGGAAATACAGAACCATATAATTTTGTTGCCCTGCATGCTAGAGCCAACAGTGGTTCTGATGCTCAAGGTAGGTATGACATGAGAAAGTACGATGTAGAAGTGCTTAAAGATAGTTTAGATACTCATTATGCAGCAGCAAATATTGTATTGTTGGGAGATTATAATGACGATGTAGATGTTACTGTGGCAGATGTTTCAACTACTTTATCAAGTTATGATGACTACGTAACAGATACAACCAATTATAACATAGTTACAAGTGCTTTAAGTGCTGCTGGATTCAGATCATTTGTATCTAGAGAAAATATGATAGACCATATTGCTATTTCCAATGAGTTGAACGATAATTATATAAATCAATCGGAACGTGTGCATTACGAATTTTACGATAATGATTATACCAGAACAGCATCAGATCATTTTCCGGTATCTGCCAGACTACAATTAATACCATTAAGTGTAAATGCCATGACACAAACCGATGTTAGTTGTTTTGGAGCAACAGATGGTACGGCAACCATATCTGTTTCAGGAGGTATAGCACCTTATAGTTATGAATGGGATGGAAGTATTGGTTCTTCAAGTACCATGAGTGGTTTAAACAGCGGAAACCATACTGTAAAAATAACAGATGTTTTAGGGAATGCTATAACCAAAGCGTTTACCATTTTAGAATCACCAGCCTTAGAGCTTACCAGTACAGGTAACAAAACGGTATATTTAGGATATTCGTTAAAGGCTTGTACATTATTGGAAGTTACAGGTGTAACGGGAGGTGTGGCACCCTATACTTACGAGTGGAGTGCGGGTGAAACACAAGAAAGTATTGAGGTTTGTCCTGAAGAAACTACCAGATACAGCGTTACCGTTATGGATGCTAATGGTTGTACACAAACATCAACAATAGAAGTTGCGGTAACCGATGTGGTTTGTAAACCAAAAACAAACCCTAACAATAATTGGTGGGGACAGAGGCATGCCAATAAAGTGCAAGTTTGTTTTAAAGGGAGATCATTATGTATAAGTCAATATGCTGTAAAGACTCTTTTGGCTACAGGTGCTTATTTAGGGGCATGTAATGACCAAGATACTCTGCCGAAAGTTAGACTTAGGGTTTCACCAAATCCTTTTATAGATCATACCAATGTGACATTGGATAGTAATATTGAAGCCAATGTAGAATTAAATATTTACGATTTCTATGGTCAGCTTTTAAAAGCTTCATCACATCAAATTAATGCAGGGAAATCTAATATTCGATTAGAATTAAACGATTTAAGGTGCGGATTTTATTATTTAAAGGCTAAGGTTAATGGAAAGCAGTTTAAAACCAAGATCTTGGTAAAACGCTATTAGTGTTAGTAAATAACATAATACCCTGATATGATTTAAAACCGAGGAAAGCATTTCCTCGGTTTTTGTTTAAATGGTTCATTCCTGTGAATGCAGGAATCCTTTTTTCGAATAAATCAGTTCAGCACATGTCGTAAGAATGACACTAGCAATAAAATATGGCTGAATCGTTCTTGTTTGAGTTCTTGGGGACTATTCAATTAAAGCATTTATTTTCTCCCATAAATCATTATCGAAAGACGATAAGGCAAAATTTTCACTTTCCGCTGCATTACCCATTCTTACTACAACCAGTTTTTTACTGGGAACAACATAAATTTTTTGGTCGTTTTTACCAAGGGCTGCATACATATCTGCCGGAGCATTTGGGACTAGCTCACCGTTTAATTCTATTTGGCTACCGGGCAAACGGTAAGTCGATTTGCCGTTTAACCACCACAAATAACCATAAGAAGGATTTATATTTTGAGAGGAATTAGTGGCTTCATTTAAAAAGTTCTCAGGAATTATTTGGTCATTCTTCCATGCGCCATTAGCATAAATTAATAATCCGAAACGTGCCATACTTCTGGCATTACTCCAATAAACATTAAAATCGTTTGTATTTACCCAAATGCCACCCATGCCAATCCTGTCTCTTAACTTTGAATTAAAATAAACAGGCCATGTTTGGTTACTAGCTTCAGCAACGACATCTTGCATTTTTTTATAAACGTTATGGTAAGCCCATCGGGTACCAGCATCTGCGGTGTATTGCAGATTTTCTGGAGAAACATTGTCACCAATGCTGTCATCTAAGCCGGAACTCATGGATAACAGATGTTTGCAAGTAATCAGGTTTTCCTTCTCTAAGGTTGCACTTGTCCAACCTGTTCCTAAGTAATCCGAGACTTTATTATCAATATTAATTAAGCCTTCTTCTTGTGCAATGCCCGAAATGGCAGTAGTTAATGTTTTACCAGCACTGGCCCAGTACCATGCCGTAGTTGAGGTATGATTATCGAAATAAAGTTCAACAACAATTTTTCCCTCGTGGAGAATCATAAAACTTTTAGTGTTTTTAGCTTCTAAATAATCTACTAAGGGTCGCAGAGCAGTATTGTTCCATCCTAAATCGCCAATAGATTTGGTTTCCCATTCATTAGAATTTATTGGTGGAAAATAAAGGGTATCGTTTGAAAAATCATCAGGTGCCGGTGATTCATCACTAGAGCAACTAAAGAAAATCGCCAGAACAAAAAACGAAAGATAAGTTATGGTTTTCATAATGTAGGTTTAGTAATTTTAGACTTTCAAATATATGAAAGGTTTAATAAATATCTAAAATTCAAGCAAAAAGCAACGTTTTACAATTCATAAACCAACACGCATTTATCATAAATGATTCCTTATCTTTGCGCCCTAAATTAGTTATTGGTATTAATAAATAAGCCCTGTTTTCATGGGGAAATAGTATGCGCACAAAAACTCTTAAGAAAAACAAAATTAATGTTGTAACCCTAGGTTGCAGTAAAAATGTTTACGATAGTGAAGTGTTAATGGGACAGCTTAAAGCCAGTGGTAAAGACGTGGTGCATGAAGAGGAAGGGAACATTGTTGTTGTTAATACCTGTGGTTTTATTAATAATGCCAAGGAAGAAAGCGTGAATACGATTTTAGAATTCATGCAAAAGAAGGAGGCAGGGGAAGTTGATAAGGTATTTGTTACCGGCTGTTTAAGTGAACGTTACAAACCGGATTTGCAAAAGGAAATCCCTAATGTAGATGAGTATTTTGGAACTACCGAATTACCTCAATTGCTTAAAGCTCTAGGAGCTGATTATAAGCATGAATTAATAGGAGAGCGATTAACAACCACGCCAAAAAACTATGCCTATTTAAAGATTGCTGAAGGATGCGACAGACCTTGTAGTTTCTGCGCCATCCCTATTATGAGAGGGAAACATAGGAGTACGCCTATTGAAGAAATTGTTATCGAAGCAGAAAAACTAGCGGCTAAAGGTGTTAAAGAGCTTATTTTAATTGCACAGGATTTAACATATTACGGACTCGATATTTACAAAAAGCGAAACTTGGCAGAGTTACTGGAGGCTTTAGTAAAAGTTGATGGTGTAGAATGGATTCGTTTGCATTATGCATTTCCAACAGGTTTTCCAATGGATGTATTGGAGGTGATGAATCGTGAGCCGAAAATTTGTAATTATTTAGATATTCCGTTGCAACATATCTCAGACGCTATTTTAAAAAGCATGCGTCGTGGCACTACTAAAGAGAAAACAACCAAATTGCTTAAAGAGTTTAGAGCCGCTGTTCCGGAAATGACTATAAGAACAACGCTAATTGTTGGATACCCCGGAGAAACAGAAGAAGATTTTCAAACATTGAAACAATGGGTAACCGATATGCGTTTTGAGCGTTTAGGATGCTTTACATATTCTCATGAAGAAAATACACATGCCTACAATTTAGAAGATGATGTGCCGGAAGATGTTAAGATTGATAGAGCCAACCAGATTATGGAAATACAATCGCAGATTTCGTGGGAACTCAATCAAGAAAAAATAGGGAAGACTTTTAAAGTCGTTATCGATAGAAAGGAAGGAAACTATTTTGTTGGACGTACAGAATACGATTCTCCAGATGTTGATAACGAAGTACTTATTGATGCTACAAAAACTTATTTAAAAACGGGCGAATTTACTACCGTAAAAATTACTGAGGCCGAAGATTTTGATCTTTACGGCGAGGTGGTTGCTTAAGGTTGATAAGCGCTTTAAGTAAAAAATGCACCAGAGTTATATAAAAAACAAACTCTGGAATGTCTTTATGTTGTCAAACTTAAAATAAAAACCTCTACAGATAGTTTTATTTTTTAATCACTTTTTTAGTGAAATATGTTCCTTTATCGGTTAAAAATTTCATAATGTAAGGGCCATTTGCTAAACGGCTTAGGTTAATTTTTTTCACATCCTTATTATTAGTTTTTGACTCTAAAATAAATCTATTTGAGAAATCGAAAACCTGAATTGATGAGATTTTTATGCCGGACCGTTTGTTTATGTAGACATTATCCTTAGTTATACTTGGGTAAATATTAATATCGTTAATAGAATTGTTTTCTTCAATGTTAAGACCAGTGTCGTATTCAAAGTGCAAATCATCAATTACAGTTATAGATTGTGCTTGTTTAAGATAATAATCGGAGTCGATTACAAATTGTATGACCGCATAATCATAATCGATTCCGGAGGTAGCATATGCTTCTAGATCTATTTCAAAATCTGTGAAATTGGCTTTTGGCACTATTGTTTTAAATATTTTAGCATGAGTTGGGTAACTGTCTTTTTTGAAGAAATGAAACTTTTTAATTGGTAAAGTGTCCTTAGTTTTAGAAAAATGAGCTATAATACGAAGCGTATCTGTTATAGCAGAACTGCTTGATCCAGAAAACTTGTATCTGCCTTTTAACTTATAAGGTACAGAATTACACTTAAACCTAATAAACCCATTATTTTTATTGGTGTTAGCTTTTCTTAGAATAACGGCACTGTTATTGGCATCAGATCCACTGTATTTATAAAAAAAACCATGATTGTTGCCCGTTCGAAAAAAAACATTTACAACACTTTCCACCCAATCTTCAGGAAAATCATAAATTCTAGGATTACCTTCAATATCGGTACCGTTATCAATGACTTTCCAATTGTCAAAATTACCGTTCGGTATTTTGCATTGCGCTTCTAAAATTACTATTCCAAGTAGTAGAAAAGTGATTGTAATTATTTCTTTTTTCATTTTATGATATTTAGTGTGCTTTTCCGTTATCTATAATACATTGTTGTAATCTGTTTACTTTTTAATCACTTTTTGGGTGAAATGTTTTCCGTTTTCGGTTAAGAGTTTTATGATGTAATACCCGTTCGCCAGTTGGCTGAGGCTTATTTTTGTAGCTAAATAATTAGGGAAATATTTAATAGTCATAGGGTTGGGGTTTTAGACAAAACGAATAAGTAATTAAAAACCCTCTCAATTTTAAACCTTTTTATTTTATACCTTTTCAGGATTTAAAACATTATTTGAAGAAAAATGATAACCGTATGAGTAAATAATTATAGAAGCAGAATATTTATAAAATAAATGTTTTCTACTTTTGAAAAGACATCTTTAGTTTATGGCTTCAAATAATTTTTCAGATTTTCTTTCTTCTATTAGTAAAGAACCGCTTCAAGTATTGGATGCATCTATTCCAAAATCCAAATACGTGCTTTTAGACTTATCAGAATCTAATAAAGCACTACATAGTATCGATGTATCGTCATCATCAAAATTGGATACATATATTAATAATCACATTAAAAAACATAATGCCTCTGTGGCATATGGCGGGTATTTAGAGGTTAGAAATATATACAAGCGCAGTTTGCATTTTAACAAACAGGCTAATGATGGACGTAATATTCATATAGGAATCGATTTGTGGTGTCCAGCCAACACACCAATTTATACACCTCTTAATGCTGAGGTACACAGTTTTAAAAATAATACCAACTATGGCGATTATGGCCCGACCATTATTTTAAAACATACAATAAACAAGATTACGTTTTATACGCTTTATGGCCATTTAAGTTTGGCATCAATTAAAGATTTAAAAGTTAATCAGGTTTTTAAACAAGGAGAACCAATAGCTACTTTAGGAGATAGTAATGTAAATGGTGATTATCCGCCACATTTACATTTTCAAATTATAAGAGATTTGCAAAATTATGAGGGCGATTATCCCGGTGTTTGTAGTAAAAAGGATTTAAATTTCTATACTGGAAATTGTCCAGGTCCTAATACTTTGCTGAAGTATGAAGGATTTTGATGAAAAAAGAATAATTTATCACCTCTAAAAGAACTAAGAGTGCCTTAGCAGCAAATTCTATATGTTTAAATTGCAATTTCATTTATTCATATAAAACAGTATAACGTAATGTTTATTATCAAATCGGGTCGTTTTATTACAACCATTGCCTCTTTAGTTTTATTGATCGCATGTACCCAAAAAAAGGATACTGCGGTAATCTCTGAAAATTTAGAAAACACTTCAAAATATGATCCTACTTGGGAATCATTAGCAAAACATCAAGCTGTTCCGGAATGGTTACAAGATGCCAAATTGGGAATTTATTTTCATTGGGGAGTATATACGGTACCTGCGCACCATAGCGAATGGTATCCTTTTTATATGTATAGAGAAGGACATCATCATGGACCAGATGTAGCAAAATGGCATAGAGAAAAATATGGTAAAGATTTCAATTATCATGATTTCGTTCCTATGTTTAAAGCCGAGAAATTTGATGCGAAAGATTGGGCGAAATTATTTAAAGCATCTGGAGCTAAGTTTTCTGGGCCTGTTGCACAACATCACGATGGTTTTGCTATGTGGGATAGTAAAGTGAATCCATGGAATACAGTGGCTAAAGGACCTAAAAAGGACATTACCGGTTTACTTGCTAAAGAGATAAAAGCCAATGGGATGAAATTAATAACAACTTTTCATCACGCACGTAATTTGCAAAGAAATGCAGATAATCCAGAAAAGTGGAGGGCATACGATAGTCATTTTGCTTATCACCCCGATTTTGCAACATCATCTACAGATACCGTGATTTCAAAATTGTATGGTAATATGTCTGCAAAAGCGTTTAATACATATTGGTATGCACAATTAAAAGAAGTTATAGATCAATACTCACCAGATATAATATGGTTTGACTCTTGGTTAAATGCTATTCCGGAGCAGTATAGAAAAGAATTCGCAGCGTATTATTTAAATGAAGCAAAAAAGAAAAATCAGGATGTAGCGATCGTTATAAAGCAATATGATTTACCTCATAATATGGCTATGCTAGATATTGAGCAAGGAGGGAAAAGAGATTTATCTGAATCTCCTTGGATGACCGACGTTACTATAAGTCGAGGATCATGGTCTTATACAGATAATTTAAAGTATAAAGATGCAGCACTGGTATTGCGTAATATGATTGATGTTTGGAGTAAAAATGGTACTGTTTTACTAAATGTTTCCCCTACAAAAGAAGGAATAATTCCTAAAGAACAACGAGATGTTCTTTTAGAAATAGGAGGTTGGATGTCTAAATATGGCGAGGCTGTTTACAATACACGTCCATTTATTAAGTACGGTTTTGGAACTTCTAAAGCAGGAGCTGGTCATTTTGGAGGACAATCGGCAACAGTACAGTATTCAGCTGATGATGTACGTTTTACAATGTCTAAAGACAAAAAAGCGCTTTATATGTTTTTCTTGGGAGCTCCTGAAAAAGGAAGAGTGTTAGATCTGAAAAGTTTTGGTTTACACCGTTATCCAACACCAAGCCCTATTAAAAATATTACCGTTTTAGGAACTAATACGCCTGTTAAATTCGAACAAACAGAGAATGAGTTATTATTGACCATTCCTGATACGGATATGAATGAAATTGCAACTATATTTAAAATGGAATTGGAGTAAATGAATTATGTTAGCTTGTTTAATAAGGACTTTAGTTTGTAATCGCTTCTAGTTAAATAAAACCTTCATGAAAATTATAAAATTAGTTTTAATCATACCATTTCTATTGCTCTCTTGTAAGAACAAAGAAGCTAACACAGAAAAAAAATCGGCTATTGATATACAATTAGAAGCTGTAGAAAAACAGTTATCTTTATTATTAGACAAAGCAGTAGAAGAAAATAGAATTCCTAGAACAACCAACAAAGACGGAAGTATTTATTGGGCACCTTTAAAGTTTGATTGGACTGAAGGCTTTTTTCCTGGGACTTGTTGGTATTTGTATGAAGTTACAAAAGATGAAAAGTGGAAAAATGGAGCAGAGCAATTTCAAAAATTAATAGAAAGCCATAAAACGATTACCAGCAACCATGATCTTGGATTTATTTTTAACTGTTCTTTTGGAAATGGTTATCGATTAACGAAAAATAAAACATTTAAAGAGGTTTTGATTGCTTCTGGTAATTCTTTAATTACACGGTTTAATGAAAAGGTAGGTTGTATTCAAAGTTGGGATGTAGGACCGAATCACCGTTGGAGGTTTCCTGTAATTATTGATAATATGATGAATTTAGAACTCTTGTTTGAATTAACAGAGTTAACGGGCGATACGAAATATAAAGACATAGCCATTATTCATGCCGATACAACCATGAAGTATCATTTTAGAGATAATTACAGTTCTTACCATGTTATCGATTACGACCCAGAAACAGGCGAGGTAAGAAATAGAAATACGGCTCAAGGTTTTTCAGATGATAGCTCTTGGGCACGTGGACAGGCATGGGGTTTATATGGTTATACAGTCTGTTACAGGTATACTAAGGATGAAAAATATTTAGAGCAGGCACAAAAAATAGCAAATTACATAATAAATTCTATGCCAGAAGATGGTATTCCTTATTGGGATTATAACGCGCCAGACATTCCTAATGAAAAAAGGGATGTTTCGGCAGCTGCCATTGCTACATCTGCTTTAATTGAATTAGGTTGTTATACAGGAGAATCTTATATGTCTTTTATTAATAAATCTATTAAGGCTTTAGGGTCTGAGGCCTACAGTGCTAAATTTGGAGAAAATAACAATTTTGCATTGATGCATAGTGTAGGGAGTATTCCGCATAATGCAGAAGTGGATGTGCCTTTAAATTATGCAGATTATTACTATGTTGAAGCTTTACTTCGATTGAAGAGTTTAGAGTAAATAAGATACATACTAATCCCATACAAATTTCCAGCTACCGTCTTCTTGTCTTTTCCAAACCGTATGGAAAACCCCAGTGCTTTCTTTTCTGTTTCCTAACGAATCTGGATAGGTTAATATGAAATCTCCGTAAGTGTAAGCCATGTCCCCAGATTTACTTACATCAACAAAAGTTGGAGACCAGATTAGGGATTCATTTGGTCTAAAGTCGTTTTCGTACCATTTTTTAATAGCTCTTTTCCCTTCAATAACTTTTCTATTTCGTTTTATAACACCATCATTGGCAGCATAGAATTCGAAAGCCTTGGCGAGTCCCTCTTTTTGAGCCATGTCGTTAAAGGCCTTTTCTGCTTGAAAAACTTCCGATTTCCATGCGTCCATTTTTTTATCATTAAAGTCTTTGCATGCAAAAAATAGTAGGTATATAATTATAATATAGTTTGAATATTTTTTCATGATTTAATGTGTTTTTTTAGAATATACTTTAGTATAGTTTAGGCTTAGCTATTATCAGTTTGTTTAATTGACTAATTCTTGCCATGTGATGATCGTCGTGTTCTGCTACAAAAAGAAATAAATCCATTACCCGCATAGGAATTCTTAATCTCGGATGCAGTGCATGTTTGTATATTTCAGTTTCATTAAGTTTAATGAGACTATATAGGGTCTTTTGCCTAAGGCTTAAAAAGTCTGTTAAAAGTTTTTTAATTTTCTTTTCGTTATAACTTGCTAAATCAGTTTTATGATTTTCCAAATCTGCAGTCCTTCTCATAATCTCTGCATCATTCAAAATATCTTCAAGCCTACCAAGCCAGAGTGGTTCAAGATCGATTAGGTGACCAATGTTTTCTTGAATAGACCATTTTCCCTCAAACTTTAGGGTTAAATGTTCTTTTGCTATTTGGCTTACTTTATAATTGAGCCTGATGGAGGTACCTTCGAGCCTTTCTAATATGGATGGAAATATATTTTGTTCGAATGGGAATCTAAATTTTCGATCAAGCCATTTTGTCTGTTCCATTTTAATGTAACATTTTCAATTAGTAACAATACCCTGCAAATGCAGTTTTTCTTCTATAAATTATCGGAAGAAATAAGTCGGGGTTAGTAATTGATTGTAATGACTTGTTATTTAACTAAGTTAATTAGTTTTTTTGCTAAATCAAATTAATTTATAAAAAAAAACTGACATTTTTATGTCAGGTTTTTATGAGATTGATCTAAAATTGTATTTATATAATCGCTTCTTTGCCTCTGGTTCTGGTTCTTATTCTTATAGCATCTTCTACATCGTAAATAAAGATTTTACCATCACCAACTTGACCTTCTGAAGCGTTGTCTAATATAGTATCAATACATTTTTCTAAATTAGAGTTACTTACTATACACATAATCATAATACGGGTTTGCAAAATCATAGACTGTTCTGTACCTCTATAGCGTTCTGAGTAACTTTTTTGTAGCCCAGATCCTTTTACAGGAATTACTGTAAGACAAGGAATATCTGCTTCTTTTAACCCTTTTTGTACAGCTTTTAATTTTGAGGGTCTTATTATGGCTTCTATTTTTTTCATAAGAATATGTTTAATGTTTTTATTTATGTTTGATTATTCGAATGTAGTGTAAGCTTCTACACCAAATGATACGGCATCTATACCAGCAGTTTCTTCTCTACGAGATACTCGAACACCGATGGTTTTCTTCATAATTGTCATTATTATAAAAGTAATTAAAAAAGAAAACGAACCAATAACTAATACGCCTAATGCTTGTGTAATAAGTAAATCGCTTCCACCACCAAAGAAAAGTCCTTTTTCAGAGGCAAATAATCCTACGGCTATGGTACCGAATAATCCATTAATACCATGTACAGCAATAGCCCCCACAGGATCGTCAATTTTAATTTTATCAAAGAATATAACAGCAACGTCAACCAAAACACCAGCAATTAAACCGATAATAACAGCAGAGCTGGAATCTACAACATTACATCCGGCAGTAATGGCAACAAGTCCTGCCAATACACCATTAATTGTCATAGTTATATCTATTTGTCCGTATTTAAAATAGGTGTAAACCATGGTAGAAATACCACCAGCAGCTGATGCTAAGAATGTATTCGTTACTACAGTGCCTATTAATTCCCAATTTCCGACAGCAGATAATGTAGATCCTGGATTAAACCCAAACCATCCGAACCATAAAATAAAACCTCCTACGGCTGCTAATGGTAAATTGTGTCCTGGAATAGGATTAAGCTCACCGTTTTTTTGATATTTACCAATACGAGGCCCCAATACTATAGCTGCGGCTAAAGCTGCAAAACCACCCATAGCGTGCACAGCAGATGATCCGGCAAAATCATTAAATCCTCTTACTGCTAACCAGCCATCTGGGTTCCATACCCAATTGGCTACTAAAGGATACATAATAGCACAAAAGATAAATACAAATAAAGCGTAACTCCAAACTTTCATACGTTCTGCAACTGCTCCAGAAACAATAGATATGGCAGCAATAGCAAACCCTAATTGTATAAACCAAAACAATTTATTTGATACTGTAAGGCTTAACCCTAAATCATTATTTGTTATACCTGTATCGAAAGCAAACCATCCGTTTGAGTTACCATAAGCAATACCAAAACCAACTAAATAAAAGGCGATACCTCCAAAGGTGATGTCTATAATTACTTTGGCAATAATACTCATGGTGTTTTTCGCTCTTACAAAACCTGCTTCTAACAGTGCAAAGCCTCCTTCCATCAAAAAGATTATAGCAGCGCAGATAGCCACCCAAACTGTATCAATTGCATTAATAATTTCTGTTTGCTCAAGAGCAATTGTTGTTACTTCTTCCATTGGTTACTTGTTATTTAACTTTAAAATATTTAATATTTATTTCGCTTTTTTTTCAACAAAAAAATGGAAGATAGTAAATTAAGGTGTTAATTAATTTGGAATATGATAAAACAAATTGCTTTTTGAAAGGCATTCAATCATTTGATTAAAACGTCATATTTTTTATTGTATAAATTGGTTTTTATTGAAATTATTGCATAAAAAAATCCGTCATTAAAAACGACGGATTTATGATGCTAATTTTAAAATTAGGTAAAGGTTATTCGTCAACCAATACCCATTCACCTTTGGCGATTAATGGCTCGGCTTGTTTGTATTTAAGTGTTTTGTTTTCACCATTCATAACATGTTTAATGGTAACACGATCGTTACGACCAATTTTTGGTTTGTCTCGAACAACGGTTTCTATAACTTCTTGCTGACGTTGTGTGTTACCAGCAGCCCTGTTTTGAGCAGAACGTTCATCCAGATTAGGAATTTCGTCTTTTTGAGTTTTCAATTTTTCTCGCTTACGAGCACGTGCTTCTTGAATGGTATTTTGTGTTTCTTGTGGTAATTCTCCTTTGAATAGGAACGAAATAACATCTTTGTTAACCTGATCGATCATACCTTTAAACAGTTCGAAAGCCTCGAATTTGTATATAAGTAATGGATCTTTTTGCTCATGCACAGCTAATTGTACCGATTGTTTTAACTCGTCCATTTTACGTAAATGCGTTTTCCATGCATCGTCAATAATAGCGAGTGTGATGTTCTTTTCAAAATCGGTAATTAATTGTTTTCCGTTTGTTTCGTATGCTTTTTCAAGATCGGTAACAACATTTAAACTTTTAACTCCATCTGTAAATGGTACAACGATACGTTTAAATTTATCGCCTTGTGTTTCATATACATTCTTAATTACAGGGAATGCGATTTCGGCATTACGAGTCATTTTTTCTCTGTAATGATCGAAAGCAGCCTTATACACTTTAGATGCTATTTCTTGTACAGATAGTTTTCCGAATTCTTCTTCGGTAATTGGTGAGCCTAGTGAAAAATAACGAATCAATTCAAATTCGAAATTTTTATAATCGTTAGCGCCTTTATTGCTTTCTGCAACACCTTCGGAGGTATCGTAAATCATATTGGCTAAATCTACACGAAGACGTTCTCCAAATAAAGCATGATGACGACGTTTATAAACAACCTCACGTTGCGCATTCATTACATCGTCATATTCTAATAAACGCTTACGAACTCCAAAGTTGTTTTCTTCAACTTTTTTCTGAGCACGCTCAATAGATTTTGAAATCATGGAGTGTTGAATTACTTCACCTTCTTTTAACCCCATACGGTCCATCATTTTCGCAATACGCTCACTACCAAATAAACGCATTAAATTATCTTCTAGAGATACGTAGAATTGCGAGCTACCTGGATCTCCCTGACGACCAGCACGACCACGTAACTGTCTGTCTACACGACGAGAATCATGACGTTCGGTACCTACAATGGCCAAACCACCTGCAGCTTTTACTTCGTCGCTTAATTTAATGTCGGTACCACGACCTGCCATATTGGTTGCAATGGTTACCTGACCTGCATTACCTGCTTCTGCTACAATGTCGGCCTCTTTTTTATGTTGTTTTGCGTTTAATACGTTGTGCGATATTTTTCTAATGCTAAGCATTTTTCCTAGTAGCTCACTAATTTCAACCGATGTGGTACCGATTAAAACCGGGCGACCAGCTTGCGCCATTTGCGTCACTTCATCAATTACAGCATTATATTTTTCACGTTTTGTTTTATAAACTAAATCTTCTCTATCGTCTCTTGCAATTGGCCTGTTAGTTGGAATTTCTACAACATCCAATTTGTAGATTTCCCAGAACTCACCGGCTTCTGTTACTGCTGTACCCGTCATACCAGATAGTTTACGGTACATTCTAAAGTAATTTTGAAGTGTTACTGTAGCGAAAGTTTGGGTGGCATCTTCAATTTTTACATTTTCCTTAGCTTCAATCGCTTGGTGTAATCCGTCGCTATAACGACGACCATCCATAATACGACCTGTTTGCTCATCAACAATCATTACTTTATTGTCCATAACCACATACTGCGTGTCTTTTTCGAATAAAGCATAAGCTTTTAAAAGCTGATTAAGTGTATGTATACGTTCCGATTTTACTCCAAAGTCTTTAAATAACTCTTCTTTTAAATTTGCTTCTTCTTCTGGGGAAAGTTTTTGGTTTTCAATTTTCGCAATTTCCAATCCTATTTCTGGTAAGATGAAAAAGTCTGGGTTGTCTTTTCCTGAGAGATATTCAATTCCCTTATCGGTTAATTCTATTTGATTGTTCTTTTCTTCAATAACATAGTACAATTCGGCATCAACCTTTGGCATTTCACGGTTGTTGTCTTGCATGTAGAAGTTTTCCGTTTTTTGAAGCAGCATTTTTACACCTTCTTCACTTAAAAACTTAATAAGTGCTTTGTTTTTAGGAATACCACGGTATACGCGAAGTAATTGAAAACCACCTTCTTTTGTGTCGCCAGCTTTAATTAACTTCTTGGCTTCTGCTAACACCCCTGTTAAATATTTACGCTGGATGCTTACGATATCATCTACTTTAGGTTTTAATTCTGTAAATTCATGACGTTCTCCTTGTGGAATTGGTCCGGAAATGATTAATGGTGTACGGGCATCGTCTACTAAAACCGAATCGACCTCATCTACAATAGCGTAATTATGTGGACGTTGTACTAAATCGTCGGGCGAATTTGCCATATTATCACGTAGATAATCGAATCCAAATTCGTTATTTGTTCCGTAAGTGATATCTGCATTATAAGCTTTTTTACGAGCATCGGAATTTGGTTGGTGGTAGTCGATACAATCAACGCTTAAACCATGGAATTCGAAAATAGGAGCCATCCATGCGCTATCACGTTTTGCTAAGTAATCGTTTACTGTAACTAAGTGAACTCCTTTTCCAGCGAGTGCATTTAGGTATACGGGAAGGGTCGCTACCAGAGTTTTTCCTTCACCTGTTTGCATTTCTGCAATTTTACCTTGGTGCATGGCTATACCACCAATAAGCTGTACATCGTAATGAACCATATCCCAGACAACTGCTTTTCCGGCGGCATCCCATGAATTTGCCCAAAGCGCTTTGTCGTTATCTAAAACGACATATTCTTTTGTTCCAGATAATTCTCTATCGAAAGTATTTGCTGTTACTGTAATATTTGTATTGTTTACAAAACGTTTTGCTGTTTCTTTAATTACAGCGAAAGCCTCAGGTAGTATATCATTTAAAACAACCTCGGTAGCATCGTAAGCATCATCTTTTAGTTTATCAATATCTTGATAAATATCCTCTCGTCTGTCTATATCCTCGGTATTCTCTGCTTCTTCTACAAGAGCTGCTATTTTATCGTCTATGCTTTTATTGGCTTCTGCAATTTTATCTTTAAATTCAACGGTTTTACCACGTAATTCGTCATGCGATAGAGATTCAAGGGCAGCTTCAAAGGTTTTAACTTTATCTACAATAGGGTAGATGGCCTTTACGTCTTGTTTGGATTTGTCTCCAACAAATACTTTAAGTACAGAATTTAAAAAACTCATGTTTATATATTTTAATTTTTACTCAGAAATAATTCTATGAGTAGTAACTTTTGTTATGTTTAACTTATATGGCTTTTATAAAGCGTCTCAAAGATACATTTTGTTACGATGTTATGTAAAGATTAAGACAAAAAAAAAGTCTCAGATCGAGACTTTTTAACTATTCTTTATGCTTTTTACTAATATTCATCTTCGTTCCAGAGATAATCCTCATCGGTAGGATAATCTGACCAAATTTCTTCAATTGAATCATATGAATCTCCTTCATCTTCGATTGACTGTAAATTTTCAACAACTTCTAACGGCGCTCCCGTTCTAATAGCGTAATCTATTAACTCGTCTTTTGTTGCTGGCCAAGGTGCATCACTTAAATAAGATGCTAATTCTAATGTCCAATACATTTTCTATTTGTGTTTATTTTTTTGCAAAAATAATTTTTTAGTTTAAACAGGCAAGAAAAAAATGAATTATTTAATCGTTAATTTTAAGAACGTATCTTTTATTGCAATTTTAAACATTTGAAATTATCGTTGCTTTGTTACTATTTCAAGATTCTTTTTCTGGAATCCACTTAATTTCATTTGCTTGTAAATCGAATGACAACTTTCGTGCCAATACAAAAAGATAGTCAGAAAGACGGTTTAAATACATTAACGTGTTAGGCTCAACAGGCTCAATATCATTAAGTGAGGTGGCTAAACGCTCTGCTCTGCGACATACGCAGCGTGCTATGTGACAGAATGACACAGTTTGATGTCCGCCAGGAAGAACGAAATGTGTCATTGGCGGAAGTTCGGTATTCATAGCATCCATTTCTTTTTCTAGGCGTTCAATATTCTCGGTAGAAATTTTGGGAATATTTAAACGTTCTTTACCGCTTTTTAAAATAGCTTTTTCCGGATCGGTTGCTAAAATAGCTCCTACTGTAAAAAGCCGGTCTTGTATATGGATTAATAAGTCTTTGTATTGTTGGTGGATGTCCTGATCGCGAATTAAACCTAAATGCGAGTTCAATTCGTCAACAGTTCCGTAACTTTCAATACGAATATGATGTTTTGGTACGCGTGTGCCCCCAAACAACGCTGTGGTACCTTTATCTCCTGTTTTGGTATAGATTTTCATGCTACGCAAGTTAAAAGTTAAAAGTCAAAAGTTAAAAGTTTTTTTATAATGAATTTTAAAAATGTTTTTTGAGTTGTAAGCGAATGGAGTGTGTATGAGGTGTTTTTTTATTAGTATGCACCTACGCGCATCATAGATGTTGAAATTGAATATTGAGATTGTAACTGTTATCGTTTTTCTAGGAAAGGCATAAAGATAAAAAGGAGTTAGTATTTCAATAGTTCTTATGTTGTCAACTGCGCACTGCAAACTGAGCACTCCTAATCATATTCTAATTGTAAAGTGCTCTTTAGCTTGTTCTTTCCTGAAAAATGCAAATCCCCAGAAAAAAGTATCGATGGTTACGGTAACCTTAGGGTGTTGTTTTATCGTTTCCCAGGCTTCGGTCATGTCTTTAGACCAATAGATGTCATCAAAAATAAACACCGAATCGTTATGAGTTGTTTGTAAAAGTGTTTCGAAATATGCTAACGTAGCTTCTTTTTGATGGTTGCCATCAAAAAATATAAGATCGTAATTATTGGTAGTTGATTGATTTAAAACGTTTTTAAAATTACCAGTTTTTAGATCGATATTATTCAGGTGATGTTTTTTGAAATTTGCTTTTGAAAATTCCGAAATATTAGGGCAACCCTCAATGGTAGTAATTTTAGTTGCTTGGTTTGCTAAACTCATGGCGTGTGTTGCAATTCCTAGCGATGTGCCTAATTCTAAAACAGTATCAGGTTTAAAATAGTTTACCAATCGATAAATGAATTTTGCTCTTTTTATAGTTGATCCTGCATTTTTAGCCATTGATGAAATACGGCGTTCTTTTTGCTTCATCACTTGCGAACCTGCTCCTAAATCGGTTACTTTAATACAGGTCTTATTATTTAAAAGCGCTTTCTTATAGTTTGAAACCTGTTTGTATGCATCGTAATTCGTTTTATCATAAAAGCATTTGGTAACCAAATTATACACAAAGGGAGAGTGCACACCGTGTTGATTGGTAGACCTTACTAAAAATTTTATGTATTGAATGATTTGATACATTTTAGTGTTCAGTGTTCAGTGTTTGGTTTGCAGTATTCAGTATTCAGTATTCAGTGTTCAGTGTTCGGTATTCAGTGACGTTTCATGTCTTGGCGTTTTAGCGAGGATAAACTAAACCTTAGTGTGTCTCAGTGTTAACTCTTTGATTATCTGTGAAATAACTAAATCAATCTTCAAGTTTAGCAGACAACTCAAACCAACGTTCTTCTTTAGCTTCAATAGTATCTATAATTTTTTGTAATTCATCAGATAACTTATTTATGTCATCTTGTGTAAGATCTGGATTATTGAATTTATGTTCTAGTTCTTTCTTATCGAATGCCAACGATTTTAATTTACTTTCAATGTTTTTAAGCTCTTTTTCTTCGTTATATGATAGTTTGGACTCGTTTTTCTTCCAGGCATTTTTATCCTTTTTATCTTCCTGTACATTTGAAACGACAGGCTGACTATCTTCGTAAACTCTATAGTCTGTATAATTTCCTGGGAAATCCTCTATAACGCCTTCGCCTTTAAATACAAAAAGGTGGTCTACAACCTTATCCATAAAATAACGGTCGTGAGATACGACAATAACACAACCGGGAAAATCCAGAAGAAAACTTTCGAGTACATTAAGTGTTACGATATCTAAATCGTTAGTAGGCTCATCAAGAATCAAGAAGTTTGGATTCTGAATTAAAACAGTACATAAATACAGGCGTTTGCGTTCACCTCCGCTTAATTTTTCAACAAAATCGTATTGCTTTTTTCTACTGAATAAAAAACGTTCTAAAAGTTGCTGTGCGCTAATTTGTCTGCCCTTTTTTAGTGGAATATAGTCTCCGAACTCTCTAATAACGTCTATAACTTTTTGTTCGGGTTTTATAGTAATTCCATTTTGGGTGTAGTATCCGAACTTTACCGTATCTCCCTTTACTACTTTACCGGAATCTGGCTGTGCTGTTTGGGTTAATATATTTAGAAAGGTCGTTTTTCCTGTACCATTTTTACCTATTATACCGGCACGTTCTCCTTTTTGGAACGTGTATTCGAACTTGTCAAGTATGGTCTTGTCTTTAAATGCTTTTGATACTTTATGAAATTCTAAAATTTTACTGCCGAGACGTTCCATGTTTAATTCAAGTTGAACTTCATGATCGTTTCTACGTTGGTGGGCACGATGCTTTATATCTTTAAAATCGTCGATTCGAGATTTCGATTTGGTTGTTCTGGCTTTTGGCTGTCGGCGCATCCAGGACAATTCTTTTTTAAACAGTTGTTTTGCTTTGCCTAATTCAACAGATTCACGTTCTATTCTTGCTTCTCGTTTTTCTAGGTAATAGGAATAATTACCTTTATAACTGTATAGCTTGCCTTCGTCTAATTCTATAATTTCGTTGCAAACACGTTCTAAAAAATAGCGATCGTGTGTTACCATAAACAGTGTAATGTTTTCCTTGGCAAAAAAAGCTTCCAGCCACTCAATCATTTCCAGATCCAAATGGTTTGTAGGCTCGTCTAGTATTAACAAATCGGGTTTATTTATTAAGGCATTGGCAAGCGATAGTCGTTTTTTTTGTCCACCAGAAAGTGTGCTTACTTTTTGGCTTAAATTATCCAGTTTTAGTTTAAAAAGGATTTGTTTGTATAGTGTTTCAAAATCCCATGCCTGATGTTGTTCCATCTGTTCGAAAGCAGTTTGGTATGCATCAGTGTCATCTGGGTTTAAGAGTGCTTTTTCGTAATTGGCAATAACCTTTAAAATAGGGTTGTCGCTCGCAAAAATGGTTTCTTCAATAGTTAGCTTATCATCAAATTTAGGGTCTTGAGATAGAAACGATACGGCAATACCTTTTCTATAGACTACAGAGCCAGAATCGGATTCATCATCACCCGAAATAATATTTAAGATGGAGGTTTTGCCAGTTCCGTTTTTTGCAACAAAAGCAATTTTCTGATCTTTATGTACGCTAAAGGAAATGTCTTCAAAAAGTGTTAGCTCTCCGTAGGATTTTGATATGTTTTCAACTGTTAAATAATTCAAGAGATATTTTTCTTGCAAATAACGGATAAAAAACTAAAAAATAGATCATAAGTTTTGTTGTTCAGGACGAAAACTTATATTTGTGATAAATCAAATCACCTTTATGAAGAAATGCTTTTTTGTCACTATAATGGTTATAGGTGCAGTGTTAGTATCCTGTGTTCCATATAAAGATACTGTTTATTTTCAAAATAAAAGTAAAGCAACAGATTCTACCCAGGTTATTGTTGAAAAGCAAAAACCTTATCGTGTACAAATAAATGATATTCTAAATATTCGTATTAAAGCGGCCAAGCAAGAAACGGTTTCAATTTTTAACCCAATAGGAGAGGGAAATTTAAATGCGGATAGTCAGGAACGTGCCTATTTTGATGGTTTTACGGTTGATTTGCATGGAAATATTCGCCTTCCAAAATTAGGAAATATAAATGTATTAGGATTTACTACAGACGAAATTAAACAGATTGTTGAGAAAAAATTGTTAGAAACCGAGTACAAGGCGGCTAATGACATTTTTGTAACTGTAAAGCTTACAGGGTTGCAATATACAGCCACTGGAGAAGTAGGGAATAAAGGCACTAGCATTTTGTTTAAGGAACGTGTTAATGTTTTTGAAGCCTTGGCTAATTCGGGTGATATTTTGGATACAGGTGATAAAAAAGATGTTTTGATTATTAGGCAATTTCCTCAAGGGCAAAAGATATTTCATTTAGATTTAACTGATGTTGCTGTTATGAATTCGCCATATTATTACATTCAGCCGAATGATATGATTTATGTAAAGCCTATAAAACAGAAATCTTGGGGAACAGGAACCAATGCCCTACAAAATATTGGAGCATTGGCAACTGTTGTATCCTTGATAACTACCACCGTTTTATTATTGAACAGAATATAGCCTATGTCTTACAATGAATTAGAAGATATAAATCATTTAGAATCTAAAGGTGTTAATTTCGACATCAAGGGTCTTTTATTCAAAATATTAAAGTTTTGGAAACTATTTGTTTTATGTATAGGTGTGTCCTTTTTTGTCGCCTATTGGATTAATATTAGAAAACAAAATGTTTATAAGTTAAGTACGCTAATGTCTGTAGAGAATGATCAAAATCCGTTTTTTGCAGCAAATACTAGTATTTCTTTCAATTGGGGAGGTGTTTCTGGTAAAGTAGGAAAGATTATGATTGGCATAGGAACCAGAAATCATAATGAAAAAGCAGTTGACTCGCTACAATTTTACTTGCAGTATTTAAAACAAGGAAAGTACAGAAAAGTTGATATTTATAAAAAAGCTCCTTTTTATCTTGATATAAATAAGACTAAACCGCAGGTAATAAACAAACCTATTAGTATTCGTTTTATTAATGATTTTCAATATGAGCTTAGCGTTGATTTTGAAACCGAAAGCATACTCGGGCAAAAATATCATGACAAGTCGTTTGAACGTGTGGCGCTTTCTAAAAGAAGTTTTAAAGAAGTATATAATATTGGTCAGCTCGTAGAACTTCCTTTTGGAGCATTTACTTTGCATGCCAGGCCAGGTAGTAAGATTATTGCAGATTCGGAATATTTTATCCGATTTTTAAATTTTAATAGTGTCGTAAATCGTTATAAAAGAGCTGTTTCGGTTAAGCCTTATTCCAAAACGTCATCTTCCATATTAGTTTTATCCTTAACAGGAACCAACAAACAAAAAATTGCCGATTATTTAAATGCGAACACTCAAATATTGAGAAAAGCAGATTTAGAACGTAAAAATTTATATGCTACAAATACCATAAAGTTTATTGATAGCAGCCTTAGTATTGTAAGCGATACCTTAAAAGCAGCAAACTATACAATGAATTCTTTTAGAAAGAAAAATAAGGTGTTTGATGTAAATGATGAGATGACATTGGTCTCTGAAAAAATTAGCGAATTAGATTTAAAAAAAGAAGAGAACCAGACCAAGTTACAGTATTTAGATATTTTAGAAAACTATTTAAAAACAAAGAAGGATTATACAAATATTGCAGCACCAACTTCGGTAGGAGTAGAAGAGGGGAATATCGTTAATAGTGTTGCCAAAATTACGGATCTGGCTATAAAACGTCGAGAGTTAGAGCAGTTAGTACAGGAAGGGTCGTCGTCGCTAAGGGAATTAGATGGTAGTATAAATGCAGAAAAAAGTGTGCTTTTAGAAACCATAGCTTCAACAAAAAATACCATTCGTATTCAATTGCGAACTATTCAAACTAATAAAGCAAATCTAGAAAACCGTTTAAGTGGTTTACCTGAAGATCAGCAGGAATTCCTAAAAATACAACGGAAGTTAAACTTAAGTCAGGAATCGTATAATTTCTTCATGGATAAAAGGAGTGAGGCTGCTATTATTAAAGCGGCCAATATATCGGATATACTAGTTATTGAAGAAGCTAAAGATTCTGGTAATGGCCCCATTGGACCAAACAAGAATCTTAATTATATGATGGCGCTATTGATTGGCTTTTTTGGACCAATGGCTTTAGTGTTTGCTCTTTTTTTAATGGATAATACTGTTCATGGACCAGATGAAGTGAAGCGCTTATCTAAGATTCCTATTTTAGGGTTGATAGGTAAATATAAACATGATAACAACTTAGTCGTTTTTGAAAAGCCTAAATCGGCAGTGGCAGAGGCTTTTAGAGCAGTACGATCGAGTTTACAATTCTTTTATAAAAAATTAGATAAAAAAGGTGGTAAAACAATTATGATTACCTCGTCCGTTAGTGGTGAAGGAAAGACTTTTTGTTCTATTAATATAGCAAGTGCCTATGCTTTATCTGGAAAGAAAACGATTTTATTAGGATTAGATTTACGTAAGCCTAAGATTTTTGGTGATTTTGATTTAGATAACAGTATCGGAGTCACTAACTATTTAATCGGAGATAAAACATTAGAAGAGGTTACGTATAAAAGTCATATTGATAATTTGGATATTATAACATCGGGGCCAATACCGCCTAACCCTTCTGAATTATTAATGAGTGATACGATGCACGAGCTTGTTGATCGTTTAAGAAATACATACGATATTATTGTGTTAGATTCCCCTCCTTTAGGTTTAGTTACAGATGCATTAATATTATCTCAATATGCAGACGCATCTCTTTTCGTTATACGATTAGACTATACTAAAAAAGGCATGTTAGAACTTGTTAATGCTAAATATGCATCGGGAGAACTAAAAAATATAAGCTATATATTAAACTATTATAAAGCAAATCATAATTATGGCTATGGTTACGGTTACGGCTATGGTTATGGCTATGGTGCTTATGGTAATGCTTATCACGAATCGTACGAAAAAACAGGTTTGTTAAATAAGATAAAAAGCAAATTCAAGAGGAATTAGTTTTTAATTTAACCATGTAAACCCAACAAATTAAAGAATTTTGAAAGAAGAACAGTGGTTATATACAATCTCTTCCAAAAAGCGTTTGATTGATTTAAATTTCAATGAAATATGGAGGTATCGAGATTTATTGGTGTTGTTTGTAAAGAGAGATGTAATTACTGTATATAAACAAACCATTTTAGGACCTTTATGGTATTTTATTCAGCCATTATTTACCTCATTAATTTTTACACTAGTTTTTAATAATTTGGCCAATATACCTACAGGAGATGGGGTGCCAGATTTATTATTTAACTTGGCAGGCATTACTTCATGGAATTACTTTAGCGAGTGTTTAAAGGGAACAAGCGATACCTTTAAAAAGAATCAAAACATTTTTGGGAAAGTCTACTTTCCAAGGGTTATCATGCCAATGTCCGTCGTAGTTTCTAATCTTCTTAAGTTTGGAATTCAGCTATTAGTATTCATAACGTTTTACGTTTATTTTGTATTCTTTACTGACCATGCTGAAAATGCGATTCCTCAATTTGAGCTTTTATTATTCCCGCTTATAATTTTATTAATGGGACTTTTAGGTCTAGGCTTTGGAATGATAATTTCATCTATGACCACTAAATATAGAGATTTAACGTTTTTAGTGGGGTTTGGAATCCAATTACTTATGTATGCTTCGGCAGTTATGTATCCTTTGGATTTAATAAGAAGAAAAGTTGAAGAAGGAAAAATACCAGTGATCGCAGGACAGTTTATTGAATATAACCCAATGACAACTATTGTAGAATTATTTCGGTATATGACCTTAGGAATAGGCGACTATTCATTAGCAAAACTAATATATGTATCAGTTGTTAGTGTTGCTATATTTTTAGCCGGTTTAATTGTTTTTAACAAAACAGAAAAAAGCTTTATAGATAACGTATAATTAATTGGTTATGGGGATTAGATTGTTTTGGTGGCAAGGAAAAAGACAAGATGGAAGAGAGAATTATGGCGATTTGATGTCTAAATATCTTGTAGAAAAAATATCTAATGAAAAGGTGAAAACTGTTTTGAATCCCTCAAAGCGGCGTTATAAATATTTGCTGAAACATTATTTGTCTATTGGAAGTATTGTTTCATATGCTAATAAAAAATCTATTGTTTGGGGTAGTGGTATTATTAAAAATAACGATACTATTAGAAATGCTAAATTTTTGGCAGTAAGAGGCCCTTTAACAAGAGCTGGTATTATAGAAAAAGGCTTTAGTTGTCCCGAAATTTATGGAGATCCGGCTTTACTAATACCCTGCTACTATAATAAACAAGTTTCAAAAAAATATGCAATAGGTATTATTCCTCATTACGTAGATTATGAAGAGGTTAACAAGCGTTTTAAAGATAATGATGCAGTTAAAGTTATAGATTTGCTTACGTATGATGTTGAAAAAACAACAGACGAGATTTTAGAATGTGAACAAATTATTTCGTCTTCATTACATGGCGTAATAGTTTCTCATGCGTATCATATACCAGCATTATGGGTTAAGTTTTCTGATAAGCTTTTTGGGGACGATATTAAGTTTTATGATTATTTCGAATCGGTTGGTATCGCATTTAAAGAAACAATTAGTATTCCTGTAAAAGACTTAACGGTAGATACTATAGAAGCATTGTTTTTACAAAATAAATCTGTAATGACGATTAACCCAAGTTTATTAAAACAACGCCAAGAAGGCTTGTTAAAATCATGTCCGTTTAATTAATGAGTAATAACGATACCATATTAAAAGTAGAGAACTTATCTAAACAATATCGATTGGGATTGATAGGTACAGGTACTATTAGTCACGATCTTAATAGATGGTGGTATAAAATAAGAGGTAAAGAAGATCCTTATTTAAAGATTGGAGATGTAAATGATAGAAGCACAAAAGGAAATTCAGATTATGTATGGGCGTTAAAAGATATTGGTTTTGAAGTAAAAAAAGGGCAGGTTTTAGGTATTATTGGTAAAAATGGAGCGGGTAAATCTACGTTGCTAAAAATATTATCAAAGGTTACGAGTCCAACCACTGGAAAAATTAAAACCAGAGGCCGAATAGCCTCGTTGCTTGAGGTAGGAACCGGGTTTCATTCGGAAATGACAGGACGGGAAAACATCTTTTTAAATGGAGCTATTTTAGGAATGACCAAAAAGGAGATTCGTTCTAAAATCGAGGAAATCATTGCGTTTTCTGGTTGCGAGCGTTACATTGATACACCGGTAAAGCGATACTCGTCTGGGATGACAGTACGATTAGCATTTGCGGTAGCTGCGTTTTTAGAACCCGAAATATTAGTGATTGATGAGGTTTTGGCTGTTGGAGATGCAGAGTTCCAAAAAAAGGCTATTGGTAAGATGAAAGATATAGCTAAAGGGGAAGGGCGCACCGTACTTTTTGTAAGTCATAATATGTCGGCAATTAAAAGCTTGTGCACAGAAGCTATATTGATAGATAAAGGAAGGGTTATTTATAGAGGTACACCAGAAGATACAGTTGATGAATATTTAAAAACAGAGAAAAAATCGAATGTTTTAAATAAGGAATGGTCTATTGAAGAGGCTCCAGGAAGTGCCGATTGTAAATTGTTAGGAGTACGGGCAAATGTGCCAGAGAAGTCTTTATTTATTTCTAATGATTTGGAATTAGAGTTCAATATTGAAAATTTAAGCGATAAAGAAAGAGATTTAAATATTAGTATAGTATTTTACACAAGTTCTGAAACACCGGCATTTAATGTTATATCTGATGTTTATAAATGCAATACAGGAAAATTTACAATAACAGCTATAATTCCTAAAAACTTATTAAATGTAGATACTTATTCTGTTAGGGCTTTATTGGTTGAAGATACTTCTAAACCGTTATGTAACGAGTATAATGTATTACAATTATCCTTTTTAGAGGATAAAAGGGACGTATCCTGGTACGGCAAATGGATTGGAGCTGTAAGGCCACAAGAATTAATAACATGGCAAATCTCTCAACATAATGTTTAAAATTTTAAAAAAAATAAAGAGAAAAATTAAAAAACCTAGAGGGAGTTTCTCTTGCTCTGTTTGTGGAACCGATGCTGTTAATTTAATGCCATTACCGCAAAAATATTTAAGGTCGTTTGATAAATTTGGGTTTGTACACTCCATCTTTTTATTTGAGACATTAAACCTGTTTAACTATTCGTGCGAAAAGTGTAGTTCGGCAGATAGATCGAGGTTGATGGCTTTGTATTTAACAGATTACTTTAATAAAAACAATGCAGATAAAAGCCTGTCTTTATTAGATATAGCGCCAACAAAACATTTACAAGATTATTTTAAAAAACATATTGTTTCAGGAAAATATCGTACTGCAGATTTAGCCATGGAAGGTGTAGACGATAAAATCGATATACAGGACATGAAACTGTATGAAGATAATACCTGGGATGTTATTATTTGCTCTCATGTTCTAGAGCATGTAAAAAACGATCAAAAAGCCATTGACGAAATATATAGAGTGCTTAAAGAAGGAGGTATAGCAATCTTAATGGTGCCAATTATATTGGAAATTGATAAATCTGTTGAAGCAGATAAAAATAAAAGCTATACAGAGGCAGAACGTTGGAAATATTTTGGACAAGAAGACCATGAACGTCTTTATAGTAAATCTGATTTTATGGAGCGAATTACTAATTCTGGCTTTAAAATGAACGCACTAGACATCAACTATTTTGGAAAGGAAGTATATGAGAGGTTTGGAATTAGCAGAACGAGTGTTTTATATGTTGTAAAGAAATGATAAATGTAACCAAAACATTTTTGCCTCCACAAGAGGAATATAATGCTATTCTAAAACGGGCATGGGATAAATCATGGATAACTAACAGGGGCGAGTTGGTTTTAGAGTTAGAGGATAAATTAAAAAACCATCTAAAAACGAACGCACTTATATTGACTAATAATGGAACCATTCCATTACAAATAGCATTAAAGATCTTTGCAAATAAAGGAGAGGTTATTACAACGCCTTTTTCGTATGTAGCAACAGTGTCTTCAATTATTTGGGAAAATTGCAAACCTGTTTTTGTCGATATACATCCGGAATATTTTACTATAGATGAAACCAAAATCGAAGCTGCTATTACTGCTAAAACTACAGCGATTTTGGCAACTCACGTTTTTGGGAATCCATGTCATGTATCGGTTATTGAAAACATTGCAAAAAAGCATGGTCTTAAGGTAATATATGATGCAGCTCATTGTTTTGGTGTGTCTTACAAAGGAGAATCTGTCTTTAATTATGGTAATGTGAGTGCTTGTAGTTTCCATGCGACTAAGTTGTTTCAAACAGGAGAAGGAGGTGCTATATTTTGTAATGATGAAAGTTATGAGACCTTATTTTATAGTCATAATTTTGGGCATGACGGACCACTAGATTTTCATGGTTTAGGTATAAACGGTAAAATGTCCGAACTCCAGGCCGCTATGGGACTTGCTGTTTTTCCTTATATCGATCATATAATAATAGAGCGGAAAAAAGTAGTAGATTATTATAAGGACACATTGGCTAGCTTACCAATTCAATTTTTAAAAATACGTGAAGGAACTACATGGAATTATAGTTATTTTCCGGTGGTTTTTGAAAGTGAAGCCATACTATTAAAAGTTTTAGAACAGTTAAATGCCCTCGAAATTTATCCACGAAGGTATTTTTATCCTTCACTCAATAAATTGCCTTATATTAATACCCCGGAAATGCCAATATCGGAATCGATTGCTTCAAGAATACTATGTTTACCTGTTTATTTAGGATTAAAAAATGAGGACATTGATTTGATGGTAAATAAAATAAAACAAAATGTATCATGATTGTTGTAGGAGCTAAAGGTTTTGCCAAAGAAATACTTCACATGTTATTGGTTGATTTAAACTATAAAAAAGAAGATATATTCTTTTTTGATGATGTGTCACCTGAGCTAGATGAATCCTTAGCTTCAAACTATACCATAATAAGATCTTTAGAAGAGGTAAAACAACATATCAAAACTAAAAATAATAGTTTTATACTTGGACTGGGAAGCCCGAAATTGAGAAACAATTTATATAATAAATTTATCGACTTAGGGGGTGTTCCAAAATCAATACTATCAAAAAGCGCACAGATTAATGACCATGATGTAACCATTGGCTTAGGAACTTCGGTACTTTCAGGAGCAATCATATCAAGTAGTGCAAAACTGGGAATAGGATGTCTGGTTTACTACAATAGTGTCGTAACACATGATTGTCAGATAGGAGACTTTGTAGAAATATCGCCAAATGCGACTATTTTAGGCAGATGTAAAATAGGGAGTTACACCTCTATAGGAGCTGGGGCAATAATCTTACCAGATGTAGTATTGGGTGAACATGTCATTGTAGGAGCAGGGGCTGTAGTTTTAAAAGATGTACCGGATAATTGCACGATTGTAGGGGTTCCTGGTAGAATTATTAGTTAAAAAGGATGATATGATTACGGTTTCTGTTTGTATGATAACGTTTAATCATGAAAAGTATATTCATGAAGCGATACAAGGTGTGCTCAATCAAAAAACATCATTTAATGTTGAGTTTGTAATTTCTAATGATGCCTCTACAGATAAAACCAATGCCATAATAAATGAGTTTTTAGGAGTAGCCCATAAAAATGTGTCTTTCACATATTTTAACCATAAAGAAAATTTAGGCATGATGCCTAATTTTATTTTTGCGCTAAAACAATGTAAAGGAAAGTATATAGCGCTATGTGAAGGGGACGATTATTGGACAGATTCTTCAAAACTGCAAAAACAAATAGATTTTTTAGAATCTAATATAGAGTTTGCGGGGTGTTTCCATAATGTATTTGTAACTAATGAAATGTTGCCCGATTTTAAAAGCAAACCATGGAGATCGTATACTAAAGATGTATTTACATTAAAAGATACATTCTCAAAAACGGCATTATTTCATACATCTTCTATTGTGTTTAGAAGAGATTGCTTAGCATTTCCAGAATGGTTTAAGGACGTTAAAAGTGGCGATATGGCACTTTTCGCCTTAGTCGCTTCAAAAGGAAATTTAAAGCTTTTAGATGGGAACATGGGGGTATATAGAAAAAATGAAAATGGGGTTACCTCTAATTTAAAACTCATAGACTATCACAAAAGTAGAATGAGGTTAATGACATTTTTTATGTCTGAGTTTAAAGTACATATCAAACATTTGAAGTCTATAAAAAAGTATCATGGTTCAGAAATTTTAAACATCGGAAAAAATAAGATTAAAAGAGTATTAAAAAGAAGGTTAAATTAATATGCAAACTGTGAAAGAAAAACCAAATATAGCTATATTAACACCCAACCTTAATGCGTACTCTGAGACCTTTATACAGGCACATAAAACATTATTGCATGGTTGTGTTAAATATTACTACGGTTCTGCTAATAATCAACATTTAGAGGGTGAAGGCCTAATTTTTAAAGGCTTAGGAAGATACATAGGTAAAGCCATTAATGTTATAAAAAAACAACCCCTAAGAGCAGAAAGTAAAGCACTTGTAAAATCGTGGAAAAAAAATAAAATACAGGTTATATTAGCAGAATATGGCACTACTGCGGCGATGTATATAGATGCGATAAAAACTTCAAAATTGCCATTAATAATTCATTTTCATGGTTACGATGCCACAGTAACAGAGACCATAAATAGCTTTAAACCTCAGTATTTAGAGATGTTTAAATATGCAAAATATATTATTGTAGTTTCAGAAGTCATGAAAAAAAAGCTTATCGCTTTAGGATGTCCTGAGAGTAAGCTTGTAAAAAACATCTATGGACCAAATAATTTGTTTGCAGATGCCAAACCACAGTTTTTAAAACCTCAATTTATTGCAGCCGGGCGGTTTACAAACAAAAAAGCGCCATATTATACTATTTTAGCTTTTAATAACGTGTTAAAAGAGTTTCCAGAAGCCAAGCTGCTTATGGCTGGTAATGGGAATCTATTGGAAACCTGTAAAAATTTAGTTAACTATTTAAAAATAGAAAATTCCGTTAGTTTTCTAGGAGTTATAAAACCTCAGGAGTTCAAAGCTTATTTAGAAGAATCCATGGCTTTTGTACAACACTCTATTACAGCATCAAATGGTGATATGGAAGGAACACCCTTAGCCATTCTAGAATCAAGTATAGCGGGAGTACCAGTTATAACTTCTAAACATGCAGGCATACCAGAAGTTATTATTGATGGAAAAACAGGGTTGCTTTTTAAAGAACATGATGTGGATACCATGACGGAGCATATGATAACTATTTTACAAGACAAAAATTTAGCAATATCCTTAGGACAAGCAGGAAAGGAATTTATAAAAGCTAATTTTTTAATGGATAGGCATATTAATACAATAAACGGTTTAGTACAAAATATAATATAGTTGGAAGCATTAGTATCCATAATAATACCAGTATATAATAGAGAATCGCTTTTAGTAGAAACTTTAGAAAGTATACAGTGCCAGACTTATAAAAACTGGGAATGTGTTATTGTAGACGATCACTCAACAGATAATTCTATTAAACTTATTGAAAGATTTATTGAAGAAGACTCAAGATTTGTACTTTTTAAAAGACCCAATAACAAAATTAAAGGCGCAAATTCTTGTAGAAATTATGGGTTTGAAAAATGTAGAGGTAGTTATGTTAATTGGTTTGACAGTGACGATATCATGCATCCGGATTTTATAAAGAAAAAGGCAGAAGCATTTAAGGACAATATGGATGCTGTTATTTCTAAAACCAAAATGTTTTCAAATACAATAAATAACATTGTAGGTCAGGAAAATAGAACCACATTAACTAGTAATATTTTAGAAGACTTTTTAACCCTAAAAATTACTTGGTATTTACCAGATATTATGTGGAAAAAAAGCTTTTTAGAAAATAAAGTGCTGTTTGATGAAGATTTGTTGGCTGGACAGGATAGAGACTTTTATGCAAGGGTTTTATTAGATAATCCCAGTATGGTTGTTATAGATAACTACCTAACTTATTATAGATGGCATGATGCCAGTACAACCAAAGAGGTAGGAAATAAAAAGAATTTTTTATTAAGAAAATCGATATTAGCAAGTACATCAAAATATATTCATATTTTGATAACCAAAAAAAGAATAACCAATACACTAAGGCTGTTTTATTTTAAGACGATTATTAAATATTTACCTTTTCTGTACCATGATAAAGAAAGCGTTAATGCCTTGATAAAGGTCTTAAAAACACTTTCTTTTTTTAATATGAACATTGTAATTAATTGGGGAAAGTTTAGTTTAGCATACCTATCATTAAAACTAACCGGAAAAGGAGAAAAACTATTAAAATAAATTGATTAATGATTACTGTAGTGTATCCATATAGAGACAGGGATTTACGAAGAATTGAGAATTCTCTCGAATCTCTGGTATCTCAAACAAATACAGATTTTACAGTTCTTTTTATTGATTATGGTAGCAAACTAGAAATGGCCAAACAGGTTGAAATCTTGGTTTCTAAATATGATTTTGCCACCTATTATTATGCATATAATGTGTATCAACCATGGAATAAATCTAAAGCACTTAATTTTGCTTTAAACCTCGCAAAAACACCTTATTTTTTTGTTGCAGATATAGACATGATATTCCATCCGGAATTTATAAACACAAGTTTTAATTTGATTAAAACTTTTTCTAATGTTTATTTTAAGGTAGGGTTTTTATCAAAAGAAGAATCAATAAAGCAGAAGAAGTTTGAAGATTATAAAATTAAATTCGAATCAACAAACGAAGCTACCGGTATATCTCTGTTCAACACTAACGATTTAAGAAGCCTTAATGGATTTGATGAAAATTATCATTTTTGGGGAGCAGAAGACACCGATGTGCATGTTAGATTAAAACATGCAAAAAAAGATATTCATTTTTACAGCGATCAAGTGCTTATGCTGCATCAATGGCATGTAAATTATGTTAATAGCGAGCAAAAAGCATTAACAGCCAAATTACATATTAAGGGCATTGTACAACGTAATCATGACTACTTAAAGCAAGTTAGAGTTTCTGGAAAAATAAAGGCTAACGATCATGAAATAGGTAAAGTGATCGATAAAACAGCTTTTAACAAAATAATAGAATACGATAAGCCCATTATCATTTCAAACAAAAAGACAGAATTCGATAATTGGTTTTATAACGTATTATGCAGTAATGAGCTTAAAATCAATATTCATGTTGTTTTTAAAGAAGCCCCTTTTTTTAAATCGAAAAAGTACACATTAAAAAAAATGCTTGGTAAAAACATACCAGAATATATCACTTTAAAGACCATAAACGATAATGTGTTAAGTTATGTCGTATCTAACTTACATACATATAATTATGTTTATAAAATTTCGGATGATTTAAAATCTATAATGCTTAAAATATTAGTTTAGCAATAAATACAAGGTATGGCCAAAGTAATTTTAATATCCCAATTTTCTATCCCTTATCAAAAAATAGGAAGTTGGACTACTATGTACAAAAACTACCTTAGTAACAATCATTTAGTAGATTATATCATTTGTGAAACCCCAGAAACACATATTCCAGAGGTTACATACAAAACTATAGATGCCTCAATATCTTCCAAAATAAAAAAAAGAATTACGAAAAAACCATACGCCAACTATTTAAAAGCTTTAAGCGAGATAATAATTGACGGAGAGGACTATATTATTCAATTGGTTGACAATTTTGGTTTGGCAAAAGCACTAAAGGATTTTTTAGATGCATCTAATTACAAAAACCGGTTTTATATCCAGTTTTTTTATCATGGCTATCCTCCCTTTTTTGGCAATTTTGAAAGTAGATGGTTTTTTGAATTTATTGACGAAATGATAGTGCTAACACATGATTCTTATATAGCGCATAAAGAGACATATACCATTTTGCCATGTTTGTTTTCTGTGCTTCATAATGGCATAGATACTTCTAAATTTTATAAACTTGAAGCATCAGAAAAAAAAGCACTAAAGACGAAGCATAAAGTAGATGGTAAAACCATTTTTACATGGTGTTCAAAAGACAGACCTAAAAAAGGTCTGGGGCTTATATTAAATGCATGGAAACGCATATACAATAATGAATTAAACATAGAACTTTGGATTATTGGGGCTAAAAGAGATCAAGATATTGAAGGGGTGAAGTTTTTGGGACTTGTTCCTAATGGTGAATTACCAGAATATTATCAAATATCCGATTGTTATTTATTTCCAACCCTAACCCATGAAGGTTTTGGGTTAAGCTTAATAGAAGCATTACACTGTGGCAATTACTGTATCGCTTCAAACTTAGGAGGTGTTGCAGAAGTGTTACAAAATGGAAAGTATGGAAAGCTAATCGATAACCCACATTTTATAGAAGATTGGGTAAATGCCATTCAGGACTTTCTAAATAACAGATATAAAAAAGAACAACTACCAGCAGGGCTTTACAGTTCTAACCAATGGAATAAAGGCATGAATGCCATTATAAACAATGCTAAAATTAGCATAGACATAAATTAATGAAGAAGTACATTAAAAAAAGAATAAAGCATATAATAAATAAAAAGGGCTATAGAATTAGTTCTGTATCCTATTTTAATTTTTTAGAAAGTATTTTATATCAAAAGATAAAAAAAGAACATAAAATAAACTTTATACAAGTAGGAGCAAACGACGGTAAAAGATTTGACCCTATTTATGAATTTATAAAATATAACAGATTACATGTTAGCGGTTATGTTTTAGAACCTATCCAGGATTATTTTAATGATTTAAAAGAAACATACAAGGATTTTCCAAACATTAAACCAGTAAACTACGCTATTCATAATACCCTAACCGAAACGTCTATTTTTAAAGTAGCAAAACAGTATGAAGATAAATTGCCGGAGTTTGCATTAGGCATTGCCTCTTTCGATAAAGACCATCATAAAAAAACAAACATACCATCGCAATACATAACAGAAGAAAAAGTAAAATGTACAAGTTTAAGTGCGTTTATAAACGAGAATAATATCAAGCAATTAGATTTATTAGTTCTCGATGCCGAAGGTTATGATTATGATATTATAATGAATATGGATTTTGATAGTGTTTCACCTTCAATTATTCATTTCGAACATGGTTTTAGAACGGACAAGAAGGCTGCCGATCAATTCTCAGAAATTAGAGAATTATTAAGCAAGTACGATTATCAATTGCTTATAGATAAATCGGATGTAACTGCAATAAAAACAATGTTGTTGTATGAAAACTAACAAGTTAAATAAAACATTTGTTGTTATAATACCAGCAAGGGGAGGTTCAGAACGGTTACCTAAAAAAAATGTTTTACCTCTTAAAAACAAACCCTTAATTGAGTATAGTATCGATTTCGCAAAATCCAATTTAGATTATGTTGAAAAAATAGTCGTGACTACAGACGATCAGGAAATAAAAAGGATTGCATTAAAAAACAATGTACAGGTAATAGATAGACCCAAAGAAATATCGGGTAATAAAGCCTCTACGGTATCAGCCTTAAAGCATGCTTTGTTAACACTTAACGAAACATACGATTTTGTAATACTATTACAACCAACCAATCCTTTACGTCCCAAGAATCTATTAAAAAGTGCCTGTGATAAAATCATAGAAGAAGGCGCAGATAGTTTAATTACAGTTACAAAAAACCATCATAAACTAGGAAAAATAGTAAACAACACATACGAACCATTTTTATATAATATGGGGCAAAGAAGTCAGGATTTAGAGCCTTTATACTATGAAAATGGGTTGTTGTATATAACAAAGCGTGAGCTTATACTAGACGATAAAATCATTTCAAATAATAATATACCTGTCATCGTAGATCATGCATTTGCTAATGTAGACATAGATACTATGGATGATTTTAAACTAGCAGAATTTACTCTAGAACAACAAAAAGATGAATAACCCTTATATAGAAATTTCAGGAAGAAAAATAGGAATAGATTTTCCGCCATTAGTCATCGCCGAAATTGGAATTAACCACGAAGGATCGTTAACAGTTGCAAAAGAAATGGTTGATGCAGCGCATAGAGCAGGAGCTGAAATTATTAAGCATCAAACCCATATTGTAGAAGATGAAATGAGTGGTGAAGCCAAAAAGGTAATACCAGGAAATACAGATGTTTCCATTTACGAAGTCATGAAACGATGTGCGCTTAATGAATCTGATGAGATTGCGCTTAAAGAGTATGTTGAGCAAAAAGGCATGATATTTATTTCTACACCGTTTTCCAGAGCAGCAGCTAATAGGTTAAAAAGCATGGAAGTACCAGCCTATAAAATTGGTTCTGGCGAATGTAATAATTATCCATTATTGGAACATATTGCTAAGTTTGGCAAACCAGTAATTCTAAGTACTGGTATGAATACTATAGAAAGCGTAAAGAAAGCGGTTGATATTTTCGATAAACATGATGTTCCTGTAGTCTTATTGCATACAACAAACTTGTATCCAACACCTATACATTTAGTACGTTTTGGTGCCATGCAAGAATTACATGAGGCTTTTCCCGATAAGGTATTTGGCTTAAGTGATCACACCTTAAATAACAATGCTTGTTTAGGAGCAGTAGCATTGGGAGCTTCTGTTTTAGAACGTCATTTTACAGACCACATGCAACGTAAAGGACCGGATATTATATGCAGTATGGACGAAAAAGCATGTAAGGAACTTATAATAAATGCTAACGAAATAGCCCTAATGCGAGGCGGTAAAAAAGAACCAGCAAAAGAAGAGAAGATTACCATAGATTTTGCTTTTGCTACCGTTTGCAGCATAAAAGAAATAAAAAAAGGAGATGTTTTTACAAAAGACAATATATGGGTTAAACGTCCGGGAACTGGGCCTATTTTAGCCGAACATTTTAATAATGTTATTGGAAAAATAGCAACAAGAGATGTAAAAAACGATACCCATTTATCTCCAAACGATATTGAAGGTTATAATTAATTTAGAATAGTATTTAATGCCAAAAAGAATAGTTTTTTTAACAGGCACAAGAGCAGATTTTGGTAAAATTAAATCATTGATTCAAGTTATTGAAAATGATGCAAATTTTGAATCGCATGTTTTTGTAACAGGGATGCACATGTTAGAAGAATATGGGTATACATTAATAGAAGTGCAACGCTGCGGGTATAAGAATATTGAAACATTTAACAATCATACCGACGAAGCAACAATGGATCTAACCTTAGGGAAGACCATTCAAGGCTTTTCTTCTTTTATAAATAAAATAAAACCAGACTTAATAGTTGTTCATGGCGATAGAGTAGAAGCTTTGGCAGGAGCTATTGTTGGATCGTTAAATAATATATTGGTAGCGCACATAGAAGGCGGGGAGGTTACCGGAACCATTGATGAATTAATAAGACATTCAACGTCTAAAATGAGCCACATACATTTTGTTGCCAATGAATTAGCGAAAAAGAGGCTCATACAAATGGGAGAATTACCCCATTCCATAGAAATTATTGGGTCTCCGGATTTAGATATCATGTTTTCAAATGTATTGCCATCGCTAGATGTTGTGAAACAATATTACGAAATAGATTTTGAGTCGTATGCTTTGGCAATGTACCATCCCGTAACGACAGAAATAGAAAGTATTAAAGAACATATCGATAATTTTATTGAAGCATTAACGCAAAGCAATAAAAACTACGTACTTATTTACCCTAACAACGATTTGGGGAGTAAAACAATAATAGAAGCGTACCAAAAACTTAAAAACAATAGAAATGTTAGAATCTTTCCTTCAATTAGATTTGAATACTTTTTAACACTATTGAAAAATTCTGAATTCATAATTGGTAACAGTAGTGCAGGCATAAGAGAAGCGCCTGCCTATAATATACCAACAATAAATATTGGTACCAGACAAGAAAACAGGACTACTAATAATCAAATTGTTAATGTTAATTATAATGCAAAAGAGATAGTGGATGCTATTTTTAAAATGCCAAAAACAATAAACAATACCGTATTAGATTATGGTAACGGGAATAGCGCCCAACATTTTTTTAGTTTTTTAAACTCCGAAAGATGTTGGAGTATAAATCATCAAAAACAATTTAAAGACTCTTAATGGATAAATTAAAGGTTCTAATACTATTGCCCGATGGAATAAGCTTAAAAAATTTCGCTTATTCTAACTTTTATAAAAAAGCGTTGAAAAGTGGTTTTGAAGCTTGTTTTTGGAATGCTACTCCTTTTGAATTAGGTGATTTGGGATTCAATGAAGTAAAACTTCCAAAACCTAAGCTTTATAAGTTAACAGATGTATACAAAACAGCAAGAAAACATATAGAACTTAATATATATAGAAAGAAGTTTTCCAATACAGCTTTCAGTACATACAAGTTTCCTTTCAATTATAGTACGCCCAAAAAGGCGTTTAAAAGCGCATTATGCAGGGCATTGATCTTTTTTAATAACTCAGAAAAAGGATTATTAAAGATAAGAACCAAAATCATTCAGTTTGAACGTAAAACATTATACTATAAGCAATGTTCAGACTGTTTAAAGGCAAATAAACCATCCATTTTATTTTGTACCAATCAAAGACCGGTTATTGCTATTGCTCCAATAACAGCCGCTAAAGATTTAGGAATACCAACAGCTACATTTATTTTTTCCTGGGATAACCTTCCTAAAGCAACCATGGTAGTAGAAACAGATTATTATATAGTCTGGAGCGATTATATGAAAGATGAACTTTTACGCTACTATCCATACATTGAAGAAGACAAAGTATACGTAACGGGAACGCCTCAATTTGAATCAATATTTGGAGAGCACATAACACCTAAAGATGCTTTTTTTGAGCAATATAAACTAGACCATTCAAAAAAATATATTTGTTACTCTGGCGATGATGTAACAACGAGTCCGGATGATCCACAGTATTTGGAAGATACTGCTAAAGCATTGCGGGAATTGAATACCAGAGGCCATAACTTGGGCTTGATCTTTAGAAGGTGTCCTGTAGATTTTTCTAACAGATACGATGCTGTACTAGAAAACTTCAAAGAGGTGATAACCCCAATAAATCCTAAATGGACCAAATTAAATGAACAATGGGATACCATTTTACCTAAAAAGGAAGATTTACATTTGCTAAAAGAAACCGTTTTGCATTCAGAAATGGTTATCAATCTTGGCTCTACTATGGTTTTTGACTATGTAATCGAAAATAAACCATGCGCCTATATAAACTATGATGTTGCAAACAAAAAGCTTCAAGATTGGTCTGTTAAAAAGATTTATAAGTATTTACACTTTGAGTCGATGCCAACCAAAGATTGTGTTGTTTGGCTAGACAATCCAAAAGAAATAGCACAAAAATTAGAACAAGCTTTAACGAATAACGAAGACCATATAAAAGCAGCCTCCGATTGGTTTAAAATAATAAACCAGCATCCAGTGGACGAAGCATCAAATAACATAGTTTTAGCTATTAAAGACATTATTAAAAGATGACAGTAGGTTTTATTACACCAGAATATCCACACCCTAGAGTAAAACTTGCTGCCGGTCTTGCAACAAGTACTAAAAATTTAATAACGCAATTAATTAAAAGTGACATAAAAGTAATTGTGTTTGTTTACCATCAAGATGAAGATGACGTGATATATGACAATGGAGTTGAAATTCACCTTATAAAATCTAAGTTTTATAAAGCTTTTGGATGGTATTTGTATAGAAAATATCTTAATAAATATATAAATAATATTGTTGAAAAAAATAAGATAGATCTACTTGAAGCGCCAGATTGGACGGGTATTACAGCTTTTATGACATTCAAAAAACCTTTAGTTATAAGGTTTCATGGTAGCGACGCTTATTTTTGTAAGCTAGAAAAACGAAAGCAGAAGTTTAAGAATTTTTTCTTTGAAAAACTGGCTTTAAAAAATGCCGATGCTTATATAGCTCCAACAAGATTTGCAGGAGAAGAAACCCAAAAGATTTTTGGTTTAAATAAGGATAAGATAAAAACGATTCATTATGGATTGAATTTAGAGGGCTTTGTAAATGAAACACCTCAAAAGTTTGAAGCTAATACGTTATTGTATATCGGTACTATTATAAGAAAAAAAGGAGTTTTTGAACTTGCCAAAACATTCAATAAAGTCATAGAATCTGTACCAGATGCCAAGCTTATTTTAATTGGAAGTGATTCAGGTGATTATAAAACAGGAAGCCATTCGACTTACGAATTAATGGAGCAAATATTTACGCCTCAAGCAAAAAAGCAAGCTTCCTATTTGGGTAAAGTACCATATGCCCAAATAAATGAGTATATAAAAAGTGCCAATGTATGCGCATTTCCATCTTTTGCAGAAACTTTAGGAATGGTAACTATTGAATCTATGGCATTGCAAAAACCTGTCGTAAACACTAATATTGGATGGGCTAAAGAATTGATTGACGATCAAATTAGCGGGTATTTAGTACACCCCGATAATATAGATTTGTATGCAGAAAGAATTGTTACCTTGTTTAACGATATTGATTTATGCACCAAAATAGGTAAGCACTCCAGAGAAAAGGTAAAGGCAGACTTTGATATTGATAAGCAGGTGAAAAAGAATATTAGTTATTATAAATCACTTATATGATTTTATTAACTCATAATGGAAAAACAATTGTAAACGTTACAAACCTTAATGAGGAAAACGCTGTTATTCCCATTAACGAAAAAAAAATATCTGTATCATTATTTGAAGTAGCAAAACTATTTCCGAATGAAATTATTATATGGTGTAATGAAGCGCACAAAGACAATTTAAATATTAAGGGTATTTTAGAGTCATTTCATCTACAAAATATAATGGTATCGTATGCTTGTTCAGAAAAGAATTATTTTCCAGAACAAATAGGATATGTAGAAGATACGTCTCCGTTTATAAAAGTTAATAAACAAGTAAAGTACCCCACATGGATAATGAGTAGTCAAATAGGTGCTATTTATGGGACTGCTTTATTAAAATTCAAAGGTCAGATATCATTAAACAATTCGTTTGATTATGTGTTAAATTCTATTGCTAAACTAGGAATAGCAAAAGGATTGTTTTGTTATTCGAATCCGAATTTGATAAACAAAAAGACAATAGATGAAGTAAACGAACAAAGTTCTATAGTAACATTGTTCAAATTTGTTAAACAGCATTACAAATATTCATGGATAATCATGCTGTTTATAAATTATTTTAGACATGAAAAAAAGATACCATTACGAGCTCTAATAAATGCCTTGTTTTATTCTAAAGTAAGATTTCAAAACAATTTTAAAATTGAAACTGTTAACTTTTCTAAAATTGAAAACGAATCCCCTTCAATTGATGTTATTATACCGACAATAGGTAGAAAAAAATACCTGTATAATGTTCTAGAAGATCTGTCAAAGCAAACCTTAAAACCTCAAAAAGTAATTATAGTAGAACAAGACCCGGTTCAAAATAGTAAGACAGAATTAAACTATATAGAATCTAAAACATGGCCCTTTAAGATAATTCATAAATTCATTCACCAAACCGGAGCATGTAATGCTAGAAATCTGGCATTAAAAGAGGTTACGGCAGATTATGTGTATCTGGCAGACGACGATAATGAATTTCATAATGATTTATTGCATAATGTTATTAATACTTTAGAAACCTACAAATTGGGTTGCATTACCATGTCCTATCTCCAGAAGGATGAAAAGGAAACTCAAAACGAACCCATACAATGGTATACATTTGGAGCTGGTAGTAGTGTTTTAAAATCAGAATATTTAAAAAGTGTAGCATTCAATATGGTGTTAGAACATGGTTATGGCGAAGATGTAGATTTTGGTATGCAATTACGTAATATTGGTGTTGATGTTATATATTTCCCGAACATTAAGATTTTACACTTAAAAGCACCAGTAGGAGGGTTTAGAACAACTATTGAACATATTTGGAGTAACGATAGTATACAGCCAAAACCTTCGCCTACCGTTATGTTCAATAGGTTAAACAACACAACCGAGCATCAACTTTTAGGATATCAAACAAGACTATTAATAGAATATTATAAGTACCAAAACATTAAAAACCCTTTAAGATATTTTAAAGTGTTTTTAAAACAGTGGCAACGAAGCAAATATTGGGCAAACGAACTAAAAAACAATAATAAGAATTAATGTATTTTTCGTTAATTATATGCACTTATATGAGGGACGAACCTCTGTTGAAATTATTAATTTCAGTAGAAAAACAATCCTTATATCCAGATGAAATTTTAATTATCGATGGTTCTAAAGACGATAAAACCCAAGAACTGTTAGAAAATAAAAACTTTAAAAAATTAAGCTATTTTAAAGTAGATGAAAAAAATAGGGGCTTAACCAAACAACGTAATTTTGGAATCAACCTGGTTAACGAAGCTTCAGAAATTATATGCTTTTTAGACGATGACATAGTTTTAAAAAGTGATTACTTCGAAAATATTTTAAAAACATATAAAATAAAAAGTGATGCGCTTGCTGTTGGCGGATATATTGTAAACGATAGTTTATGGAAAGAAACAGACAACTCCCAAAATAAAAACAAGTTTTATTTTGATAATTGGATGCGTAATGAGCCATCACGGTTTAAATTGCGAAGATTATTTGGATTATTACCAGATGCCGCTCCAGGTTTTTCACCAACGTTTTCCCATGGCAGATCCGTTAGTTTTTTACCCCCATCAAGAAAAATTTATGAAGTAGAACAAATTATGGGAGGCGTTTCCTCTTATAAAAAAGAAGTATTTAATAAATTAAACTTTTCTACCTATTTTGAAGGGTACGGTCTGTACGAAGATGCCGATTTTTCTTTACGCCTTTCTAAAATAGGAAACTTGTATCTTAATACAGCAGCACAGTTATATCATTACCATGATGATTCCGGTAGACCAAATAAGTATAAATACGGAAAAATGGTAGTTAGAAACGGTTGGTATGTTTGGCGGATTAAATATCCTAAGCCAAATTTAAAAGCAAGATTTAAATGGAATATGACATCTTTGTTATTAACAATTATTAGATTTTCTAATACTATTAATACCAATAAAAGAAAAGAAGCATTAACCGAGGGCCTAGGAAGGACTATAGGTTGGTTTTCGTTAATTTTTAACAGACCAAAAATACAAAAATGAGGTTTTTAATCATTTCACATGCATTACATAAGCAATTAGGAAATTCACTCTATGCCTATGCACCTTATGTACGAGAAATGAACTTATGGTTAAACCATGTTGATGAGGTAGAAGTAATAGCACCAGAATTTAAGCACTCAATCACTAATTTAGAGATGGCATATACTCGCGAAGACATAATTTTTAATACGATTCCTTCAATAGCTTTTACTTCAGTAATAAAAAGCTTGAATTCAATAATTAAAATACCTGTAATTCTTATTTCAATTTTTAAAGCATGTCGTAAAGCAGATCATATACATTTACGTTGTCCTGGGAATATTGCTTTGCTAGGATGTTTAATCCAAATCTTTTTTCCAAAAAAAACAAAAACTGCTAAATATGCAGGGAATTGGGACCCTAATAGTAAGCAACCATTAAGCTATAGGTTTCAAAAATTAATTTTGAGCAACACATTTTTAAGTAAAAATATAAAAGTGTTGGTGTATGGCGCTTGGAAAAATCAATCAAAAAATATAAAAGCTTTTTTTACAGCAAGTTTTAGTGAGGATGATGTTGTAACTCCTTTAAAGCGTGATTATAATAATGAAATTCGTTTCGTTTTTATTGGAAGTTTAGTTAAAGGGAAAAATCCTTTGTTAGCTATTAAAATTGTTGAAGCTATACAAGAAAATAAGAAAGCTGTACTGGAATTGTATGGAGATGGTATTTTAAAAGATGAATTACAACAGTATATTGCTGATAATAATTTAGAAGCTACAATTCATTTAAAAGGAAGCCAGACAAAAGAGGTTATACAAGAGGTATTAAAAACATCGCATTTTTTAATATTACCATCAAAATCTGAAGGATGGCCAAAAGCCGTAGCAGAAGCTATGTTTTTTGGAGTAATTCCAATTGCTACAAAAATATCATGCGTACCTTTTATGTTAGATTATGGAAAAAGAGGAATTTTAATAGAACCTAATATAGATACTGCAGTTGAAAGTATAAAGGATCAGTTGAAAAACAAGAATAATTTGGAAACCATGTCTAAATTTGCAAGTAGATGGTCTCACAATTATACGTTAGAGGCCTTTGAAAAAGAGATAGTTAAATTACTTAATCAATAATGAGAGTTTTACAATTAATAGATTCTTTACAAATTGGAGGAGCTGAAAGTATTGCGGTTAATTATGCCAATTTGTTAACCAAAGAAATTGAAGGTGTATTTTTATGTACTACAAGAGAAGAAGGGCCTTTAAAAAAATCTCTTCATGAAAAAGTAAAGTATTTGTTTTTAAAAAAGAAATCCTCTGTAGATTTTACAGCTATTAAAACTTTAAATAAGTTCATTAAGGAAAATAAAATTACGATTATTCATGCACATGCGACGTCTTATTTTTTTGCTACATTATTAAAGTTTTTTAATTGGAAAATAAAAATTGTGTGGCATGACCATAATGGAAATAGAAGTTCGTCAAATTTATATGCTAATAGTGTATTAAAATTTTGTTCCCGTTTTTTTTATAAAGCCATAGTGGTAAATATTGATTTAAAGCTTTGGGCAGAAAATACCTTGTATGTAAAAGATGTTTATTATTTGCCAAATTTTTCAGTTTTAAAAGAAAAAGAAGAGGAACGAAAAACTATAATGGAAGGAGTTGAGGGTAAACGTATAGTTTGTTTGGCAAATTTAAGAAATCCAAAAAATCATATACTGTTACTTAAAGCTTTTTCTAATATAAGTAATGCTTTTAAAGATTGGACTTTACACTTAATTGGAGAAGATTTTAACGATGAATACTCAGAAAATCTAAATAAATTTATACAGGAGAATTCTTTAGAGAAGAGAGTATTCCTGTATGGTTTAAAACAAGATATTAAACAAATATTAGAACAAAGTGATATAGGAGTATTGTCTTCAACTTCTGAAGGGTTACCTTTGGCTATTATAGAATATGGGCTAGCCAAATTAGCAGTTATCGCTACAGATGTAGGAGATTGCAATAAAGTAATTAGAGATCGAAAAGAAGGCGTATTAGTAGCATCGAATGATGAAAGTGCTTTTTCGGAAGCTTTATCAAATTATATTAATAATAAAACTTTAAGAGTGTCCTCTGGAGAAATGCTTTATAAAAATATAGAAGATAATTTTAGCGCGCAAAATTCCATTAACCAATTAATTTCAATTTACACAAAAGAGTGAAACAGTATAGTTACATAGTGCAGATAATTATACACGTATTAATTGGTGTTTGTATTTACTTTTTTGAGTCTTTATCTAAAGTTTATTTTATTGCAATATTGGTACTATGTACTTACAATATATTCAACGCTTCTCCCCAAAAAAGATACTTATCCGTATTAATATCGTGTGCTTATATAGTAGGTTCTGAGGTTTTTTTAAGAATGACAGGTGGTAACCTTATATATGAGGCATCTAAATATTTCGTTATTCTTTTTTTATTAATAGGAATGATTCTTGGGGACGGTGCAGGAAAAAAATCATTTATATATGTTGTTTATTTATTAGTATTAATACCAGGGATTATTGTAGCGTCCAATACTCTAGGATATGAAACTAATGTAAGAACAGCCATTGCTTTTAATTTAAGTGGCCCTGTTTGTTTAGGAATTGTTGCCGTGTATTGTTTTGAAAGAAACGTAACAATAAAGCAATTGCAGGAAATATTATTAGCAACGATATTGCCAATTATGACAACCACTGTCTATTTATTTTTGTATAATCCGAGCATTAAAGATGTTTTATCTGGAACGCAATCAAACTTTGCAGCTTCTGGGGGCTTTGGTCCAAATCAAGTATCTACAGTATTAGGGTTAGGTGTTTTCTTGTTGGCAGGTAGATTGTTTTTACAATCTAAGGCGTTATTTTTAAAAGTTTTAAATATTATAATTTTAGCCTTAATGGCTTATAGAGCTATTGTGACTTTTAGTAGAGGAGGTGTTTTTGTTGCAATAATAATAATTTTTGCTTTTGTAGTTCTATTATATTTTAAATCAACGTCTATAACAAGAAACAGAATGTTATTTTCGGGTTTTATTTTTTGTTTTGGTGTGCTTCTTACTTGGTATATAAGTTCATTAAATACAGGAGGGTTAATAGATAAAAGATATAGTAATCAAGATGCGTTAGGGAGAGAAAAAAGTGATATTACTACAGGAAGAACAGATTTATTTGCCAATGAATTAAAAGAGTTTTTTGAAAACCCTTTTCTGGGTGTTGGTGTTGGTAAGCTTAAGGAATTAAGATTTGAAAAGGAAGGAATAACAGCCGCTTCTCATAATGAAATGAGTCGAATAGTCGGCGAACATGGGGTTTTTGGTATTGTAGCTTTTTCGATATTATTATTTACCCCATTGTTTTTAAGATTTAGAAATAAAAAAAATGTGTATTTCTACTCATTTTATTTGTTTTGGTTTCTAACAATTAGCCATTCGTCTATGCGTATTGCAGCGCCAGCTTTTGTTTATGGGCTATGTTTATTAAATATACATTATGAAAAACCTATTATACATAGGAAACCAATTATCAAATAAGGGTAAAAATAAAGCCTCAATTGAAATTTTAAGCAAGCTATTAAAGGCTGAAGGTTTTATTGTTAAAACATCTTCAAGTAAATCAAATAAATTGCTTAGAATGTTTGATATGATGTACAGTGTTCTTAAATTCAAAAACAAGGCAGACTTTGTTTTAATTGATACCTATAGCACATTAAATTTTTATTACGCTTATTTCGTAAGTCAACTATGTAGACTTCTTAAACTAAAATATATTCCTATTCTTCATGGAGGTAACCTACCGGTTCGATTAAAACAATCACCCAAATTGTCTAGGGCAATATTTAATAATGCATATAAGAATGTTGCACCATCAGAATATATACAATCGAATTTTAAAGATTTAGGGTATCATAATATCGTTTGTATTCCAAATTCAATAGAACTTAATTATTATCCATTCAAAAAAAGATCTATTGATAAAGTAAGGTTGTTATGGGTACGATCTTTTTCGAAGATATATAACCCTATATTAGCAATTAAGCTTTTAAAGAGTTTAAAAGATTTAGAGATAGAAGCTGAGCTTTGTATGGTAGGGCCAGATAGTGACGGAAGTATGGACACAGTAATGAACTACGCAAAGGAGTTGGATGTAGATGTTACTTTTACGGGAAAATTATCGAAACAAGAATGGATAGAAATCTCAAAGAAGTACAACATTTTTATTAATACCACGAATTTTGATAATATGCCTGTTAGTGTTATTGAAGCTATGGCTTTAGGCTTACCGGTTATTTCTACGAACGTAGGAGGGATGCCCTTTCTAATTGATAATGATGTTACAGGTATTTTGGTAGAGCCAGATTCGGAAAAAGCATTTGTTATAGCTGTTAAGAAGCTGTTGAATTCACCAGAAGCATCCAATACTATAGCTATAAATGCGAGAGAAAAGATAGAACAGTTTGATTGGAATGTAATTAGAAATCAATGGAATAAAGTTTTAGAATAAGTTTTAACAAATGAATTTACTTGTTATCTTTAAGGTCTCTCAATAAAACTATAAATGACTAACCAAAGCATTCATTTCAACCTGTCTGAGCGTAAAATTTTATTACGCATTTTAGATATTTTTTCAATACTATTGGTGCTTTATTTTGTGGGCAACACCTTTGATTTTGATTATTTTACGATCAAAAAAGAAAACTGGACTTGGATTCTTATTCTTGTTTTATACATTTGGATATTCGGTACTATCTTTGAACTTTATGATTTACAGAAGTCCAGTAAGATTGATAAGATCTTCACCAGTATTGTTTTTACGGTGTCTATAACCGTTCTATTTTACTTTTTAACACCATTTTTTACGCCAGTATTACCAGATAATCGTTTACAAATCTTGTATTTTTATTTTGCAATATTCATAGCTCTATTTCTATGGAGGCTTGCCTATATAACTTTTATCATCTCGCCTAGATTTTATAAAAAAGTACTCATAATTGGAGAAACGTCTAATATTGAAACTATTGTTGAAGCATTTAATAATTCGGATCCTAATTATAAAATAAAAGGGTTTATTAACTGCGAGTTAAACAGTATGGAATCTGTTAAATTTAATGCAATACCAGAATATAAGCCCAGTCAAATACGACAGGTAATTAAGGATGAAAACATATCAGAAATTGTAGTGGCAAGCTATAATTCAGAATCTATTACTTCAGAGATTTATTATTCGCTTATATCACTTCTGGAAGAAGGTTTTCCAATAAAAGAATATACACAAGTGTATGAGGAATTAGCACAGCGTATTCCTGTACAATTTGTTGGGAAGGATTTTTATAAATATTTCCCATTTAGTAGAAGTAACCAAAATAAATTGTATCTATTTTTTCATCGTTTTTTCGACATTTTTGTTTCCATAGTTGGAGTTTTTGTAGGGATATTTTTCCTACCACTCATTTTGTTAGGGAATATTATTGCGAATCGAGGTCCTCTAATTTACTCTCAAGAGAGAATAGGCAAAAACGGCAAGGTTTTTAAGATTCTGAAATACAGAACCATGATTAAAAACGCAGAAAAATCAGGTGCAGTTTGGGCTAAAAAAGGAGATAAAAGAATTACTTCCTTTGGTAAGTTTTTAAGATATTCGAGAATAGATGAAATGCCTCAATTCATTAACGTACTAAAAGGGGAAATGAGTTTAATTGGCCCTAGACCAGAACGTCCATATTTTGTTAAAGAATTGTCGCAAATGCTACCTTTTTATGAAACACGTCATATCGTTAAACCAGGTCTTACAGGTTGGGCACAGGTTAAAACCAGATATGGTTCCTCTGTTGATGATAGCTTACTAAAATTACAGTACGATCTGTACTACATAAAACGTAAAAGCTTCTTTTTAGATTTAAACATTTTGGTAAAAACGATAAGTACCATGATTTACTTTAGAGGGCAGTAGTTTAGTGTTCAGTGTTCGGTGTTCAGTGTTTTTCAGTTATCAGTATAAATAAATCAGTTGATTTGCTCATGATTGGTACAATGATCTTAGCGCCTTTGCGAGATTATAAAGTATTCAGTTTTCAGCAATCAGTATTCAGTATGAGAGAATCGGTTGATTTACAGATGAGGGCTATTATAAGCTTCGCGTCTTGCATCTTAGCAAGGTCATAAAATATTCATGATTATAGCTTACTCACGAGACTTCTGCATTATCTCCTATTGTAATAAGAAATCAAATAAATATATCTAATAAAGAGAGCTATTAACAAAGGAATTGCCCCAATTGCAAATACCTGAACTCCTATAATCCAATGCAATGTTAATAGACATAGCAAGATTACTAAAAACTTCAAATACTTAATAAACCAAGGTTTTATTGCCTTTCTAAACAATTGAGGAATAACCAGAATATTTAAAGCACACGCCCAAAGCAAATTATAATTTTGATGCGTTCCTTTATGATCGGTTGCAAACCAAAGTAGTAATAACATAATCCCTATAAGACCAGTGATGCTAAAAAGAGCAGCATCCAGCCATACACTCTGTTTGTTCTTTTTTAAGTCTCTATAAGTTATAAAAAGGATTAAAGCGCCTATAATACCTAGAATAAAAAGCGGACTGGTAAAAAATGTATTTGGTTTTGAGGTGTCTCTTTTAGTATATAAAACTTGACTCTTTTTAACCAAAGGTTTGTTGTTTATTGTGGCAATAGCAAAAAAATGATAGATGTTTTCAGGTAAAAACATATGCTCCTCAGCAGTTGCATTTTTATCAATAACAGAACCCAAAGCGAGGTCAATACCAAAACTTCCCCACGAATTTCTGTTAAGGTTATTTTGAATTAAAGTCCTAAATGTAGCTTCCTTTTGATCTTCGGGAGTATTAAAAACAATGGTATTATTTAAACTAATATTAGCAACATCCTTAATTTTTGTAGCACAATTATCAAAAAAGAAATCGTATAAATACCTTCTGTTTTCTGGTTTAATATTGTTTAGTAAATAATCAAACAGTATTTGTTTTTCTTTTTCAGTTAAGTTTAAAACTTGTTCTTTAATGGTTCTGTTTTGAGCTGTATAGCTTCCATAAAAATCTGCATAGCGATCAACTCCTATGAGGTAGTTCAATTTTCCCTGGGCGAATTTTAATATAAAATAAGGCGCTTCGAAATCATAAACACCATAATTAAAAACTACATCAATACCACTCGAATCTTTTATTCTAAAGGCACTATGCCCAAAAGCGTCATTCAAAGAGGTGCCTGGACCAATAGTAAGCACGCTAATTTCAGCATTGGGAGATAATGTGTTTTTTTGCGCGATGGCGCTTATTTCGACAAATAAAAAAAGAAATAAAAAGAGTAGAGTTTTATGCATCTAAAATAAAATTATCTAAAGATACTAAAATCGAGTTTTAGTGAAAACACATTAGAATATAAGGCTACACTTTGGTCTCCAATATCGGTAAACGCATAATCAATTTGTACCCCATTGTATTTAAAGCCAACACCAAAACTAGGTTGAAAGCTTAGCTGTTCCGAATTGTCAATTTGCAATTCATTTTGAAAATTACCCATACCGGTACGTAAAAAAACCATGTCTATATAACTAAACTCAAATCCTAAAGCTGGGTTTACACTTGCAAATGATGACGAGATGATATCATTGTTTTCTTCAAAACGGACATTTAAATTTAGTGCAGTTAGTAGTGAATAATCGACGTTAAAATCAATGAGTTTAGAAACCCCAATTTGTAACTTAGGAATAGTAATTTCCGAAGTTTCTGGTAATTCTTGATTTTGACCTGCTACAGCATTTTGAATTTTTGCAAATTCATCTTTGTCAATAGCCCATGCGTTGAACGTTGTCGTAATGTCACGAGCCATAAAACCAAATTTCCAGTTGTTATTAGTTTCGAACTGCATTCCAAAATCTAAACCAAACCCCCAAGAAGAAGCAAAATCACCAATAACTCGTCTAATTACTTTAGCATTTACACCATACTGTAGCCCTTGTACAGGCAGGTGTCTTGCATACGAAAATGTTAACCCATAGTCTGCTGCAGAAAATAAACTAATTCTATCGTAGTTTATATTGCCTTGTTCGTCTATAAGTTGCGTGGTGTTTAAAATATCATCAACAGCAAAACGAATTAATGAGATACCAATAACACTTTGTTTATCTATAGGCATTGCGAAAGCTGCATAATCGTAATTGGCAATATTAGCAAAGTAGCTGGAATGCATTAAAGCCAGCTGATTGTCTTCTATTTTTAGCAATCCAGCAGGATTCCAATAACCAGCATTAACATCGGCAGTATGAGATGTAACAGCACTACTCATACCCAGAGCAGCAGCATCTACACCAATATTCATAAACTCGTTGGAATACTTTCTAACGGTTTGGCTGAATACTGTCACAGATAATGTACAGAACAATGCGGTTATGTAATTTTTCAATTGCAATTTTTTTACAAATATGCACATAATACCAATTTAATCATAAAATATCAGATTTAAACTTACATAGTTTTCATTAAGCGCTTTATAAATAGTTGCTCAAATTAAGCCAATCATGATTAAACAATACAATTTACTAACCTATAAACTTGAAATTAGAATAGATATTGTTTAATACTTGTTTTACACAGTAATTGTTTGTTATTTTTACAAAACCAAATAGATGTATATGAAGCAACATATTCCTAACGCACTGACACTTTTAAATTTGTTATGTGGAAGTATAGCGGTTATTTTTGCTATCCAAGATAATTTTATTACAGCTTCATTTTTTGTTTTCTTAGGTATCTTTTTTGACTTTTTTGACGGTTTTGCAGCCAGAAAACTTAATGTTCAAAGTGAACTGGGTTTACAGTTGGATTCGCTTGCAGATATGGTAACAAGTGGTTTGGTGCCCGGGATTGTTATGTATAAACTGCTAGCATTAACAGTAAATACTTCAAATACGGTAGATGGCGATTGGTCATCAAATACTGGTTGGTTAGATTTTGATCTACCAATATTGCCTCTTTTAGGATTGTTAATAACGCTAGCTTCTGCTTACCGTTTGGCGAATTTTAATTTAGATACCGAACAACAAAACTTTTTTAAAGGTTTACCAACTCCGGCAAACACATTATTAATTGTATCGTTGCCGTTAATAATGGAATTTCAAGACAGTGATTTTATTAATGGTATAATTCTTAACAAATGGTTTTTAATTGGTTTAACCTTTTTAAGTTGCTACCTGTTAAATGCAAACATAAAATTATTCGCTTTAAAGTTTAAAGATTGGAGTTTTAAAACAAACGCAACACGGTATATTTTTATACTGCTTTGTATCGTGCTATTGATTACGCTACAATTTGCTGCGATACCCACCATTATTTTGCTTTATATAATCATGTCGGTTTTAGACAATTTAACTACCAAATAATCAAGAATGGCATCAGGTTTTTTTGCACTATTAGATGATATAGCTGCTTTAATGGACGACGTTGTAGTGATGAGTAAGATTACTACCAAAAAAACAGCAGGTATTTTAGGAGATGATTTAGCCGTAAATGCCGAAAAGGCTACAGGTTTTGTTTCTTCAAGGGAATTACCAGTTTTATGGGCAATTACCAAAGGATCTGCACTTAACAAATTAATTATTTTACCCATTGCTTTTTTATTGAGTGCTTTTGCCCCATGGGCAGTTACTTTATCATTGGTGTTGGGAGGTGTCTATCTAGCTTTTGAGGGTGTCGAAAAAATATATGAGTTTTTTGTGCCTCATAAACACGCGGTAGAGACCATTGCTAATTCAGATTTATCTGAAGAAGAACAGTCAATTCTTGAGAAAAAGAAAATAAAATCAGCCATTTTTACCGACTTTATTTTATCAGTAGAGATTGTCATTATTGCTATAGGGACAGTTTTAGATAAACCTATTTTATTTCAAATATTAGTTGTAACCATTGTGGCTTTAATAGCTACTGTTGGTGTTTATGGCATAGTAGCTCTAATTGTTAGAATGGACGATTTGGGATACAGACTTGTTCGTTTTAGTAAAAAAGAAAAGAGTATTTCAAAGTTTATAGGAAACTTTTTAATAAAAGCATTGCCGGTAGTTATTAAAAGTTTATCGGTAATAGGTACCATTGCCCTTATTTTAGTAGCAGGAGGCATCTTTGTTCATAATATTGAATTTTTCCATCACTTTTTGGAAGTATTGCCGTCTTTTGTAAAGGATTTTATTGTTGGCTTATTGGTTGGTTTTGCAGCTCTTGTATTGGTTATGTTGTTTAAGGCTATTAAGAAGAAATTATTTTAATGCAGACTAATTTAGAATGGGTTTTAAACGAAATAATAATAGACCTTTTTTAAATAACGTAATGATTTAATATTTCTAACATTCGTTTGGATTCCTGCCTTACTGAAACAAGTTCAGCACAGGTTGCAGGAATGACAAGTGTGACTTTAATTGAAAATAGTCAAATAAAAGATTTAACTTTTTGTTCCGAATTTTACGTGGCTTAATATAGTGTTCTAATTTTGTCATTCCTGCGAAGGCAGGAATCCACTAGCATAACTAAAAGTTTCATGTATAAAACAATCCATCAATACTACCTTTACATTTTAACCAATAAAACGTGCGGAACATTATATATCGGTGTAACTAACGATTTAGAACGACGTATGTTTGAACACAAAAATAAATTAATAGAGGGCTTTACAAAGAAATACGGTTTATATAAATTACTGTATTTTGAAACGTATCAATATGTTGAGGATGCCATTAAAAGAGAAAAGAACATGAAGAAGTGGAAACGACAATGGAAAATTGACTTAATAGAAAAGGAGAATCCTAATTGGAAAGACTTGTCTAAGGATTGGACTTACTTAATTGAATGAGAACATAGAAAAGGGTTTATGTTTCTAGTATTCGAGTGGATTCCTGCCTTCGCAGGAATGACAAATTCAGCTTTTAATAGAGTATTGCTTAATGAAAGACTTAGTTAGCTATTTTGTTCCTAATATTCCATATACTTAGTATGACGTTCTAATGTTTTGTCATTCCTGCGAAGGCAGGAATCCACTAGTTTAACTAAAAGCTTTATAAATAAAACCATCCAAGGAAGGGGCAGAAGTTAAAAGTAATCTGAGTTAAAGAGCTTAACTATTTTCTTCCGAATTTTTATTTTTAGGATTACGTTTAGCTTTTTTCAAGCTTTCGTTAAGCATCCATTCAATTTGACCATTAGTGCTGCGGAATTCATCCGCAGCCCATTTTTCTATAGCTTTGAGCATATCTTCATTTATTCGTAATGCGAAAGCTTTCTTTTTAGACATTTGAGTTATTAATTATTTCGAAAATTTAAAATACAAATGTATTACTTATTGATTTAAAGTGCCTGTATTTAAAACTGGAGAAGCGTCTTTATCACCACAAAGTATAACCATAAGATTACTAACCATAGCAGCTTTACGTTCTTCATCTAAATCTACTATATCTTTCTTTCCCAACTCGTCAAGAGCCATTTCTACCATACTTACAGCGCCTTCTACAATTTTATGCCTTGCCGCTACTATGGCGGTTGCTTGCTGACGTTTTAGCATGGCACTTGCGATTTCCTGAGCATAAGCTAAATAACCAATTCTAGCTTCTAATACTTCAATACCTGCAATAGATAGGCGCTCATGTATTTCTTTCTCTAGTGCTTCGCTAACTTCGTTAACGCTAGAACGTAATGTAATATCTTCAGTAAGTCCTTCATCTGCAAAATTATCATAAGGATACATACTTGCTAGTTTACGAACAGCAGCATCTGTTTGTACACGAACAAAGTTTTCATAATTGTCTACATCAAAAGCAGCTTTGTATGTGTCTAGAACCCGCCAAACTAAAATCGTACTAATCATAACTGGATTACCGATTTTGTCATTCACCTTTAAGCGTTCACTATCAAAGTTTCTCGCACGCAGTGATATTTTCTTTTTAGTATAAAGAGGATTTACCCAATAGTAACCATTTTTATTAATGGAGCCCACGTATTTTCCGAAAAGCAATAGCACTCTTGAGTTATTTGGTTGTACCATCACAAAACCAGGAGCAATAAGGATTGCAATAACTAAAAATATAATGAAGGTGAAATTTCCGGTTATAATTGAAGTAGCTATACCTCCAATAGACATGATTAAAAAAACGAATAGCATGAGGTATCCGCTAGCTGGTGTAATGATTTTTTCTTCTTTCATGATTTATGTTGTGATTTAAAATGATATTATTTTGATATCATAAAGATATAATTAATTTTTTGATTTATCCAAAATTTTATTAGTGAAACTCTATTTTGAAAATTTGCGAAGCAAAGCATTCAAAATAGTAAGAAGAACTAATCCCGCTTCCTGTGCTGAACTTGTTTCAGCATCTGGCGGGATCTTAGGTCTAATACCTCGAAGCTTGCTTCGGAATTTATAAAGGATATTTTCAATTGAATGCCTCGTGCGCTTGCCTCGAGAATCATTTATAGCAATTAATTTTTGCATAATAATATGTTTAGTTATGGGAAGATGTTTAAGAATGACAGAAATTAATATGGAGTAGGGGTAGAAAATGGAATATAAAAGATATCCTTATTAGGGTGTATCCGAATATAAATAAAGATATGCTCTGTTAAGAGTATAGAATTACTAAGGTATATGAATGACAAACATTCACTGGAAAAAAAACAAAAAGGAAGTAATCAAATAAGGTTAAGAGCCTTTAATCTCGAATCTTCTTCTTACGAAGCTCAAAATTCTGTCCTAAGTAAACCTTACGAACCATGTCGTCGTTTGCTAAGTCTTCTGGAACTCCGGCTTTAAGAATACTACCTTCAAACATTAAATAGGTTCTGTCTGTAATAGCAAGGGTTTCCTGTACGTTATGGTCTGTAATTAAAATACCAATATTCTTTTTGGTAAGCTGCGCCACAATACGTTGTATATCTTCAACAGCCACAGGGTCTACACCTGCAAAAGGTTCATCTAGTAAAATAAAACTAGGATCGGTTGCCAAGGCACGAGCAATCTCTGTACGACGACGCTCACCACCAGATAATAAATCACCACGATTTTTACGAATATGTCCTAAGCCGAACTCTTCAATAAGCGACTCCATTTTATAGTTTTGCTCTTTTTTACTAAGCTTGGTAAGCTGTAAAACACTTAAAATATTATCCTCAATACTAAGTTTTCTAAATACAGAAGCTTCTTGAGCCAAATAACCAATACCATTTTGTGCACGTTTGTACATAGGGTATTTGGTGATTTCGGTATTATCTAAAAAAATGTGTCCGCCATTAGGTTTTATTAAGCCAACAATCATGTAAAAAGATGTGGTTTTCCCTGCACCATTAGGCCCTAAAAGACCAACGATCTCACCTTGATTCACTTCTAGTGAAACATCCTTAACCACTTTTCGTCCGCTATAGGACTTCATTAAATTTTCGGCTTTTAAAATCATAAGTTATATACTGAACGCTAAAAATAGTAAAATCATATACACTATTATAGCATGGGTTCGAATTTTATCTTGTTTGCTTTCTTTGTTCTAGATATTTAGCAGTGTGGCGATCTGGAATCTATTTACTCCTGTGCTTCTAACGCATCCCAAAACTCATAAGCACGACGTAAATGAGGAATAACAATAGTACCTCCAACTAGGGTCGCTATACTTAGAGCTTCAACAACTTCTTCCTTCTTTAAACCAATTTTATGACTGGTTTCCATATGGTATTTAATACAATCGTCGCAACGTAAAACGGCAGAAGCTACCAAACCTAAAAGCTCTTTGGTTTTAACATCTAATGCACCTTCCGCGTAAGCGTTAGTATCTAAGTTAAATATGCGCTTAATTACTTTATTATTATCGGCTAAAATTTTATCGTTCATTCTAGAACGATACTCGTTGAATTCGTTAACAATATCAGACATGTTTTCTTTCTTTTCTTTTTTGATTTCTAATAACAATTTTAGAAATATAGATACTCACTTGATATAATACTATAATTGGAATAGCCACAATGACTTGACTGGCAATATCTGGTGGAGTTATTATAGCGGAGAGTATTAATACAATTACTAAGGCATACTTTCTATACTTTTTTAAGAATTCTGGAGTTACCAGTCCTACTTTAGTTAGAAAGTATATAATGATAGGGAGCTCAAAAATTAATCCCGAAGCCAAAGCAGACGATCTTACTAAGGCAATATAAGAGCTAATATCTATTTGATTGTCTACTAGGGTAGAAATACTATAGTTTGCCAAAAAATTAATAGATAAAGGTGTTACAATATAGTATCCAAACAGTACACCTATAAAAAACAGAAATGACGATATAACAATAAATCCTCTGGAATGCTTGCGTTCATTTTCATGTAGTCCAGGGCTAATAAATTTCCATAGCTGATAAATAACATACGGAAAAGAAATAATGAAACCTCCCAAAATAGCAGTCCATATGTCGGCAGAAAACTGACCCGCCATGGTTCTGTTTTGTAAGATTAAAGGAATTTTATCATTACAGAAAGACGTTTCTAAGTTTAGAAACGTTGCCGCTTTACATAAAAAATCATAAGTTGGAAAACTCATTTCCAATGGCGCGAAAATAATGGCGTCAAAAATAAAACGACTAAAAATAAAAGCTAAAGTCGCAACTATTACGATGGCTAAGCAAATTCTAATTAAGTGCCACCTTAAATCTTCAAGATGATCTAAAAAAGACATCTCATTTATATTCTTCTTTGCCATTATATAATGCCTTCTTTTATTAAATCATGTAAATGGATTACCCCAGCATAATTACCGTTTTCTTCTACAAGTAATTGAGAAATACCATTTTCTTCCATAACTTCTAAGCCTTTAATGGCCATAGCATCAGCATTAATGCGCTTAGGGTTGGCACTCATAATATCTTTAGCAGTTAATGAAGAGAAATCATCAACTTTACTTAACATTCTACGTAAATCACCATCAGTTATAATACCAATAATTTTGTTATCCTCTACAACAGCAGTAACCCCAAGCATTTTTTCTGAAATTTCAATAATAACATCTTTAATGCTTGTAGAAGGTAACACTTTTGGTTTTTGATTAACAGACGATATATCCTGTACGCGCAAATACAATTTTTTGCCTAAGGCACCTCCAGGATGATATTTTGCAAAGTCATTACTGGAAAAACCGCGTAACTCCAATAAGCAAACAGCTAACGCATCTCCAATAACGAGCTGTGCTGTAGTACTTGTGGTTGGAGCCAGATTATTTGGACAGGCTTCTTTTTCAACGTAAGCATTTAAAACATAGTCTACTTGTTGTCCTAAAAACGAATCTTTATTACCCGTTATGGCAATCATTTTATTGTTGGCGCTTTTTATTAGAGGAACTAAAACCTTAATTTCTGGTGTGTTTCCACTTTTTGAAATGCAAATAACCACATCATCCTTTAGAATAAGTCCCAGATCTCCATGAATGGCATCGGCCGCATGCATAAATACCGATGGCGTTCCAGTAGAATTTAAAGTAGCTACAATTTTATTGGCAATAATGGCACTTTTTCCTATTCCTGTAATAATTACCCGACCTTTGGAGTTATATATAAGTTGTACAGCATCTGCAAAATCATCAGTTATTAGGTTAGATAAGTTTGAAATAGCTTGACTTTCAGTGTCAATGGTTAGTTTTGCAGTTTGTTTAATAGAATGTTTACTATTCAAAATTTCTATCATTTTAGTTGATGCTTTTAAAGATTTTATTATCTTTAATGGTAGTCAAATTAAATTTTGTTGTAATTTGGATTTTCGTTACAAAACTAACGAAAAAAAATATGAGGGGGTCTCTAAATACACTATTAAATTAATCGATGAATTTTTAATATTTTAGTGTGTTATTATAAGTAAATTAATTTTAATCAGTTCATGTTAGTAGCAAAAAGTGACTTGCACTCTGCGCTTAAAAGAAACTTTGGTTTCAATAAGTTTAAGGGTTTGCAAGAAGATGTCGTAGAAAGTATTTTATCAGGAAATCATACGTTTGTAATAATGCCAACTGGAGGAGGGAAATCATTATGTTACCAGTTGCCAGCATTAATGCAAGATGGAACAGCTATTGTGGTATCGCCATTAATAGCTCTAATGAAAAACCAAGTTGACGCGATAAGAGGTGTGTCTAACGAAGAGGGCATAGCACACGTTTTAAATTCTTCTTTAAATAAAACCGAGGTTAAACGTGTTAAGGAAGATATTATAAACGGTGTAACTAAACTATTATATGTTGCTCCGGAATCTTTAACTAAAGAGGAAAACGTTGAGTTTTTGCGATCTGTAAAGGTGTCTTTTATGGCCATCGACGAGGCTCACTGTATTAGTGAATGGGGGCACGATTTTAGACCGGAGTATAGAAATTTGCGTCATATTATTAGTAGAATAGGCGATAATATTCCAATTATAGGTCTAACTGCCACCGCAACACCAAAGGTTCAGGAAGATATTATAAAGAATTTAGGTATAAATAATGCCAAGACTTTCAAAGCATCTTTTAATAGACCTAATTTATATTATGAGGTTAGACCAAAGACAAAAAATGTAGATGCAGATATTATTCGTTTTATAAAACAAAACGAAGGCAAGTCGGGTATTGTGTATTGCTTAAGTAGAAAACGAGTTGAAGAGCTCGCTCAGGTATTACAAGTAAATGGTATAAAGGCAGTACCATACCATGCAGGACTAGATGCAAAATCGAGATCCAGCTACCAAGATAAATTCTTAATGGAAGATGTAGATGTAGTGGTAGCCACAATTGCTTTTGGTATGGGGATAGACAAGCCCGATGTGCGTTTTGTAATCCATCATGATATTCCAAAAAGTATAGAAAGTTATTATCAGGAAACTGGTAGAGCAGGACGTGATGGAGGCGAAGGCCATTGTTTGGCGTACTATGCTTATAAGGACATTGAGAAATTAGAAAAATTCATGTCTGGTAAACCTGTAGCAGAACAAGAAATTGGACATGCATTATTACAGGAAGTGATTGCTTTTGCAGAAACATCTATTTCCAGAAGAAAATTTATTTTACATTATTTTGGAGAAGAGTTTGATAATGCAACCGGCGAAGGTGGCGACATGGACGATAATGTTAGATTCCCAAAAAAGAAGCGTGAAGCTAAAGAAGATGCCGCAATATTATTGGAAACCATAGGACTAACTAACGAAAAGTATAAGTCTAAAGATTTAGTAAATGTTATAGTTGGTAAAGAAAATGCTTTAATCAACTCCCATAAAACCAATGAACAGCCATTTTTTGGAAAAGGTAAAGGCAAGGACAATAAATACTGGATGGCTTTGTTAAGACAGTTATTGGTTGCTGGTTATCTTAGAAAAGATATTGAAACGTATGGTGTTATTAAACTAAGTGATGCTGGTAAATCTTATATAAAAAATCCTGTGTCGTTTATGATGACGGAAGACCATATATATGAAGGAGAGCAAGAAGATGGTACAGTTATTACAGCAACAAAAGGAGGTGGAGCAGTAGCAGACGAAGTGTTAATGGGGATGCTTAAGGATTTGCGTAAAAAGAATGCAAAGAAATTAGGAGTACCTCCATTTGTTATATTTCAAGACCCTTCGCTAGAAGATATGGCCTTAAAATATCCAATTAACTTGGCTGAGTTAGCAAATGTTCATGGTGTAGGAGAAGGTAAAGCTAAAAAATATGGAAAAGATTTCGTAGCATTAATTTCTACTTATGTTGAAGAAAATGATATTGTTCGTCCAGACGATTTAGTTGTAAAATCAACTGGAACCAATTCGGCCAATAAATTGTATATCATTCAAAATATAGACAGAAAATTGCCTTTAGACGATATAGCATCCTCAAAAGGAATGTCTATGGAAGATTTCATTAAAGAAATGGAAGCTATTGTCTATTCTGGTACTAAATTGAATATTAGTTATTGGATTGATGATATTCTGGATGAAGATCAGCAAGAAGAAATTCATGATTATTTTATGGAATCTGAATCTGATAAAATTGATGATGCGATTGAAGAGTTTGATGGCGATTATGATCATGAAGAACTGCGTTTGTATCGTATTAAGTTTATTAGCGAAGTGGCTAATTAGTGCTCAGTTGTTAGTGTTCAGTATTCAGTAAGCAGTCCAACAGTTTAATTTTGGTTTCTTAGCGTCTCAGTGACTTCGCGAGAAAAAACAGTTTGGGTTTGTATTTTCAGTGTTCAGTTGGCAGTGTTCAGTAAACAGTAGTTTATTTGTGTCTAAGGGAGAAGAAGGGGTTAGTAAACAAGGGGCAGTTGAACAGTCGTAGTTTTCAGTAAGTTTCCATTACTTCCTTTGTGCCTTCACGCCTTCGCGAGAAAAATTCACCGATAAATTTACGGTTTGCAGTATTTAATATTCAAGCATTCGCGCTAATTAGTGAAATTCGTGTCAAAAAAAGAGCAATGTTTTTTCTTAAAAAGGTATATATAGCCCAATATTAGAGAAACAGCTTTACGTATCTCGACGTCACTTTGAGAACCTCTTTGTGATAAAATTCATAATTCATAATTCTTAATTAGTAAAACCTCGTTATCTTTGCACTTTCTTAAAAATTAGAACAATGCAAGACGGTATATACGCAAAATTTAATACAACAAAAGGAGAAATTCTTGTTGCTTTAGAGTATCAAAAAACACCGGGAACGGTAGGAAACTTCGTAGCTTTAGCCGAAGGGAATCTAGAAAATCAAGTGAAACCTCAAGGAACACCTTATTACGATGGTTTAAAGTTCCATAGAGTTATTCCAGATTTTATGATTCAGGGAGGTTGCCCTCAAGGTTCAGGTTCTGGAAACCCAGGATACCAATTTGATGATGAGTTTCATCCAGAATTAAAACATGATGGTCCTGGAGTTTTATCTATGGCAAACGCTGGACCAGGAACCAACGGTAGTCAGTTTTTCATTACCCATGTTGAAACGCCTTGGTTAGATAATAACCACACAGTTTTTGGTAAAGTAACCGAAGGTCAGGACGTCGTTGATGCTATCGCCCAAGGAGATTCTATAGATAGTTTAGAAATAATCCGTGTAGGTAACGAAGCAGAAGCATATAATGCTGTTGAGGCTTTTAGAACTTTTGAAGGATCTAGAGAAAAAAGATTGGAAGAAGAGAAAAAAGCTATTGAAGCTGAATTAGACAAAATTGCTACAGGTTTTAATAAAACAGAAAGTGGCTTACGTTACCAAATAATCCAAGAAGGAAGTGGTACAAAAGCAGAGAAAGGAAAAACAGTATCGGTTCATTATAAAGGTCAATTAGCCGATGGAACTGTTTTTGATTCTTCATACAAGCGTAATCAGCCAATCGATTTTCCTTTAGGAGTTGGTCAAGTTATACCAGGTTGGGACGAAGGTGTTAGTTTACTAAAAGTAGGCGATAAGGCACGTTTTGTAATACCAAGTAACTTAGGCTATGGAAGTAGAGGAGCAGGAGGTGTAATACCACCAAATGCCACCCTTATTTTTGATGTAGAGTTGATGGAGGTAAAATAACGGTATATACATACAAATTTATAAAAGCACCTATTCGTAGGTGTTTTTTTTATGCTTTAATTTGTTTTGTATTTCTCTGTTTGTCTGGTTTTTACGACATGGCGCTTATTTATTTTATTCATCGATTTTTTTCATTTTTAAGATTTTATATGAATATTTTTAAATTAATGATTAGTGTAAGAGATACAAATTTCTATAAGGATATTATCAAGGAGTTTAATTACTCTTTCGGTACCATATTTGTATTTAAGGATTTTATGATTTCCGAATTTAATGAAGGGGAAGTTATTGGCTGGGAAGAGCATGCCAGATTTTTTACTAAAGAGATTGCGGATTTTTTGGGAACTAATGGGGAGGACCTTATTTTTATTTCTAACAGAATTAATTCTTATTCGACCATGGCTTCAGATTGGTTAAAGTTTTTTAAACACAACTATAAATTAAAAGGTTATCTTATTGTTTCTAGTGAGAAAATATCAAAATTGGCTGTTATGACCGAGAACCTGTTTTTTAATAATAGGATTAAAAGATTCAATTCGTTGTATGCAGCCGTTAATTATGTGAAAAATGGGTTAATAGAAATCACATAAGAATTCTTACTTTTGTTAGTATGGAAGAACATACATTAGTAAAGCTTAAGTATCCAATAGGGACGTTTGATTGCCCCGGTAATATTACAGAACAGCATATAGAAAGTTGGATTTCTATATTGGAACATTTTCCTAACCGTTTAGAAAATCTTGTTAAAAACTTAACAGATGAACAATTAGATACTGTGTACAGGCCAGAAGGTTGGACGATAAGACAGGTAATTCATCACTTATCTGATAGTCATCACCATAGTTATACCCGCTTTAAATGGACATTAACAGAAGATAAACCTCTTATAAAAGCGTATTTTGAAGAGCGATGGGCAGAGCTAATAGATTCCAGAAAAGCTCCTATAGATATGTCGATTAATCACTTAAAGGCCATACATTTTAAACTTGTTTATTTGTTAAAAAAACTTACTCTGGAAGATTTAAACAAGTGTTTTGTTCACCCTGAAACAAATTCTGAAGTGTTATTAAGTTATAATGTTGGAAATTATGCATGGCATAGTAATCATCATTATGCGCATATAGAGAATTTATTGAAACGCAATAATTGGATTTAAAATTTATATGATTTTGGGAAAAACTCAAAGATTATAAAATAGTATTAGTAGTAAAATGATAAGACCCCTAAATATAAAAGATACCCAACAATTATTGGATATCTATAACTATTACGTATTGAATTCTATAGTGACTTTTGATGACGAAGCCTTGTCTTTAGAAACGTTTAAGGAAAAAATTACACGTATAAATGACGATTATCCATTCATTGTTTTCGAAGAGCATGATGAAATTCTGGGATATGCCTATGGAAGCAAGTGGCGTCCGAAACCTGCTTATAAACATACCGTAGAATCTACAGTTTATGTAAAACATGATGCATTAGGAAAACAAATAGGCTCTAAACTATATACCGAATTATTGAGCCAACTAAAAGCACAAAATTATCATATTGTTCTGGGAGGTTTAACCCTGCCAAACGATCCTAGTGTTAAGCTTCACGAAAAGTTTGGGTTCGAAAAAGTAGCCCATTTTAAAGAAGTAGGGCTAAAATTTAATAAATGGCTCGATGTTGGTTTTTGGCAGTTAAAATTTTAATTATTGTTTCCACTTAATATTACAACCAATACTGGGTTTTTGAGGCGAAGTGTTTTCGGTATTCTCAATTAAACAATCTAAAGCATGTTTTAAGTCTTTACCAGTAACAGGCATGCCATTTCCAGGGCGTGAGTCATCCAATTGCCCTCTATATGTGAGCTTTAAATTAGCATCGAAAACATAAAAATCGGGTGTACATGCCGCATCATAGGCTTTTGCTACGTCTTGTGTTTCATCGTATAAATAAGGAAACGGATAGCCTTCAGTTTTTGCATGAATAGTCATTTTATCTGGACCATCCTGCGGATAGTTAACAACATCGTTACTAGAAATGGCAACAAAGCTAACACCCTTTTTTGAGTACGAATTTGCAATTGAAACTATTTCTGGATTTACATGAATAACAAACGGACAATGGTTACAGATAAACATAATAACCGTAGCCTGATCTCCTTTCAATTGATCAAGTGATAAGTTATTACCGGATACTGTATTAAATAAATTAAATGATGGAGCTTTTGTACCCAAAGGAATCATGTTTGAGGGTGTATTTGCCATGAGAATTTAGTTTTTATCAAATTTCGTTATTTAATACCAAATAAACTTTAAAATAAATCTTAAAATTAGTTTCTGTTTCATCTAAATTGTATTTTTAATATATGAATGATACCATAACTTTTGAAGACTTTACTAAAATAGATTTACGCGTAGGGACCATTATTGAAGTAGACGATTTTCCCGAGGCAAGGAACCCAGCATATAAACTTACTATTGATTTTGGAGATTTAGGGATTAAAAAGTCATCGGCACAAATAACGACGCTTTACAAAAAAGAAGATTTATTACAAAGACAAATTGTTGCTATTGTAAACTTCCCTAAAAAACAAATTGCTAGGTTTATGAGCGAGTGTTTGGTTTTAGGAGCTGTAAATGGTAAAGATGTTATATTGCTAAATCCAGAAAATCGAGTAAAAAATGGCACACCAGTAGCTTAGTTTTCTTAAGGCTTAATGATCAAAATTAAACATAAAAAAACCGCTACAATATTGCAACGGCTTTTAAAAGAAAACTGGTAATTATATTTTATTTATATATCATCAAAATCTACATCAGTAAAGCTTTCTGTAGGTTTGTTTGTAATGTCGTCGTTAGTTGATGAAACTTTAGCGGTACTAACTTCATAGTTCTTTTTAAAGTCTTTTTGATGGCGTTCGCTTATAACTTCATCTCCTTTTTTCTCTATGATATAATCGGTCATTTCAGCTAATATATCCTTAAATTCAGAAAAATCTTCTTTGTAAATATATATTTTGTGCTTTTTGTAATGAAACGACCCATCATCGTTTGTAAACTTTTTACTTTCCGTGATAGTTAAGTAATAATCATCTGCTTTGGTGGCTCTAACATCAAAGAAGTAGGTACGTCTTCCAGCTCTTAATACTTTCGAAAAAATCTCTTCTCTCTCCATCATATCATTATTATTCATAGTGTATAGAAATTTATTAAATAATCGTTAATAAGTATCAAAAATCTAAAAAAAACCGTTATTAACCAACAAATTATCAAGTTTCTTTTTTAATTGTTATTTTTTATTGTATTGAAAGAAAAAAACTATATGCTATATGATTGGGAGTTAGAAGGTTCGAAATTTACCCAATCTATTTTTCTTACAGCAGTTATAATCAGGATTCGTCGGAATTTGTTTCACTCAATTGTTTTAAGAATAAGTGCTTGTAGTACCCCTCTGTATCTACAAGGGTTTCATGGGTGCCTTCCTGAACAATTTTTCCATCATCGAGTACTATAATTTTATCGGCATTTTTAGCAGAAGAAACCCTATGGCTTACAATGATTGTTGTCTTGCCTTTTGAAACTTTATTAAGGTTTTTCAGTATTTTTTCTTCGGTTTCGGTGTCGACAGCAGAAAGACAATCGTCGAAGAGTAATATTTTAGGCGATTTTATAATAGCCCTAGCAATAGATACACGTTGTTTTTGTCCGCCAGAAAGAGTAATGCCTCGTTCTCCTAATACCGTATCGTAGCCATTATTGAATTTAACAATGTTTTTATGTACATGCGCATTTTTTGCTGCTTCTATAACCTCATTATCAGTAGCGTTTTCTTTTCCAAACTTAATATTGTTCTTTATGGAATCTGAGAATAAAAAGGCGTCTTGCGGTACATAACCAATATTATCTCTTAAATCGATAAGGTTAAGGTCTTCGATTTTTGTTTCATTAATAACAATTGATCCTTCGTTTATATCATACAGTCTACCAATTAAATCTAAAATAGTAGATTTTCCAGATCCTGTTTTCCCTATAATAGCAAGCGTTTCACCCGCTTTTACATTAAAACTAACACCTTTTAAGGCTTGAATATTTGTATCATCGTAAGTAAAGGAAACATTATTAAAAGTGATATCTCCTGTAATTTCTGTATGAGTAGCTACCGCATTTTTAATTTCGGGTTCGATTTTTAAAAACTCGTTAATTCGCTTTTGTGAGGCTTCGGCCTGTTGTACAATGGAAGTTACCCAGCCAACTGTTGCCACCGGCCATGTAAGCATATTTACATAAATAATAAACTCGGCTATGGTACCTAAACTTTCAATTTCACCATTTATGTATTGCATACCTCCAATATAAATTACCAGTAAATTACTAGTACCTATAAGTAATATCATCATTGGGAAAAACCAAGCTTGAACCTTAGCCAAACTTATTTGTTTTTCTTTGCTTCCTAAAGCCAACGATTTAAAATTTGTTGCTGTTTGCGGCTCGATTCCATATGCCTTAATTACCGAGATACCACTAAAAGATTCCTGAGTAAACGTAGAAAGTTTAGATAAATACTCTTGAACTATAGTACTTCGTTTGTGTATTTCTTTACTTAATTTATAAATAATTACAGAAAGAATTGGTAATGGTAAAACGGTGTATAATGTTAGCTTAGGAGAAGCGTTAATCATGTAAATAATTACAATAACAAATAATGTAAATGTGTTAATACTATACATAATCGCAGGACCGGCATACATACGTACTCTTCCCACGTCCTCGGTAATACGGTTCATTAAATCACCAGTTCTGTTATTTTTGTAAAAGTTTAACGAAAGCTTTTGATACTGCTCATAAACTTCATTTTTCAAATCAAATTCAATATAACGAGATACATTAATAATGGTTTGTCGCATAAAAAAGGTGAGTATAGCACCTATTATTGCTGCTCCAACAATGTAAAGAATCGCTTCTAATAGTTCTGCCTTAAAAACCTCTTGTGTAATTTTACCGCTCTTGGCCTCGCCAACTACTACAAAAATTTGTTTTACATAACGCGGTGTATAGAGCAGAAAAATTCTGGCAGCAATAGTAATTACCACACCTATTAACAGATGGGTTTTATATTTTAAAAAGTATTTATTTAGATGTTGTAATTCTTTCATTTACTATTGTAACAAGAGAGCAAAGATAATGTATTAATGAGAATAAAAAGGGGATATAAGAAATAGGTAATTGTTAAATATAGTTTAAAATATTAATTCAATAATAAAATAAAAATATGAAGCTACTTTTCAAAATAGTATTATTTTTGCTGCGGAAAAACAATGAGAAACCTTCATATTTTTTAATCTTAAGTTCTTTGTAATTATGCTAAATAGAAGACATATTCGTGTAAAAGTAATGCAAACTATATATGCCTTTAAAGGAGGAGAAAGTGATGATTTTTCTAAAGATCAAAGGTTTCTATTATTTAGTATAGATAACATGTACAACTTGTACTTGTTGTTAATCTCGTTATTAATTGAAGTACAAAAAAGAGCGGAAGACGATTTACAAAAAAAGCAAAAGAAACATTTAGCAACCCAGGAAGACAAAGATCCTAACAAGAAGTTTGTTAATAATCAATTGCTTAGGCTTTTAAGAGATAACCTGCGATTAAAAGACCTATTTGATAAACACAAAATAACCAATTGGGAATTAGACAGCGAGTATGTAGATGTTATTTTTAAAGCCATTACTAAAAGTGATTTGTATAAGGATTATATGCAAACAAGGGTATCTGATTTTAAAGAGGACAAAGACTTTATTATAGATGTATTTAAAGATATTGTTGCGCCAAACGAAAAGCTTTATGAGTATTTAGAGGATAAAAACCTAACTTGGTTAGATGACCTTCCAACGGTAAATACCACGATTTTAAAGTTATTGAGAAAAGTTAAAACCGTTTCTGAAGATAACCATTTTACGCCTAAGCTGTATAAAGATATCGAAGATCAGCAATTTGCAGTTAACTTATTTAAGAAAACACTTTTAAACAGATCGTCTCTTAATAAGGAGATTGAAATAAAAACCAAAAACTGGGATTCTGAACGTATTGCCATGGTAGATTATGTATTATTGCAAATGGCTATTAATGAATTGAAAAACTTTCCTTCTATTCCTGTAAAAGTTACTATTAATGAATATTTGGAAATAGCCAAGGAATACTCCACACCAAAAAGTAGTGTATTTATAAATGGTATTTTAGATAAATTAGTTAAGGAATACACTGCAGATGGGAAACTAAATAAGGTGGGTAGAGGATTAATGTAATCTTCTCTGTTAAGAAGGTATTAAAAATTTTTAATAGATTAAATAATTACTATTTTTACAACACAAATGACAAAAAGCTTTAAAATGAAAAAACTAGTATTAGGATTAAGTGCCTTGTGTTTAATTGCATTTACTTCTTGTAAAGAAAATGCTGCCAAAAAAATTGATGAAAACAATATAGCTGCTGCAGCTGAGAGAGATGCAAGTTCATCTAAATTTCCGGTAATTGAGTTTGACAAAAAGGAACATGATTTTGGTGAAATTGAAGCTAAAACACCAGTTTCGACGGTTTTTAAATATAAAAACTCTGGAGATGCTCCTTTAGTTATTACAGATATTAAAAGTTCTTGTGGATGTACAGTACCTCAAGATTGGAGCAGAGAACCTTTAGAACCAGGAGCTTCAGGACAATTTTCTGTTAAATTTAATGGAAGCGGAACAAACAAAGTTTCTAAAACAATTACTGTTACAGCTAACACGGAAAAAGGAACAGAAACTGTAAAAATTACAGCTTTTGTAAAACCAGATCCAAATGCACAAGCAAAAAACAACCCAACTGCGCCAACAATTCAAGCGCAAAAATAAAAAGAAAATAAGATGGAAGGACTAGGGCAATTTATGCCATTTATACTAATGTTTGTAGTTGTGTATTTCTTTATGATTGCACCGCAAATGAAACGTGCAAAAAAAGAAAAGAAATTTGCAGCAGAGTTAAAGAAAGGCGATAAGGTTATTACTAAAAGCGGATTGCATGGTAAAATTTTAGAGCTTAACGATAAAGACGGAAGTTGCGTTATAGAAACTATGTCTGGTAAAGTTAAGTATGAGCGTTCTGCCATCTCTATGGAAATGAGTTTGAAATTGAAAGCTCCTGCTCCAGCAAAAAAGTAAAGCATTTTTTATAATTAATGTATACAAAAGAGCTTCCATTTTGGAGGCTCTTTTTATGTACTCAATTTTTAATGAGAGTTTGATAAAAATTTCAAAAGATAGGCAGCAATTATAGACCTGTCAGGTTTTAAAACCTGACAGGTCTGATTCGGTAACTATTAGTTTTAGTATATATCTAGCTGATATTGTTTTAAGATCATTTGCTTACTTAGGAAGCGGACTAATAATCTTTACATTTTGAAAAGCAATTGCTCCTCTAATAACACCAGATATAACATCCCGTAATGCTTCAATAATTTGCATCTTTAATTCACTCTTATGATAGATAATACTCACTTCTCTGGCTGGAGAGGGCTCATTAAAATAGTGGAGGTTTTCCTTTTCTTTATCGTCTGCATCTAAAGTATGTAAATAAGGTAAGAGCGTCATACCCAAACCTTCGTTTGAAAGTTTTATAAGAGTTTCTATACTGCCGCTTTCCAGTTGAAACTGATCGTTTTCATGGTTTTTAAACGCTTTACAAAGATTAATAACACCATCTCTAAAGCAATGTCCGTCCTCAAGTAATAGCATATCATCAATATCCAGATCAGATACATCTATTTTTTTCTGATCATTCAGTCTATGGTTTTTAGGAATGTAACCAACAAACGGTTCGAAATAAAGCACGCGTTCCTTTATGTTTTCATCTTCCAAAGGAGTTGCAGCTATAGCAGCGTCTAAATGGCCATCATTAATTCTCGAAATGATTTCTTCTGTTGTTAACTCTTCTATTTTAAGCTTAACCTTAGGATGCTTCTTTATAAAGTTCTTTAAAAACATAGGCAGTAGGGTTGGCATTATAGTTGGTATAATACCAAGCTTAAATTCACCACCAATAAAGCCTTTTTGTTGGTCTACAATATCTTGAATTCTATAGGATTCGTTTACAATATTTCTGGCTTGCGTAACAATTTTTTTACCAACATCGGTTAATTCGATGGGCTTTTTAGTACGGTCGAAAATTTGTACATCTAATTGATCTTCAAGTTTTTGTATCTGCATGCTTAGAGTAGGTTGAGTAACAAAACATTTCTCTGCAGCTTTAGTGAAATTCTGGTTTTCGGCAACGGCCAAAACATAATATAATTGGGTAATCGTCATAAGAATCAGTTTAGACTATAAAAATATAAAAACTATCAATAAAATTTATAGAAACAACTGTTAATTATAAATTAAATTTGTTGTAATCATAAAACAAAGTTCTCATATGGTCACTGAGTAGAGTCGAAGTTGATCACTGAGCGGAGTCGAAGTGTCCATATTATTAATAACAAAAAAATAATTAAAAAATGACATTAAATAGTTTAGGGTTAGATACCCAAAAGACCAAAGATTTAGCGGGAGATTTGAACCGCTTATTAGCTAATTTTCAAACATACTATCAGAATTTAAGAGGTATTCATTGGAATATAAAAGGGAGACAGTTTTTCGATTTACATGTGAAATTTGAGGAGCTATACGATGATGCTAATGCAAAAGTTGATTTAATAGCAGAACGTATTTTAACACTAGGAGAAACACCGCTTCATACATTCGAAGACTATGTAAAACAAGCTAAGGTACCGATTGGTAAAAATATCTCTCAGGATGATAAAGCGGTACGTTTAATTGTTGATTCGTTAACCGAACTCTTAAAAATTGAACGATTAATTTTGGATAAGTCGGACGATGCTAACGATGAAGGTACCAATTCTATGATGAGCGATTTTATTACCGAGCAGGAAAAAACGATTTGGATGATGAAAGCTTGGTTGAATGAAACGGTTTAGGTTTCCTGAATACTTGTTGTATGTACTTTAATTTGACACGAATTTCACGAATTTACACGAATTATATAATCTGTCTATTGACTGATTAACTAACGTCTGTTCGGTGTATTAAAAACTGACAATCAGGAATTTGTATGTTTGAATAAAAAACCAATGTCATTCCGAACGAGGTACGAGGAGCCTGCCTGTCGGCAGACAGGGAATCTCATCTTTATGAGATATCTCGAAAATTTATCCTGAGCGGAATCGATGGGCTGACATTGACAAAACATTATTCATCAATAATATAAATATTATTTACCTGTTTCAATTTACATCGAAGTTCACGTTAATTCGTGTAAATTAGTGAAATTCGTGTCTTTTTTTAAACATAAAGAAACTGCAACTAAAGCAAGCCACGTGCTTTTATTTCCAAGTACTTATTAATAGTATCTATGGTAAGATTTTCTGGTGTAGTTAATATGGAATAGATACCATACTTTTTCAATTCGTTAACAATCAAACGCTTTTCAAATGCAAATTTTTCGGCAATAACTTTATCATAAACTTGTTGCACCGTTTCTGCCTTTTCGTTAATTAAATTATCAAGCTCGGTATTTTTAAAGAAAATAACAACAAGCATATGACTTTTAGAAATGGCTTTTAAATAGGGTAATTGCCTGTTTAAGCCATCCAACGTCTCAAAATTGGTGTACATTAAAATAAGGCTTCTGTGCGTAATATGACGCTTTATACTGCCATATAATCTGCTAAAATCACTTTCAAAAAAGTCTGTCTTAACATTGTAAAGTGATTCTAAAATTAGCTGCATTTGCGAGCTTCTTTTTTCGGCTACAACAACATTGTCTATGTGTTTAGAAAATGAAAACATGCCTGCCTTATCATGTTTCTTTAAAACAACATTACTAATTACAAGGGCGGCATTAATGGCATAATCTAAAAGGCTTAAGCCGTTAAAAGGCATTTTCATTATACGACCTTTATCTATAATAGAATAAACAGGTTGCGATTTTTCATCTTGAAACTGATTAACCATCAGTTGGTTTTTCTTTGCTGTTGCTTTCCAATTTATGGTACGTAAATCGTCCCCTAAAACATACTCCTTAATTTGCTCAAATTCCATGGAATGACCAAGTCGCCTTACTTTTTTAAGTCCGTATTCCAACGAATTCTTATTAATGTTTAAGAGTTCGAACTTCTTTAATTGCTTAAAACTAGGGTAAGTTGGTACCATGTCTCCATGGTTGAATGTAAAGCGTTTTGCCACCAAGTTTATAATAGAAGATACATAGATGTTTAAATTTCCGAAGTGATATTCGCCCCGTTCGGTTGGCTTTAAATGGTAAAGAACCGATTTGGATTTATTAGGAGCGATATGCTCTTTAATTTTAAAGTCCCTAACTTGAAACTGTTCTGGTATCTCATCAATAATTTCCAAATAAACCGAAATAGGGTAGTTATTCCTAATATCGAGTGTTATTTGATTTTTATCTCCATTAGAAAACTTATCTGGCAGTACTCTGGTAGCTTCAAGTTTTTTTCTTCCTATAAACACAATTAGAAGATCTAAAAAGAAGAGAAGAATGAGGACTAATATAGACAGTTGCGCAACATTAAATAGTAGCGGAATGAAATAACTTAAAGCAAACAATACTACGATACCGATACCGGCGTAGAAAAAACGTGGTTGTATGTAGAATGGTTTAAATAATTTCAAGGTTTGTTAAAAGTTAAAAGTTAAAAGTTAAAAGTTAAAAGTGAGATTCTTCGCTTTGCTCTGAATGACATTGGTTTTTTATTTTGATTACTGATTACTGATTACTGATTACTGATTACTGGTTGTTGGTTACTGGTTGTTGGTTGCTGGTTGTTGGTTTTTGGTTGCTGAGACTGCCAACTGAAACTTATCACTGCCAACTAATTAACGAGGTATCTCAACAGTTTCAATAATTTGTTTTATAATTTGTTTACTAGAAACGCCTTCCATTTCGCGTTCTGGTGTTACGATAACCCTATGATGCAACACAGGAATAGCAGCACGTTTTATATCCTCTGGTGTCACAAAATCGCGACCAGACATAGCAGCAAATGCCTTACTAGATTTTAATATGGCAATAGATGCTCTTGGTGAAGCTCCTAAATATAAAAACTGATTGCTACGGGTAGCTACAATAAGTTCCGCAATGTATTTTAGTAAATGCTTTTCTACTATAACCTGACTTACTAAATTTTGATACTTTACAACCTGTTCGCCCGTTAAAAAAGATGTAAGTGAGTCCGTTTTTGACTTATCTTTTAACTCGTGTTCTCTGGAAAGTATTTCTATTTCTTCATCTAAATTAGGGTAGTTAACGTCAATTTTAAACAAAAACCGGTCTAATTGTGCTTCTGGCAGTCTGTATGTTCCTTCTTGTTCTACTGGGTTTTGGGTGGCTAAAACCATAAAGGGAGGATCAAGTTCAAATTTATTACCATCAATTGTAATTTGTTGCTCTTCCATGACTTCAAACAAAGCTGCTTGTGTTTTGGCAGGCGCTCTATTAATTTCATCAATAAGCACCATATTCGAAAAAATAGGACCTTTTTTAAATTCGAATTCCGATTTCTTTAAGTTGAAAACAGAAGTTCCTAAAATATCACTAGGCATTAAATCTGGTGTGAATTGAATACGGCTAAAATCTACACTTAAAGATTTTGCCAAAAGCTTAGCAGTAACAGTCTTTGCAACACCTGGAACACCTTCTATAAGCGAATGTCCTTTAGCCAGAAGTGATGCAATAAGCATATCTACCATGTCTTTTTGACCAACGATTATTTTACCAACCTCTTGTTTTATCTGGTTAACACTTTGCTGAAGTTCAGATAGATCCAAACGGTTTTGAAATTGTAAATTATTGGTGTCTTCCAATGCACTGCTATCAATAGATGATAAGGTGTCAGATTTCGGTAAAAAATCTTGATGGTCTTGAGATTCTATATTTTCGTCCATAATTATGTAGTATAAAAAGCTTCAATATGCCTATTTAGCTTTATTAGATTTTCTTCAAAAAATTCGTTTTTCGATCTTAGCCAATTAATATAATTGATTAATTTTTTAACATCGTCTTTTTTCTTTCCGGTTTTGGCTGCCAGTCTAACTATAAATTCATCGTTTAATATAGCTGTATCTATATTATAATCGGTTCTTATTTTTTCTAAAAAATACGTTATTTTTTTATCAATTAAGTTTTTATGGTCTTGAGTATCGAAATACAGATTAGATACACTCTTTACAAAAGCGACGGTAGTATTTTGCAACGGTTTTATAATTTTAATAATACGTTGTCTGCGTTTGGCATTAAATATCATAAATAAAATGCCAAAAATTATAGCAGTGTACCACGCCCATCTAAACGACAATTGTTCGAGAAACCAGCTTAAATTCGATTCCTTTTCAACATCGCCATAGTAATCTGTTTGTATTTTAGTATACGAATCGAAATACACGTTGTTTTCTGGTAAATAAGAAATTAGTCCTTCGGTATATTTATATCGATCCTCTTTTAGAATATTATAATTTGTAAACGCTTTTGGTTCTAAATGTAAGTATATATCGCCTTTACCAAAAGGAACATGAATAAAATTAACATGTTTATAATCGATTTTAGAATGCCCTAGAACATTGTAGTTTATGGTATCGAAGCGAGAAAAATAATAGTCCCCGGCATTTTTATCTATAACAGTACTTTTAATATCTACATGCTTAAGTGATTCGTATGAAATACTGTCCTTTTTTTCATTTAAAATATAATCAACATCAATATCTAAAGTGTCATGAATTTTTTGGGAAAAATAATAATCGGATATAAATAACGCATTTCCAGCATCGGCAAAGTTTAATAATTCATCTATCGAATCATTATCCAAATAATCGGAATTTCCAATAATAATAAAACTTCCTTCGGCAACATGTTCCCCATAGCCATCCTCGGAATTCGCACTTAAATAGCTTCCGGGTTGATGAAACACGGTTCTAACTTTATAATCTTTAAAAAGCTTAGGCAATTCCTTATAAAATATACTAACCCCGTAAGGTTTGTTACTTTTTTCGTTAAAGGATTCTTCCCAATCTACCGTTCTGGTTTGCTTTACGCCAATAAGTACAGCTCCTGTAATTATCAAGACAACAAGTATTATGGCGATAGGTAAAACTTTCTTCATTATTTTACCTGATTTAAAAGGGTTAGAAAATTGTTTTTGGCCTTGTTGTATTGTTTAACATTTAATGCGAATTTCCCATACCAGATATAATTGTATAGGTAAGACGCATATTCAAATGCCTTGCTAAATGGTTTTTCGCTTATTTCGTTTAAATATTCACTATTGGTTTTATCGTCTTCAAATTTTATATGTTTTTTTATGCTGAGTGTTTTTAAAACTAACAAGTAGTAGTATCTAATGGCTAGTCGGTAATTGTTTTCATTTTCAGCATTCTTTATTAATGCATGTATATCTGCATGTTCGATATTTTCGGCAGTTATTTCCTCAAAGTCGTTAAGGGTTTGGTTTTTTCTTGAAGAAAACAATCCTGAACCACCTTCATTTAATAAAATATAAACCAGATAAACTACAGCAAGGGCTATGGCGATATAAAATAGCCAACCTATAGGACCAATGTTTATGGTTATGACGTTTTCATCGTTTGTTTCCTTTTGTGATGGCTTTTTGTTTTTATAATCTTCGTATTTGCCAGAACCATTGGGCGTTTCGGTTACAATTTTTTTTCCTTCGTAATTGAATTTATTACCCGAATAGCGGTCTTTAAAATCGTCGTCAAACTGTCTTATAAATTCAGGCTGTTGTACTGTATTAGTGCTTAAGGAGATTTGGCAGTAACAAACCGCAAAAAGTAAAAAAAAGATTATATGTAATCTACAGCTTTTCAAGTGGTATATGCAGGTTTAGAATTTGGGGTTGGGTGATTTTTTTCTGAACTTTAAAAGGATACACTAAATAATAGTAGCTAATAATACTTAATGTGGTTAGTATAATGCCAATGGATAGCCAATTCGGCATAACATTAGAATAACGAGTAACAAAACCTTCCAGAAATCCGGCAGAAAACATAAAAGGGTATGAGCTTATTAAAATTTTAATACCCGTTTTCGCACCTTTTTTAAACGATGTATATCTGGAATGCGTGCCGGGAAATAGAATACTGGCTCCAAGAATAAGACCGGCGGAGGCTTGAATAACTATGGCAAATATTTCCATAGCGCCATGAATCCAAATGCCTCGAACACTTTCCCAAAACACATCTTTTTCATAAAAGAAATATTGAAAAGAGCCTAGCATGATAAAGTTTTCGAACATAACCCAAATGGTAAGTATACCAAGAGTTACGCCAAATATGAATGCCATAGCTCCAACTTTCATATTATGTATCGAAATCTCTATAAAACTTCCCCAATTACTTCCGCTACCATAAATAGCCATGGGGTTTCCTGCTTCTATATTTTCTATGGTTTGATCTACATAACCATCACCTAATATCGATCGTAAAAACTCAGCATTATTGGCTGCAGAGATTACACCAATAGCGGTGAAAATAAAAAACAGGATAAAAGCAACGTAAATAAATTTTCGGTATTGATAGCAAATCAAGGGAATTTCGGTTTTCCAGAACGCAAAAATTCTATTTGTATCTTCTCGTTTTGTTTTATAAATTTTTTGAAAAGCCTTCGCAGCTAATTGATTAAGGTATATAATAACCTTACTTTTAGGATAATAGGTTTGCGCGTACGCTAAATCGTTTATTAAATGAATGTATTGCGATGCAAGTTCGTCCGGATCTTCAAAGTCATTATTAAAGACAGCTCTTTCAAAACTTAACCATTTTTCCTTATTTTGCTTGATGAATGAAACCTCCCTCATAGATTTGATAAAATAAAATATAAAATGTCAGAGTTACAAATTAACACGACCCAAAATGTAAAAATAACGTTCAACGCTGCAGGTGGTGGAGAAAGATTGTTAGCATTTTTTATAGATTGGGCTATTAAAATAGGGTATTATCTTATTTTAAATAACATATTTGGTGTTTTTGAGGATATGGACAGTTGGTCGCAAATGGCCATTAATACGGTGCTAAGTTTTCCAGTAATGTTCTATACTTTGGCTTTAGAGTCTTTTTTGCAGGGGCAAACCATAGGCAAGAAAGCCCTTAAGATTAGGGTTGTTAAAATAGATGGATATCAAGCTTCTTTCTCCGATTACGTGGTACGCTGGTTTTTTAGAATTGCAGATATTTATATGCTGGGGTTAGGCTTTTTCGTTATGTTGTTTAACAAGAAAACACAACGACTAGGGGATATGGCAGCAGGAACCGCTGTAATTTTATTAAAAGATAGCGTAAATATTAGCCATACTATTTTAGAGAATTTAAAACAAGATTACAAACCTACTTACCCCAATGTTATTAAATTGTCTGATAATGACGCGCGTATTATAAAGGATACTTTTGTTACGGCAAGACTATCGAGAGATTATGAAACATTAATAAAGTTGAGAACCAAAATTGTAGAGGTTGCCGGTATAAAAGAAGTGAAACATAACAATGATGTGCAGTTTATAGATGTTATTTTAAAGGATTATAATTTTTACACCCAAGATATGTAAGCAGAGAACCACTTTTTGCCTTAGCAAAAAGTGTGTGAATCGCTTATCCCGAGCAAAGCCTCGGGATCTTGATTAAGAGAAACAATGTTTAAGAACAACTTATTTCGAGTGAATAATGTCATTAAATTAAGAGTTATGATGTCTGTTTTGGGATCAAAGACAAAGAATTATCAAGCATATAAAATGATGTAATGTTTAGTCGAGATTAGAAACAAAAATTTTATCAAGCGGAAATAATGACGTCATGTCTAAAGGAGCGCGGTCGAGAGGTTTTAAGAAGGTCTCGACTGCGCTCGACCGGACATAGATCAATTGCTTGTATAAAAGAAACTTACAAGTGACGTCAATGGCAGTACTTCTGCGCTCGAGAGAACATTGTTAAATATTAGAGAATAATGATCTACACTATCGATATTTTAGGAACCGTTGCTTTTGCAATTTCTGGTGTATTAGTGGCAATCAATAAAAAGATGGATTTATTCGGAATCTTAATTATTGGTTTTGTTACAGCAGTAGGAGGGGGCACGTTAAGAGATTTGCTTATAGGTGATACGCCAGTAAGTTGGATGCGGGACATTACTTTTACCTACGTTATTGTTGCATCTGCTATTTTTGCAATCCTTTTTAGGAGTAAGATCAATTATTTAAGAACGTCACTCTTTTTGTTTGATACTATTGGTATTGGTTTGTATACCTTGGTTGGTATTGAAAAAGGGCTTAATGCCGAATTGCATCCTATTATCTGCATCGCTTTAGGCACCATGACAGCTAGTTTTGGAGGTGTTATACGCGATATTTTATGCAATGAAATTCCTGTTATTTTTAGAAAAGAAATCTATGCTACCGCTTGTATACTTGGAGGAGTTACCTTCTTTTTATTACGAGAACTACCCATAACAAATAATGTTGTTTTTATAATAGCAGGAATCGTTGTTATTGTAGTTAGACTGTTAGCAGTGAAGTTTAAAATAGCACTGCCAACAGTTTATAAATAGTTAAATATTATTTTCCTGTTTACTCAATATTGATTTCGAAAACATCTTTTATTCCGTCTTTTTTAAACGTTACAGGTTCGTTTGCAGAAACAGGAAATGCATCGTCCCAGGAGTAAAGTTCGATGTTTACTTTTCCTTTTTTATGGGCTTTAACTGTGCCGAATTTGTCAATAGAAGCTATTTCCGGGTTTTCAGAATGCCAAATAATATTATTTCTGGTAGCATTTTTTGGTGTTATCTCGTGGATTAATAGCATGTCTTCACCAACTTTTAACTCATGCTTTACGCCAGTTATTTTTAAACTTTTTACAGGAACATGTTTGTGTACTTCAATGGTGTTTTTAAGTAACTTATAGGCGTCTTCCTGTGTTTTGGTAAGTTCGTTTGTGTTTAAACCACTATAAAGTAAAACTCCAAAAAGACGTTCTTTAAAGAAATCGCCTTTTCGTTCCAATGGATCGGTTCTTAAATCGAAAAACCTACCATTAGGAAACTCTTCGGTAGGCGCGTAAAATTTAAAATCTTTATTAAAGGCATATTTTAATAATTCCGTTTCATTAGTATAAGGCGAATTGGCGTTGTACCAACTATAAATAACGTCGCGGTGCGATTGTTTTTGTTCTTTTAATGGTTTCCAAAAGCTAATACCGTCCAATTCATTTTTTCTAGGAATTTCTATTCCTGCTGCATCACAAATTGTTGGGAAAATATCGGTAAGGTCAACCAGTCCATTATATTGTTTACCACTTGGAAGTTGCTTTGGCTGATTAAGAATAAGAGGCACATGCGTACCATTATCTGCTGTTCCGCCTTTTCTGCCAGGATATACTTTATCATCAGGCCAAACATGCGTAAAAGACTCTTTAGTACCGTTATCGCCCATAACAATTACCAAGGTGTTTTCTCGTAAATTATGTTCGTCTAGTTTATCAATAACCTTTCCAATCAATTTATCCATATAGGAAACCATATCCGGGAAGTATCTTTGGTCATCTCCAGTATGTCCGTTTCTGTTATTGTTGGCTTCATCAAAATTATCGAACAAGCTGTTTGGTTTGGTGTCCGGAGTAGGTTTATGATCGTCGTGAACCAACAACATCGGGTAGTATAAGAAAAACGGTTTGTCTTTGTTTTTATCAATAAACTTTAAAGCATCTCTGTTGCAAATATCAGGACCATACCAACGTCTACCGGTTTCCGGGTCTAAATCGGTTCTGCCTTCATAATTCATTACTTGACCATTTACTACTAAATTCGGGTTGATAAAACGTTGCCCTTCCGTAAGTACATCAAAACAGGTAAACTCATCCCATCCAAATTCGTAAATATAATCCTTACCATGAATTTCTTTCGAGCCTCTGGTTTGTTTCCATTTTCCAAAAATTCCTGTAGCATAACCATTTTTTTGAAACAGATCACCAAAGGTTATATCGGATTTATGTTGGGATTTACAACGTAAAAAGTTTCTGGAATTGTGTTTTCCAGACATCAAGGCTATTCTGGTGGCTTCGCATAAAGGATAAGCATGTGCATTATTAAATAGAATACCTTCGTCTGCAAGTTTATCTATTTGCGGTGTGGCATATTCAACATTTTTAAACAAACCTCTATTAGATGAAACTCGATTAGCACCATAGGCAGAAACACCTAAGTGGCTTAAGTCGTCAATTAAAATAAGGACGACATTGGGTTTGTCCTTAGGCTCAATTTCAATTACAGTGGGCTCGTTTTTCGATTTGCAGGAGTTAAGTAGTAAAAATATACTCAAAAGCACTGCCCATTTTATTTTTAACATATATGAGTGGCGTTAGAAGATTTAGAGACTAAGTAGTCATAAACCTGTTATTTTATTATTTCAACCTTTCTAATATAAATATTTTTGTCTGGCCAGTCTCCATCATCGGTTTCAACAGCTGCAATTTTATCTACAACGTCCATACCTTTTATTACTTTACCAAAAATGGTATAGTCGCCATCTAAAAAATGGGCTCCACCTTTTTGCTGTACAATAAAAAACTCAAAAGGAGATGCTAATTTATAAGGGTTGTTAATTTCGCTACTTGGCATTGATATGACACCTCTATCATGTTTAAAACCGCGTTTTGTATCTGGAGGTAATAAGTACCTGCCAATATAAGTACGTTTTCTAGCAATTTTTTTATCATCACTATTACCGGCTTGTATCATAAAATTATTTATAACTCTGTAAAATTGAGTATTGTCAAAATACTTTTGCTTGGTTAAAAAGATAAAGTTGGAACGGTGAAATTTGGTTTCATTATAGAGTAAAATATCAATATTTCCAAAATCTGTGGTAATACGCACTTTATTTTCTTTGTGTTGTTTATCGTACTCCAGGAAGAATGCCATAGCATTTTTAGAATTCAGTTTAGGAAATTCTCTTTCCGGTTCTACAACTGTATCTTTTATAGCTTCTTTCTCCTTTTTCTGCTTTTTTGTTACCGTAGTTTCAGAAGTTGTTTTCTTTTTAGTTTTTTTATCTTCACAGTTTAGAAATAAAAAAAATAGACATAAAAGAAATAGAAGTCTCATAGATATGGATTTTGATAGATTCTTAAAATTAACCTCAAAAATAAAGAATATCCCTCTTCCAGCCGAATCGTCTCACTTTAAAATGGTTCCGCCTTTTAGAAGAGCACTTATGGAAGCGCAAAAGGAAGCGATTAAAAATGCCAAAAGAGCAGGGGTATTGGCATTGTTTTATCCAGACATAAATAAAGCGACAAAACTGGTTTTAATTTTAAGAAAAACTTATAATGGGGTACATTCGGCTCAGGTAGGCTTTCCAGGTGGGAAGCTGGAAAATCAAGATGACTCGATAGAGGCAGCTGCTGTAAGAGAGACCTTTGAAGAGGTTGGTGTGCCCATAAAGACTATTGAAGTTATTCGGGAATTATCTCAAGTTTATATCCCGCCTAGTAATTTCTATGTACAGCCTTTTTTGGGGATTACTAAGTATACACCAAGTTTTGTTAAACAAGAAGAAGAGGTAGAAGCTATTATTGAAATTGATTTACTGCATTTTTTAGATGATAGTATCTTGATAAGTAAAAAAGTATCGACCTCTTATAGTATTGAAGTAGAGGTTCCTGCATTTAAATTAAATGGTCATATTGTTTGGGGGGCTACAGCTATGATGTTAAGCGAAATTAAAGACTTGTTAAAACCATACATGTAATTCAATAGAATTGTTACATTTGCAAATTACCAACCAATCTTTGATGCTTGATTTATGGGATTGTTTAAAAGAAATCCATTCGGACATATATTATTTTTAAAAAAGTGGCTTATTAGAATTCTAGGGGCGTTAACTCATAGACGTTTTAGAGGGTTTAATGAATTACAAATAGAGGGTTCCGAAATTATTAAAACATTACCAGATACTAATGTATTATTTATTTCGAATCATCAGACCTATTTTGCCGATGTGGTATCTATGTTTCATGTTTTTAATGCTAGTTTAAGCGGACGTGTAGACTCAATAAAAAATGTTGGGTATTTGTGGAATCCTAAGTTGAATATTTACTATGTAGCGGCTAAGGAAACCATGAAGGCGGGATTGTTACCAAAAGTATTGGCTTATGTTGGTTCTGTAAGTATTGAACGTACTTGGAGATCTGAAGGACAGGATGTGAACAGGCAAGTTAAGATGAGCGATATTTCTAATATTGGTAAGGCATTAGACGATGGTTGGGTTATTACTTTTCCGCAAGGAACTACAACGCCTTTTAAACCTATAAGAAAAGGAACAGCACATATAATTAAGCGATATAAGCCTATTGTAGTGCCTATTGTTATTGATGGGTTTAGACGATCGTTCGATAAAAAAGGTTTACGTATTAAAAAGAAAAACATTTTACAGTCTTTTGAAATAAAAGCGCCTTTAGAGATCGACTACGATAACGAGACTACAGATGAGATCGTAAAAAGAATAGAGTATGCCATAGAGCAGCACCCTTCTTTCTTAAAAGTAATACCTCAAAAAGAACTGGAAGCTCTAGAAGAACTCAATAAAAAACGGGAGTGGTAAACAAGCTTTCAGTACACACAATTGCGAGAAGCTATTTTTTAGCAAGATAATCTATCGATTTTTAGACTTTTAATTGAATTTATAAATGCTGTTTATTTATAAGTAAATTATGTTTATTTATTAATAAATACAGATGTGTGTGGGATTCATCCCAGTATAACTTTTAAGACAGACTTAAAGTGCGATTCGCGATTATCATAAGTATAGGTAACCGCAATTTTGAGACACTATTAATGTGAATTCGTGTATTCGTGGCTCAAATTAAAGATGATATAGTAGATTTTATCTAATAAATAACTGTACTCTATCTGTTGTTGTATTATCAGCACGTATAGCAGTATATAAGGCTCCTATAGTATAATACGGGTCATATGAGGGATAGCCAAGGCTACCCATTAAATAAGATTGTCCGTAAGTGTCTTCGTCCCATTCAAGACCACCCCAGTTATTATCAGACATATCGGCATAAAACTCGGTATACCCTGGAACTGGATTTGAGGGAGATCTTCCACTTCTGGGGTCGAATGTTTGCGACCAATGGTTTGTTAAACCTAGCGAAGGGTAATGCAGTCTGAACTCGTAAGCAGCACCACTTTTTACCTCATCTAGTTTATTTAGTATTGAATATTTATTTGTTGTTAAACCTGGAGAGGCAATATTATGTTCTCGGGCTTCATTCTCGTTTGCCCAAAAGCCACTAAATCCAGATACAATGTGATTGAAAACAAGTGTCCATCCGCCGCCATTATTTGTCATATCACAATAACAATCATATGGCGAGTTGCCCCCAATGCCATCCGGATCAATCGTATATATACCATCGGTTTTGTAACCTCCATTAAAATACTCCAAGCAGTTTGCCAGATATCCGCTTGTTGCAGTAATATCTATATTACAGGTCGTGCCGCTTCCATTAAGACTTATGGTAAAGGTATCGGTTTGAGCAGCTAATGGCGTACCTGTACCTGTTAGAGTTATGGTGTGAACTCCTAAAGAAGCAAATGACCCTGAGGCAGAAAAGCTATATCCGTTAGCACTATTCGTAGTGATGTTATATGTATCGTAAGTATTAATCACTACATCTATAGTAATGGTGTTTGTTCCATTAAAAGGTGTGCCAACCATATAAGCACCATTAAGACTAATAGAGCCACAATCTAATTTATTTTGTGACACTGAACCAGCGCCTAAGCAATCGGACCAGGCTGCTCCGGTGTAAAATTGAAAACAATTGCTATCCATATTAAATATTAACAATCCTCTGGCGGGTGATGCTATGGCGTCTCTTTGAACTTCCGTCATTCTGGGAGGTAGAAATCCTTGCGTTGTAGAAGTTACATCTAAAATGGATGAAGCGTCAGGTGTCGTTGTTCCGATACCTACTTGACCGAAGCTGTAGTATATACTACAGCATAGCAGTAGTATAAAATAAGTGATTTTAGTCATTTCTGAAAAGGGGCTGTTTTCATTAAATTCATTGCAAAATTAGAGAATTAGTTGAAACTTTTTGTTTTTAAATATGTTAAAAATGCTACAAAAGTTATCTCATAAATAATTGAACATGACTGGTAGCTCTATCATTGGCAGGAATACCACTATCTGGATTAGTCCCGTCACTCCATACTGCATTGCTACCAATTGAATAGTACCAAAGGTCAATACTGTTAGCACTACCATCTAAATACGTCTTATTAGCAGACAGCTCCAGACCGCCCCATGACTTGGCAGTCATAGGTAAAGGCACATTAATTGCTTTATACCCCAGAACAGGATTTGTTCCAGAAGGACCACTTCTTGGGTCGAATGTTTGGGACCAATGGCTAGTTAATGCTAACAAAGGGTAATGCAACCTAAATTCGTAATCCGTTTTACTTTTAATTTCATTTAACTTACTTAATATTGAATATTTGTTAGTCGTTATGCCAGGAGAATTGATATTATGTTCATTAGCTTCGGTATCGTTTGCCCAATATCCACCAGCTATATTATGATTAAAAACAAGTGTCCAACCACCACCATTATTAGTCATATCGCAATAACAATCGTATGGAGCATTGGAACCTGGACCATCTGGATCGATCGTATATATACCATCTGTTGAATGTCCGTCATTTAAATATTCTAAGCAATTTGCAAGATATCCATCTCCTACGGTAATATTTAAATTACAGCTAAAATCTGTTCCTGTATGGTATATTGTAAAAGTGTCTTTTTGAGCTACCAGAGGTGTTCCAGAGGCCATTAATGTTACGGTTTTAACTCCCAAAGATGTAAACGTTCCTGAGGCAGAAAAGCTATAGCCATTAACGGTGTTTGTGGTTATGTTGTACGTGTCGTAAGAATTAACTAAAACATCTATAGTTATTGTATTTGAATTGGTTAGAGGGACACCGACAATATAGTTTCCGTTTGTACTAATGGAGTTGCAATCCAACTTATTTGTTTGAGATTCACTTAAACAACCAGACCAAGATGCGCCTTTGTAATATTGAAAGCATTTACTGCTTATGTTATATATAAACAACCCTTCTTCAGGGGAAGTTATGGCATCTCTTTGGGTTTGTGTCATTCTTGGAGGAAGAAGGCCTCTGGTTGTTGAACTAATCTCTAAAGCAGATGAGGCATCCGGATTTTTTGTTCCAATGCCCACCTGGCTGAAGCTGTAAAATATGCTGAAACACCATAATAGTGTAGTATAAGTTATTTTAATCATTTTAATAGGGCTTTCGTTATAATTTTATATGTTGATGAAACGCGTATAATTACCTGGTATATAATTGAACATAGTAAGTAAATTCATTGACACCAACGGCAAGACCCACCGCGGGGTCGGAGGCTCCAGGGTCGGGGCCGAAACTTCCTACAGCATAATGAAAAGAACCGGCACCGTCGATAGAACCATCTAAATATGCATGAGGTCCGGACAATTCTAACCCTCCAAACGAAGAATCGGTCATTTCTAAGGAAATACCTTGATAACCGGGTACTCCCGAGCCTGCCGGGTAACCTCCACGACTTCGGGGATCTGCTGTTTGTCTCCAATGGTTACGTTTATTCAAACGAGGGTAGTATAATAAGAATTCGTAATACCCTTGGCTTTTTAATTCATCTATTTTACTTAATATGGAATACTTGCTTGACGACCACTTGTCGACATTATGTTCATTAGCTTCAGTGGCATTTGCCCAATATCCGTCGGGAGAGAAATGGCTAAATACAAGTGTCCATCCACCACCGGCTACGGTCTGGTCACACCAACATTCGAAAGCAGGATTTCCACCTGAGCCGTCAGAGTCAAGCATATAAGAACCATTGGCTACAAATCCGTCATCGAAATACGCTTTGCAACTGGGTCTAAAGGTTGTTTGAATGTCTATATTACAAGTTTGGCCGGTTTCTGCGAAAGTTATGGTAAATGTATTGGTTCTAAGAGATCTAGACGTACCGGATCCGATTAGTGTTATGGTGTTAACTCCTAAGGATGCAAATGTTCCGGAAGCAGAGAAACTGTACCCATTAGCGCTATTTGTAGAGATATTGTAAGGACCAATTTCGTTAACCAATACATCTAGAGTAATTGTATGTGAGTTGTTTAACGGTTTTCTATGAATGTAATTTCCGTTTGCGCTTACAGAATTACAATCTAATTTGTTTTGAGTCTCTCCCAAACAACCTGACCATGCAGATCCTTTATAATATTGGAAACACTTAGCATCCAGATTGTAAATAAATAATCCTTCGGCCGGAGAAACGATAGCGTCTCTTTGGGCTTCTGTCATTCTTGGAGTTAGTAATCCTTGGGTTGAGGATGTCACATCTAAAATAGCAGATGTGCTTGGTGCTGTGGTACCAATGCCTACTTGAGCAAAGCTATAATGTACACACCAGCATAATATAATGGCGATATAAGTTAATTTTGTCATTTTAAAGAAGGGCATTTAATTATTTTTAAACTAAAGCGTTTGTAGTTGATGAAAAGCGGGTAATTACCTGATAAATAGTTGAACATGATTAGTAGATCTTCTAGGTCTATCAATCGGTAACCCTCCCCATGCTGGTTGAGTACTACCTATGGCATAATAAAAAGAGCCTACGCCATCTATACTACCGTCTAAATAAGTGCAACATGCAGAAGATTCTAACCCTCCCCAATTCTGTCCAGTCATTTGTACATTAATAGCTTTATAACCAGGTACTACACCGAATGGGTAGGGGCCGCTTCGGGGATCGGATGTTTGCGACCAATGGTTTGTTTGTCCTAGCGACGGATAATGCAATCGAAATTCATAATCAGCTTCGTTTTTTATTTCGTCTATTCTGTTTAATATCGAATACTTATTTGTTGTCAAGCCAGGACTCCCCATATTGTGGTTTTCAGCTTCGGTATTATTTGCCCAATAGCCTGCAACTATATTATGATTGAAAACAAGTGTCCAGCCCCCTCCAGCATTAGTCATATCACAATAGCAATCATAAGCAGGGTTGCCTCCAACACCATCGGGATCAATGGGATATATACCATCTGTTGTGAATCCGGCGTTAAGATAGGCTAAACAATTAGGCAAAGCTGTTACATCAATATCTACATTACAGGTATAACCAGTTCCTGTAAAACTTATAGTGAATGTATCTGTTTGGGTAGCTATAGGTGTACCAGAGCCTATTAGTGTTATAGTGTTAAGGCCCAAAGATGAGAATACTCCAGAAGCAGAAAAACTATATCCATTAACAGTATTTGTAGTTATGTTGTAGGTGTCATAAGAGTTAACTAAAACATCTATAGTTATGGTATTTACATTGGTTAAGGGCGTACCAAAAACATAAGTTCCATTTGCATTAACAGAGCTGCAATCCAAACTGTTTGTTCGAGATTCCCTTAAACAATTAGACCAGAATGGGCCTTTGTAATATTGAAAACATTTTCTGTCTGTATTATAAATAAACAATCCTTCTGCAGGAGAAACTATGGCGTTTCTTTGAATTTCTGTCATTCTGGGCATTAGTAAGCCTTGTGTTACAGAGTTAAGATCTAACATAGAAGAAGGGTCTGGGGTAGTAGTACCTATTCCTACCTGACCGAAACTATAATACATACTAAAAAGTAGGAGTATTATAAAATAAGTAGATTTTGTCATTTTTTGAAAAGGGGCTTTTTAATCAACTTGTTAGCTAATTAAGAAATTTATTAAAGTTTTTTATTTCCGTTACGTTGAAATGGTATCGGTTTGACCAGGTTTTATTTGATTAAAAAACCGTGACATCTACATTACAAGTTGAACTTGTTTCTGCAAGATTTATAGTAAATGCATCAATTTGAGAAACCAGAAGTGTGCTAGAACCTGCTTGGGTAATGGAGTTAAAACCTAATTTAGAAAAACATTTTCTGTCTGTATTATAAATAAACAACCCTTCTGCAGGAGAAACTATGGCGTTTCTTTGAATTTCTGTCATTCTAGGAGGAAAAAGACCTTGATTTGTCGAGCTAAGCTCTAAAATGGATGAAGTGTTTGGTTTAGTAGTTTCTATAACTACTTGACTGAAACTATGATATATGTTAAAACATATAAACATAGTATAATATGCAAATTTTATCATTTTGAAAAGGGGCATTTTTCATTAAACGTGTGGCGAATTTAGCGAATAAAATTGAAGTGTTATACTACAATTAAATAAAAACGATAAAATACCATAGTTTTAACGTATCGTTGATAACTACTAATAACTCCGCTTCAAAAATTTGTTCTAAATTTCTATTTTGCACTATAAATAAAATCAAAAAGTATTAAGTGAAAGTTTGTATTGCCGAAAAACCAAGTGTAGCACGAGAAATAGCCTCTGTTTTAGGAGCTAACACCAAACGTGATGGCTATTATGAAGGCAATGGTTATGCAATTACTTATACTTTTGGACATTTATGTACATTAAAGGAACCTAACGATTATAAACCCTATTGGAAAAGTTGGGATTTAAACAACTTGCCCATGTTGCCCGAAAAGTTTGAAACGAAAGTGGTTTCTAATTCGGGAATTCAAAAGCAGTTTAAGATTGTAAAGAGTTTATTTGATAAGGCAGATTTGGTTATAAACTGTGGGGATGCCGGTCAAGAAGGAGAATTGATTCAACGTTGGGTATTAAATGAAGCAAATTATAAAGGTGAAGTACAGCGTTTATGGATTTCTTCATTAACTACAGAAGCCATTAAAGAAGGTTTTGAAAACTTAAAACCAGCTTCAGATTACGATAATTTATACTACGCAGGGTTTTCCAGAGCTATTGGCGATTGGTTGTTGGGGATGAACGCGACCAGATTGTATACAGTAAAGCATGGCGGTTATAAGCAAGTACTATCTGTTGGTCGTGTACAAACACCAACATTGGCTATGGTGGTTAAGCGGTTTAAAGACATTGAGAATTTTAAACCCCAACCGTACTGGGAGCTGCAAACACTATACAGGGAAACACTTTTTAGTTACGAAGAAGGACGTTTTTTAAAAAAGGAAGATGGTGAAGCCTTGGCTAATAAAGTAAAGGAGAGTGATTTTGAAATTGAATCTATTACAAAGAAAAAAGGGAAGGAGTATGCGCCAAAGCTTTTCGATCTAACAGGTTTGCAAGTGTATTGCAATACCAAGTTTGGATTCTCGGCAGATGAAACACTTAAAATCGTTCAGAGGCTTTACGAACAAAAAGCAGTTACATATCCTAGAGTAGATACTACATTTTTGCCCACAGATATTTATCCTAAAGTAGCTGGTATTCTTCAAAAGTTAACCAACTATTCAATACTAACCGAACCGCTTTTAGGTAAGAAAATAAAAAAGTCGGCTAAAGTTTTTAACGATAAAAAAGTAACCGATCACCATGCTATTATTCCAACTGGGGTTCAGATTAATTTGCAATACAATCAGAAGCAGGTTTACGACATTATAGTAAGGCGTTTTATAGCAGTTTTTTACGATGATTGTTTGGTGGCTAATACCAATGTTGTAGGTAAGGCTGCCGATGTATCTTTTAAAACCACGGGCAAAGAAATTTTAGAGAAGGGATGGCGTGTCGTTTTTGAGAATCCCAATGCTAAAGAAAAGGAGATGGGGGTACTGCCTACTTTTGAAAAAGGGGAAAGAGGACCGCATGAACCTACGTTTTTAGAAAAGGAAACCAAACCGCCAAAACAATATACAGAAGCCTCCTTGTTACGAGCTATGGAAACTGCAGGAAAGCAAGTAGATGATGAAGACATGCGCGAGTTGATGAAGGAAAATGGTATTGGAAGACCATCTACCCGAGCTAATATTATTGAAACACTTTTTAAAAGAAAGTATATAAAACGTAATAAAAAACAGGTATTGCCTACCGTTACGGGAATTCAGCTTATCGACACCATTCAAAACGATTTATTAAAATCGGCAGAACTAACAGGATCTTGGGAAAAACAGCTTAAGGATATAGAAAAAGGTGCTTTTAGTGCAGGGGCATTTATAAAGAACATGAAACGTATGGTAGATGCTTTGGTGTATGAGGTGAGAAGTGAAGCCAAGCGCGCCAATATATCTTATGCTGAAACGGTTAAAAATAGAGAAGTCAAGGCTGTTAAGAAAAAATCGGCTGGTATTACAGCAGAAGCCTGTCCTAAATGTAAACAAGGACATATTCTAAAAGGAAAAAAAGCATATGGTTGCAGTGCTTATAAAACAGGTTGTAATTTTGTAATGCCTTTTTCCTATGCTAATAAAAAGGTTTCTGAAAAGCAGTTTATCAGGTTGCTCCAAAAAGGGTCTACCGTTAATTTAAAAGGGTTTAAAACAGATTCTGGCCCAATGGAAGGTTTGTTGCGTTTTGATGAGGCATTCAATTTAAAATTAGAGCCTAAAAAGGCCTCAGCGTCTGCGGACAATACAGGCAAGAACGCAAAATCTGACGAATTGATGTGTCCGAAATGTAAAAAAGGAACTGTTATAAAAGGAGGAAGCGCTTATGGGTGTAGTGCATACAAATCGGGATGCGATTTTAAAGTGGCTTTCGATGTTGTAAGAGCTAAAATAAATGGGCAAAAACCAACTAAAGAACTTGTTTATAGTATTTTGAATGGAAGCATCTAAAAGTAAGCATCGGCATTTCGTAATCTACAAACCGTACGGTTATTTGAGTCAGTTTATAAGCCATGACTCAAAACAACAATCGAAAAAGTTTTTGGGATTACTGCATGATTTTCCAGAAGGCACTATGGCGATTGGTAGGCTGGATGAAAAGTCGGAAGGCGTATTGTTGCTTACTACCGATGGTAAAACGAGTGATCATGTTAACAGCGGAAAGGTTGAAAAGGAATATTATGCACAGGTAGATGGCGATATTTCGGAAGAAGCGATCCAACAATTAAAAACAGGTTTAGAAATTGGTTTCGAAGGTGAAAAGTATCTTACAAAGCCTTGCAAAGCTCATAGACTGGACGGTGTTCCACATTTACCAGAACGATCACGAAAAATACGAGATGACAGGCATGGGCCAACATCATGGGTATCGATAACGTTAACCGAGGGCAAGTTTAGACAGGTTCGAAAAATGACTTCGGCAGTTGGTTTTCCAACGTTACGTTTAGTGCGTGTTAGGGTAGGAGGCTTTCATCTTAGTGCATTAATGCAAATAGGAGGGGTTATTGAGGTTGACAAATTAATGGAAGAAGACTTTGATTAACGTTGGTTTCATCTATTAATGAATGGCATCGTTTAATATATGATGATGCTAAATTTCCAGTTTCTTTAATTCTTTGTAGTTGTGGTTTAGGCGTTTTAATAAAATACCGTAAACAAGCCAGTAGAATAATAGAAGCATTCCAATACATACGGCTAATAATAAAACGGCTGATATTATAAATACAGCATAAAATTTAAAAATTTCTCCATTGGCTGTTGCTTGTTCTATTTGATCTATAACAAGTTGATCCTGACCCAGCTCAATAAACACGCCAAAAATGGTGCCTATTATTAAATAAATTAAATTGAAAGCTACATATTGCTTTACGGTTTTTCTGGTTTTAAGAATATTTTCCATTAGTACCTTGGCACTGTCTGTAGTTGATATTCTTCTGTAGTTTCTAAAGAATAAATAAAAGAAAAGCGCTAAAACAACATACCCAATTACTATTAGAGCTATAAAAAAAGCATTGTTGTTAAGCTGTTCAAAGTTTTTGACACCCTCTGCGTCTTTTAGCAATAAAGAGATAATTGTCCAAAACCCAAACTCTAACAAACTAATAATAAAGATCCATTTTACGATGGAGGATGATTTTTTCAAAATCATCTTATATATTTCGTCATATGTTAGTTTAGGATAATTATCATTATCCTTATTCCAGTCTTTCTTTAATAAATCTAGTTCATCCATAGCCTTACGGATTTAATATGGTTTTAAGCTTCGTTTTTATTCTATTCATCTTCACGCGTGCATTAACTTCGCTAATTCCCAAAGTTTCACTAATTTCTCTATAATCTTTATCCTCTAAGTATAAGAAAACAAGCGCTTTTTCAATATCGTTTAATTGATGTACCGCTTTGTAGAGTATTTTTAGTTGTTGTTCTTCTGTATCATCATAGTCTACTGCTTTTATTTTATATTCAACACCATTATAATCTTGTGTGTTGATGGTTCGTTTCGATTTTCTGTAAAGTGTTATTGCGGTATTTAACCCAACTCTATACATCCATGTACTAAATTTGGCATCACCTCGAAATTTTGGATATGCTTTCCAAAGTTGAATGGTTATTTCTTGAAATAAATCATTATGAGCATCATAATTGTTAGTATATAAACGGCATACTTTGTGTATGATATTTTGATGCTTTTCCAGCAATTCAACAAAATTATGTTCTAGTTCTTTACTCAATGTGATGGTTTAGTTACATGTATATGTAGCTAAAAATTTTAAAATGTTACACAAGGACTAAAAATAATATTTTAAATAGCGAAAAACGTATTTGGATAGTATTATATTTGCATGATATTTTTATTTTATGATGAATATCCCCCAATCCAACTATCCCAGAGTCGTTATAATAGGCGGAGGTTTTGCAGGTATTAATTTTGCAAGAAAAATAGCAAATAAAAATGTACAGGTTGTTTTAATTGATAAGCGTAATTATCATACATTTCAACCGTTATTGTACCAGGTTTCCTCGGCAGGGTTAGAGCCGGATTCCATTGCTTATCCACTTCGGAAAATATTAAAGAAGCATAAAAATACCTTTTTTCGTTTGGCAGAGGTGGAATCGATAGATTCAGAAAAAAACGAAATAACAACAAGTATTGGTAATATAAGTTATGATTATTTGGTAATAGCTACGGGTACCAAGACTAATTATTTTGGCAACAAATCTATTGAAACCCATGGTATGCCTATGAAGAAGGTGCCACAAGCTTTAAACATTCGCAGTTTAATATTGCAGAATTTTGAACAGGCAGCTATTACGCACGATCGGGAAGCCAGAAAGGCATTGTTAAATTTCGTTATTGTTGGAGGAGGTCCAACAGGTGTGGAGTTGGCAGGAGCTATAGCGGAGCTTAAAAATCATATTTTGCCTAGGGATTATCGCGATTTAATTCCAGAAGATATGCAGATATACTTATTGGAAGGCGGGGAACGCGTTTTACCAACTATGAGTGAGCATGCTTCTAAAAAAGCCGCAAAGTTTCTTTCTAAATTAGGTGTTCTGGTACACTGCAATACGTTTGTTAAAAATTACGATGGTAAAAAAGTGCAAACCAATTTGAGTTTAGAACTACAATCGGAAACATTAATTTGGGCAGCAGGTGTTACCGGAAACCCGGTAATGGGGCTTCAGGCAGATGTGCTTATAGATCGAGCAAACAGATACAAGGTAAACGAGTATAGTCAGATTGAAGGCTATAACAATATTTTTGCCTTAGGAGATATTAGTTTGATGCAGACCGATGAATATCCAAACGGACACCCACAAGTGGCGCAACCGGCTATTCAACAAGGTGTACTTTTAGGAAAAAACCTTATAAGATTAATAGAAGGGAAACCGTTAAAAAAATTCAAATATAAGGACAAAGGTTCGATGGCAACCGTGGGAAGAAATAAAGCTGTTGTAGACTTAAAACATTTTAGGTTTGCAGGTTTTTTTGCTTGGTTCGTATGGATGTTTGTGCACCTTATGGCATTGGTAGGTTTTAGAAATAGGGTGATCGTTTTCTTTAATTGGGGCTATAATTATATTAATTTTGATAAAGCTGCACGACTTATTATACGGCCTTTTAAGAAGTTAAATTAATAGTTTAGACTATTTTTGTTAAAAACTGGTTAGTAGCCTGTTAGCTATATATTATAGTTTTTGTCTATGATCGTTTTTTTGTGCTTTTAAAGACGTGATTTTGAGTTGTTTAGTAGGTACTCAAAATACAAGTTCCTAAAAAAGTAAAATATGTAGTTAAATCTATTTACTGCCAATATAATATAAAAATATTATAGACGTTAATTTTATTTTTTAATCTATTGGTTTATAAAGAAAATGAATCAAGTTTTATAGTTATTAAAAATGGCATTAGCTAGAATTAAACTTATAGGGAAAGTTGTAATGATATTTCTTTTTTCAATTTCTGAATTAAGTTTCAATTCATACCAATCCATGAAAAATATAAAAGAGAATCAATCACCTAAATTTGTAGAAATAACTGAGATGCTATCTTTTTATGATTTCGAAAAAATTAAGCATATGGCTTTGGATAGTGATTGCTCATTTATATTTAGGTCTATTGATAGTAATAACCCCTGTTATGACTTCGGAAATTTCAAAATATACTTTGGAGCAGACGATTCAAGAAATATAAATAACGATCCTAACATTTCAGATTTTAACGAACTAACAATTTATGATACGAATTCAAGGATTCAATATTATAAAATAATAATTGTTAGAAAAGGGGATATAGCGGCAAGAAAGAACTGGCTATGGAATGGGATGGAGGACAATAAAATATATTTGGTTGATACTTATGAAAAAGGAATTGACAAGTTAGTCAAAGGTTTGCCATTATATCTTGATATTATTAAAAAATCACTAGCAGTAAATAAAAAAGAATAAGGAAAAACACCTTATTAATAGGCTACATATCTTTAGTACCTAAAAAACACTTTCATAAAATAGCGTAATCTATCATTAAAAGAATTAGCTACAATCTTTTACGGATTCATCATGGGGTTTCAATTCATCATTAAAAAATTACAGTTCGGTTAAATTGAATTTAATGGACTAGAGTTCTGTTGCAAATTTGCATTATCAATAAAAAACGAACAACAGAATAAATTTATCTATGAAAACTATTTTAACCAGCTTGATTGTCTTAATATCAATTCAGCTAAGCGCCCAAAAAACTATTAATGGTACGGTTTATACTATGAAAAATACTCCAATTATGGGGGCTAATGTTTATTTGGAAGGTACTTACGATGGTGGTACTACAGATGAGCATGGAAACTTTTCGTTTAAAACAACCGAGAAAGGCTCACAAACTTTAATAGTTTCTTACGTGTCTTACGAAACATATACCATGGTAGGAGATATATCTTTTATGAAGGATTTAAGTATTAAACTTCGGGAAGATGTGAATACATTAGATGCTGTGGTATTATCTGCAGGTACTTTTTCAGCAGGTGATAATAGTAAGGTTAATGTGTTAAAACCCTTAGATGTTGTTACTACGGCGAGTGCTCTGGGCGATTTTGTAGGCGCACTACAAACATTACCGGGAACAACTACTGTGGCAGAAGATGGACGATTATTTGTACGTGGTGGCGATGCTAACGAAACACAAATATTTATAGATGGCATTCGGGTATTTACGCCATACACACCAACTACTAATAATGCGCCAACACGTGGTAGGTATTCTCCATTTTTATTTGATGGTATTACATTTTCTACAGGGGGATATTCTGCAGAATTCGGACAGGCACTTTCAAGTGTATTGTTGTTGAATACTATTGATGAACCGGATCAAGAAAAAACAGATATAGGCATTATGAGCGTTGGGGCAACTATAGGAAATACGCAAAAGTGGGAGAAAAGTTCATTGAGTGTGAATGCATCCTATATTAATTTGGCACCGTACAATGCAATATTTACGAACAGAAATGATTGGATAAAGCCATACGAAACGGTTTCTGGCGAAGCTGTTTTAAGAAAAAAGACCGATAACGGTTTGTTTAAGCTTTATGGTGCATTCGATGTTACTAATTTTGAATTAACACAGGAGGATATTAATATTAGCGAGGGGGCTTATTTTAAATTGAATAACAATAACGTATATGTAAATGGTTCGTATCAAGGAGCTTTAAACGATACCTGGTCGTTATTTGGAGGTTTAAGCTATACGCACGCAAAAAACAATTTAAACATTATTGAAAGTGATGTAGATAATATAGAAAATTCACTGCACGGCAAATTGAAATTTAAAAACAGAATTAGCAACCGGTTTAAGCTTTATTTTGGCGCTGAATATTTTGCAACTGATTTTGATGAAAGCTATTCGGATGCTTCTATCAACAATGCAAAATATGGTTATAATAACAACATAGCCGCAGTTTTTGCCGAAGCCGATATTTTTATATCTAAAAATTTAGCTTTTAAATCAGGATTAAGAGGTGAGTATAGTGAGTTGTTTAAAGACTTTACTTTAGCACCAAGATTGTCTTTAGCTTATAAAACATCTGCAAAAAGTCAGGTGTCATTGGCTTATGGTAATTTTTATCAAAACCCAACAAGTAATGTTTTAAAGTTTAATCAAGACTTAAAAGCTCAGAATACCTCACATTATATTTTTAATTATCAGTATAATGCCGACAGGCGATTGTTTAGGGCTGAAGCCTATTATAAAAAGTATGACCATTTAGTAAAATATGATTCTGAGTTTACCAATTTTAATACTAATTTTAATAATAATGGCTCTGGTTTTGCCAGGGGTATTGATTTCTTTTGGAGAGATAGCAAAAGCATTAAAAATGTCGATTACTGGCTAAGCTATTCCTTTTTGGATACCGAGCGAGATTATAAGAATTACCCGGTAAAATCTCAGCCAAACTTTGCCAATACACATAACTTATCGGTTGTTGGGAAATATTGGGTTGACAAGTGGAAAAGCCAGATAGGGTTTAGTTATGCCTTAGCGTCTGGTAGAACTTATACGAATCCTAACGAACCGGGGTTTTTAAATAACAAAACTAAACCGTATAACAGTTTGAGTATTAACTGGGCGTATTTAATTAGTCCCCAAAAAATCCTTTATGCTTCTGTAAACAATGCTTTAGGGTTTAGAAATATTAATGGGTATCAGTATGCCAACACTCCAGATTTAAACGGGCATTTTAATAGACGTGCTTTGCAGCCATCGGTAGATCAGTTCTTTTTTGTAGGCTTCTTTTGGACGATTAGTGAGGATAAGAAAAGCAACCAGTTGGATAATTTGTAGAGAAATTATGAAAAATCCTGATTAACATGTGTTCGAAGAAATATTTTGATTAATATATTATCGTTTTTAAACTAAATATCCCCATAAGAACTCGATAAAATTGATTATCATTATACTTTAGAAAATAAAGGAAGAAGATATGCTATTTTATCCGTTCTGATACTTGCGGTTTTTATACAACATAGCATTATAATGTAATCTTCCTTTCTTAATATTATAACTAAAGAACAATTAATTAGATTTTAAATGAACAACTATTTCAATGCATTAGCTTATTTACTTATTACTTTAGTATTTACAATAACAAACAAGAGTGAAGTTCAGGCACAAAATATTTCCGATTACAACCCCATTTGGAATGCGCCATGTAAGAACTCGCTTGGATCAATGCCTTTAGGTAACGGCGATATTGGTGTTAATGCCTGGGTAGAGGAGAGTGGGGATTTGATTTTTTATATCTCAAAAACGGATGCCTGGAGCGATAATGCACGTCTTGTAAAACTAGGTAAGGTTAGAGTGTCGTTTTCTCCCAACCTGGTAACTCCTAAAACGCCTTATTTTCAAGAACTGCAGTTTAAGCAGGGACAATGGGTTGTGAAAATGGATGAAGGTGAAAATAAGCGTACCATTGTTATGTGGGTTGATGCGAACAACCCAGTTATACATGTTGATGTTGAAGGAGGCAAAAAGTTTAAAGCAAAAGTTTCGATAGAACCATGGCGTACAGAAAGACGCCAAATAGAAGAATATGAAAAGTTTTCTTTTTTCCATAGTCGAGAATCAGGAGAACCTATATACGTAGAACCAGATTCAATTGTGGAATCAGGAAAGGATGAACTCATGTGGTTGCATCACAACAAACGTTCGGTTTACAGAGCATCCATGGAATTACAGGGTTTAGAATCGATAATTGGAGAAGATCCGTTACTTCACCGAACTTTTGGAGGGCTAATAAGAGCTGAAGGTTTAACTAAAGAATCGTCTACATCTCTAATTTCTAAAAAGAAAACTAAGCATTTAAATCTGTCCGTTCATGTTTTAACAATGGAGAAAGCTACAATTGAGGAGTGGAAAGATAAAATAAAGGACAATGCTACTAAAATGGAGGCTCTTGATGTAGCATTGGCAAAAAATAAGCATCTTGACTGGTGGAATGACTTCTGGAACACAAGTTGGGTAAAAGTATCTGGAAAGAATACAAAAGAGACAAACGATATTTCTAGAGGTTGGTATGCTCATCGCTACTTGATGGGGTGTGCTGGTAGAGGTAAATACCCTATTAAGTATAATGGCTCACTATTTACAGTTGATGCGCATCCCGGAACCAAAACCGGGCATGTAGATCCAAAAAAGAATTGGGATGCAGACTATAGGAATTGGGGTGAACCCTTTTGGTTTCAAAATCAACGTCAGGTGTATTGGCCGATGATTGCAACGGGTGATTTTGAGTTGATGAAACCATTCTTTAAGATGTATCGTGATGCACTTCCTTTGGCAAAAAAACGTACTGAACTTTATTATGATCATAAAGGCGCTTTTTTCCCGGAAACTATGCTTTTTTGGGGAACTTACGCAAATAGCGATTATGGTTACGACAGAAATAACAAACCATTAGGGTTGGTACGCAGTGGTTATGTAAAGCGTTATTGGCAAGGAGGTCTGGAACTTAGTGTAATGATGTTGGAATACTTTAAATATACTCAAGATACAGCTTTTCTTGAAGACACAGCTTTACCTATAATTAAAGAAGTAGTTACGTTTTTTGCTAATCATTGGCCCTTGGGTAAAGAAGGTAAAATAGAAATGTATCCGGCACAAGCCCTGGAAACTTATTGGAATGTGAAAAACCCACTTCCAGAAATTGCAGGTATGAAAAAAGTATTGCAGGAATTAATGACGTTAACAAAAAACACCACAGAAGAACAGCGAAATGAATGGGCAAGAATAGCAGAACTGATTCCTGATTATCCAATAAAACTTGATGAAAATGGAGTAAGATATATGGCTCCCGCCTGGGAAAACTTTTCAAAAAGCAATAATGTTGAGAATGTTGCACTTTATTCAGTGTTTCCTTATCGCCAATATGGATTAGGGTTTGATGATCTGGAAATGATACAAAACTCTTTTCATAAAAAAGATTTTAAAGGTGTTTACAGATGTTGGCATAATGATCCTGTTTATGCAGCTTATTTGGGATTGACTGATGAAGCGCGAATACATCTTGGCAATAGATTTGTTTACTCGGGAGCATACAGATTTCCGGCATTTTATATACATGGCGACTGGGTGCCAGACCATGATAATGGAGGAGTAGCTCAACAAACTTTACATGCCATGTTATTGCAGCCTGTTGGTGATAAAATTCTTCTTTTCCCAGCGTGGCCCAAAGAATGGGATGTAGATTTTAAACTTCATGCACCTTTAAACACAACAATAGAAGCCGTTTTGAAGGATGGAAAAATTGAAAAACTAAAAGTTACTCCAAAGGAAAGGTTGAAAGATATAACCATTATGGGGGCAGTAACTTATTAAATTAACGTGAATCTTGCTTAAGGGTTCAAGGTGTTCCTCTCTTTTTAAAAGCTACGGTGTACCCACAAATATGGCTGCATATTAAATAATAATTCTAAAAAGATAGACACTAATTTCACGAATTATCACAAATGGATCTAAATATAAATTATTTACAAATAAGTAATCTATGCTTGCTTATAGGTAAATAATCCTCGAAGCAAGCGTACGAGGCATTCAATTGAAAATATTCTTTATAAATTCAGAAGCAAGCTTCGAGGTATTAGACTTAAGATCCCGCCAGATACTGAAACAAGTTCAGCATAGAAAGCGGGATTAGTTCAACTTACTATTTTGAATGCTTTGCTTCGCAACTTTTCAAAATAGAGTTTCACTAATAAATTAGAGTACAGAAATATAATAGAATTAAATCGGGTCTGGATTGTAAAAACAGACTGAAAGTCTGATTCGTGATTATGAATAGTATAGAGAGCTATCCATCATATTGAGGTTTTATTTGTGTAAATCTGTGTAATTCGTGGCTTGATTAAAAAGATGTGGGTACACCGTAGCTTTTTAAAAGGGAGGTGGATCCCGATGAGATCGGGATTCGGAGGGTTGTTTGTTTTAATAAAATGCCTCTTTCTTCCAATTTTTTATCAAAATCGAAATTCATTTCTCGGCTTTAAATTAAAGAGGAGAGCACTATGACAGTAAAAAAATAGTTCTTAAAAAAATCATCCTGAAACAAGTCTGGGACGCACACCGACATAAATTCTCTTAGAAGATTCACGTTAAATTACTTGTGCGATTAAAGGAGGAAGACACTAATTTCGAGAAGTCTCAAGAATCGTACTTATATACTTATTTTTTAAAGAGAAAAAACCGTAATCTGAAAATATCAAGATTACGGTTTATTTAAGTTGTTATTTAAAGAAGAGGCTGTCTAAAAAGTGATTTTTTTGTCATTCAGAGCACAGCGAATAATTTTATTTATTTGTAAATCAAAATATTAAAACCTTCACGGATTCTTCATTTCATTCTGAATGACACTTTTCAGACAACCTCTTTCTAGTATGAAATATAATTACTTAATTACAAGTTTTTCTTTCAATCTAATGTCTTTTGAAGAAGCACCCACTTGTATTTCAAACTCACCTTTAATGATATCGAATTTCTTTTCTTTTTCATTGTAATAGTTTATGTCATTAACAGGTATTTCAATAACTATCGTTTTTGATGCCCCAGATGTAATGGAAGTCCGTTTAAAACCTTTAAGTTGTTTAATTGGTAACTTAATACTTGGTTTAACATTTACCGGTTTTATGTAAACCTGGGCAATTTCATCGGCATTAAAGTCGCCAGTATTCTTAACATCAAAACTAAGCTTGATGGTTTTGTTCTTTGCATACGACTTCTTATTCAATTTTAGGTTCGAATAAGCAAAGGTCGTGTAGCTAAGACCATAACCAAATTCAAACAAAGGTTCTGCTTTGGCATACATGTATGTGCGACCGTTGGTAACATCATAATCGTCGAATGGAGGCAAATCATCAACACTGTTGCAAAAAGTCATTGGTAGTTTACCGCTAGGGCTTATTTTACCCCAAAGTATATCAGCAAGAGCAGTTCCTGTTTTTTCACCAGGATACCAAGCCTCCAAAATAGCTGGTATATTCTTGTTCTCCCAGTTTATTGTAAGTGCAGTACTATTCATTAACACTAAGGCTATTTCTTTATTCAAAGCATGTACTTTACGAATCATTTCATCTTGGTCTGCTGGTAAATCAAGGTAGGTCTTATCAAAGCCTTCTCCTGTATGGTTATCGTCGAGTCCCATGACCATTATAACCGCATCACAATCCGCTATGGCGTTTAGGTGTAGGTTCTTGTCTGTCGATTCTGGAATTAACCACTTAAGCTGCGCAACAGCACCTCCACCAGTATCAAAGTACTCAATGCGAATATCCACAGGGGTGTCTTTAACCATCTTGAAATCAAATGCTTTGGTTCTTGATGCTCCAACAACCCAATCATTTAATACTTCTTTGCCATTTAGCCATACTTTTGCACCATCGTCGTAAGTAAATGATAATTTATAATTTCCGCTAACGGGAGGCATAAGTTTACCAGTCCATCGTACACTTAAAGGTTCATTAATAAAGTAACTATCAGGTGCTTTTTTTACACGGTCAAAATCTATATCACCATCCACTCTTTTGCCTAGAGGTTTACCTTCAAGATTTTTATTATCATAGTAATAGCCAGTAAGACCAACCGATTTATTTCCGATTTCTATTTCTGGTTTCAGAAATGATGATTCAACTTTTACTAACTGGCTACTACCAGAGAGTAATTCCCATGGGATTTCTACAAGCTCTATACCCTTTTCGTTACAAATACTTTTGATACCATCGATAGGAGTCACCGGAGGGTTTGCAGAACCTTCATAGGCACTATAATGGGGGTGCTTGTACATATTAATACACGGTCCTAGCACAGCTATTTTCTTTATATCATCCTTTAATGGTAAAAAGTTGTCATTTTTGAGTAACACCATGGATTGTTGTGCCAATTCAAGAGCAAGTTTCTGATGTTTCTCAGAGCCTACTATATCTGGTTTTATACTGTTGTAAGGTACCATGTCGATCGGGTCGAACATACCTAATTTAAAACGCCCTCTAAGAACTCTTCTTGCAGCCTCGGTTACTTCTTCTTCTGTACATAACCCTTTCTTAATGGCTTTTTTTAGGTGTTTGAATGGTTTAAATCCACTGTCGAGCTCAAGACCACTTTTAATACACAATGCAGCAGTTTCTGCTTGAGATTTTGTGTATTTATGGCGCGTATAAACATAATGAGGGGAATTTAAATCACCAACAACATAGCCTTTAAAACCCCATTCGTCACGTAGAATATCATTTAATAAATACGGGTTTACGGAGCAGGGTACACCGTTAATTGAATTATAGGCAGCCATGATTGAAAATGCTTTGCCATCAACAATACAGCCTTCAAATCCTTTGAGGTAGTATTCGCGTAATGAACGTTCTGGTATCTCAGCATTGCATGAGAAACGATTATGCTCTTCGTTATTCGCTGCATAATGCTTTGGTGTAGCTATTGCTTTTAAATATTTGCCGTCGCCTTGCAAGCCTCGTGTAAAGGAAGCTCCCATTCTTGAAGTTAACAATGGGTCTTCTCCATATGTTTCACCGGTACGTCCCCAACGAGGATCTCTTGCCATGTTTACATTTGGAGACCAAAAAGTAAGCAGTCCATTAAAGTGTCCATTAAATCGTCCGCCAACACATTTTCTTCCCAGCTCATTATACCTTCCGCGAGCTTCATCACTTATATAATCTGCCATAAGCTGTATGGCATCAGGATTAAAAGTTGCAGCTAAACCCATTGGGCGTGGAAAAACTGTAAATTTTCCAGGGCGCATAATACCGTGTAAAGCCTCATTACCATGATTGTAAGCATCTATGCCCAGCCGTTCAACAGCAGGAGCAGTTTCAGATAACATGGTTATTTTTTCATCCAGAGTAAGCGTTTCAAGAAGATCATCTAACCTTTTTTCGATATCAAGGTTTGGATCCATAAATTTATGTTGATATTGAGCTATACTTCTAAAAGGAATTCCTATAAGAAATATTGTTAGTATCAGTAAATTAGTTATTCTTGTTTTGTTCATTTTTCTATAATATTATTCAGTTATAATTGTTTTAGTATTCTAGTGCTTTTAATTATTGTTGAAAAAGATGTATAACCCAATCATCACTATAATTAAGAGAATCCAACTAATCCAAACACTTTTGCTTGTTTTAGATGGTATATTGTCTAAAAGTTGGTTGTTGTCTGTAGCCTTCTTTCTACCGAAAAAGCTAATCGCCCACATGCAAAAGGAAAGGAATACGAAAATGTAAAAGGAAAGCAAAAGGAAATGAGGCCAGTCAACCTGCTCCTTTGTAATGAAATAAACGATACCAATACCCAAACTGATAATCGTACCGCCAGATAAGACGAAATTGGCTGCCAGAGTGGTGCTTTTTTTCCATAGTACTCCAAAAAGAAATATCACAGACATTGGGGGAGCAATAAAACCTAGAACGGCCTGAAAAACATCAAAAAGCTTAAGCCCTTTTATGCTGTCTATAGCCAAAGTAAGAAATATGGCTGCAACAGCTCCAACTACTGTAACGATTCGACCAATTTTTACGATCTCTTTCTGTGAAGCATTGGGGTTGTATTTTTTTAGATAGATATCCATTGTAAAAACGGTGCTTAAAGAGTTTAAAGCGGAATCTATTGTACTTACTAATGCTGCAATAAGAACGGCCATTACCAAACCTACCATGCCAGCTGGGAGTAGTCTTGTTACCATGGTCATATAAGCTTCATCCGGATTGGTTAGATTTGGAAAAAGAACCAGACAAGTTATTCCAGGAATAATAAAAAGCGCAACATCTAAAATTTTAAGCCATCCAGTAAAATTAGTACCCATTTGGCCTTGTTTAAGGCTTTTTGCACCTAAAACAGATTGCACCATAGATTGATCTGTACACCAAAACCAAACTCCCATAACAGGATACCCCAGAACCAGAGCTATCCACGGGTAATTAGGATCATCAACCGGTAAAAACAGGTTCCAAAACTCTGTAGGTGTCGATTCGTAAATGGTAACTAAACCACCTGCTTTATATACGCCTACTACAGTTAAAATTAACGACACAATTATTAGCAAGAGCATTTGGAAAATATTGGTAATGGCAATGGCTTTCAATCCTCCGGCAATAGTAAAAAAGGCCGCAATTATTACAAGAATAATGACCGAGCCCCAGAGCGGTAGGTCTAGAATTTGTCCCACAAGTATGCCACCTGCAAAAAGTGTAAGTGCCAACCACGAAATAAGTATCGTAACTAGTGAATACCATGCTAGAATTTTTCTAGTGGATTCCCCGAATCGTCTTCCCATAAATTCTGGAAGCGTTTGTACTTTTGCATTCAGGTATCTTGGGGCAAAAACAGTAGCTAATAGGAAAATGAAGATAAAAGCCAGCCAACTAAAATTACCGGCAACAATACCAGTTGTATAACCAATACTTGCAGAGGCTATAAGCATAGAAGGACCTACGTTGGTTCCCCACATGGTAAATCCTATGCTGCCCCAGCCAAGTGAATGTCCGGCCAAAAATAAGTTTTCATCTTTTTTACTCTTTTTAACAAAACTAACCCAATAGCCTATTCCTATTAGTATTACTAAATAGGCAAGTACTACGACAAAATCAATAGTATGTAAAAAGTTGTGAATATTTTCCATAATAGTTGGTTGTATTTATATTGTTAGTTTTTGGGTAATAAATTTGGAATCTTAACAGGTAAACCTGTAGCCATAGTTTGCTCCATGGCTTGTAGGACCGAAACTGTTCCAATGCCTTCAATAATATCTGGATAAGGCGTTTCATTGTGTTTAATACAATTCGCAAAATATTCAAGATAATTCTGGTATTCTCCTGCATGATGGCTTTTCCCCTCAAACCTGAAATAATGTTTGTTTTTATAATCGAAGGTGTAGATTTTTTCTTCACCGTCTTTATTTGTAATGGCATAGCGTAAATCCATGTAATCGGCATGGCTACAGCCTTCTGTGCCTCGAATAATACAGCTCATTTCACTTTCTCGCGTTTGAGGCTGTACAGGTCCTGTATAACATCCGCTAAGACGGGCTACTTTACCACTGTGTGTTTTAAAAATAAAGTGCATGGTATCTTCGTTTTTAAGCCCGGCTTTAATGCCATTCTGGCTAATCATACCATAGCCCATAACTTCTGAGAGATCTGGCATATACCATCTCAAAAAATCTATAGGATGACTTAATCCGCCGTATAACCATTTGAATGCTTTTTCCAGAGCCCAAGGTTTTTCCAAAAACCATCGATGGTCTGCATTATAGTGCGCCTCAACTGTTATAATGTCTCCAATTTCACCATTTAAGTAATCTTTACGTTGTTTAATCATGGGTTCAAAAAACCTGGAGCTTTGCCCGACAAATACCTTTTTTCCGGTTTTATTAACCAGATCGATCAATTCCTGACCATCTTCCAAATTATCTATTAATGGTTTGGTGCATACAACATGTTTATTATGCTGTAGCGCCATTTTTATGTGTTGGGCATGAAGTTTATCCGGAGTATATATGGCTATAATGTCAATGTCCGGATTATTCAGCATGTCAGAATAATTGGTGGTGTAATTGCTTAATCCAAATTCGGCAGTACGTTTTTTGCACAAGTCTTCATTTAAATCGCATACGGTTACCAATTCAATGGCAGAACTATTCAGTGCTGCTGAAATGGCACTTCTTCCTTCTCCTAGGCCTAATATTCCTAATTTTAACATGAGTAATTTTGCTTTTATTTCTATCGTTATATAATTTTTGAGCGCTTCTTATCGGCGCCTACATCTTTTAATTATTAAAACCCTACTAAATCACCAATTACTGTATGAGCAATACCTTTGTATGAGTCATTAAAAACTATTGTGGTTTCTTTACCCTCTTCAACATCATCTGTTGAATTTACTGGTTCAGGATAAAAAGCCACAGATGCATCGAATCGTACCCAAACTGGCATTTCTTCAAGTGGGATGTTTTGGTTGTATAACCAAATGGGGCCATTTACTTTTTCACCATTAAAGAAGTTTATCCATGTTCCTTCTGGTAAGTAGATATCTCTTTTGTTTTCTGAATTCATAACAGGAGCAACTAAAAAATCGTCACCAAAGAAGTATTGATCGTGGATATTCCAGCAAACTTTATCGTTAGGGTGATGGAATATAAGCGCCCGTAAAAAAGTGAAGCCAGAGTTAGTAACACGTTCGCTTTGTTGCCATATGTAGGGTAGAAGCGCATATCTAAGCTTCCACCATTTTTTTACAATTGAAGCAGCTAATGGATATTCGTAAGGTTCTCTTTTAGATGTTCCGTGGTAACGAAGATGTGATGTGAAAACTCCAAACTGGGTCCATCTTATATATAGATCGTCGGGAATTACGGTATTCATAAAATTTGGAATACCATGAAATCCGGGTACATCATGACTCCAATATCCGAAGCCAGATAACCCTAGATGTAGCCCTCCTTTTAAAGAGCCAGCCATGCCGTCCCATGTACAAGCTGCATCGCCACCCCAGTGAAGTGGAAATCGTTGGCAACCAGCCCAGGCGGCACGAGCCCAAACGATACCATCGCCTGTAACTTCCTTGGTAACTTCATATGCTGCTTTCTGGTATAAAAGCGGATATAAGTTCTGTAGCAATCGGGCATCCATTCCATGATAGTCTGCTTCAAGATGAATTTCTTCTCCAAAATCGGTTTTTATACAAACCACTCCCATATCTAAAAGATTCTTGAGTAGTTCTTTGTACCACTTTACAGCTTTCGGGTTAGTAAAATCTATAGTACCTGCATAATCCAAAGCTGAGAAGTTTGAACCGCCCTGTTCTTTTATTTCTTTTAAAGGGGCAAAGTATTTGTTTTCTTTTGCTTCATCATGCTGTTTTGCATCTGCAGCAATATAGGGCAGTTGCCACAAGCTTACCTTGTATCCATTATCTCTAAGTTTTGAGATGAATCCTTTGGGATCGGGAAAGCGTTCAGAGTTAAAGGTCCACTCACAGAGCCAATCTGTTTTAAACCATCCGGTATCTAAATGAATAACATCGCAAGGGTAATCCTCTTTTCGAAGCCGATCACAAATATTATTTACTTCATCGGCTGAAAAATATGTCATTCGACTCATCCATGTTCCAAAACTCCATTTAGGAAGAAGTGTTGGAAAGCCTGTTACTTGTTTATAACTGTATAGGATTTCTTCGATGCTGGAACCTCCAAATAAGAAGAAATCCATCTGATTATACTCTGATAATACCTGTACGGAACGTGTGGAATGATCTGCAAATGAAATTTTAGAAAAGGCTGTGGTATGGAGGAAAAAACCATACATACGGCTGGAAATAAAGAACGGGATATTCTTATAAGCCCGATTATTATTTACGCCCTGAGCATCCTGATTTTCTAGTTGAATTGTTTTTCCGCTAAGATCCATTTTGCTGAACCGTTCGCCTGTGCCACAAAACTGTTCGTTTGGGTCGCATGCTAAAGAAAAAGCACTTCTGTCTGTGCATGCATCCTTTTCTACAAAGGCAATTGGTAACCCGTCTCTTCTTCTTGGAAAAAATTGATCCTGACCATTAATCTTTACAGCTTTACCTTTTTCTGGGTAAAGTGTTATGTTAATTGTTTCAGGAGCTGGGGGTAGTAAGTCACTCCAATAGTCAATCTCGGCACTTGCCAGGTTTAACTCAGCCCTTACATCTTTAAGCTCATCTATAATTTTTATGCAATCATCAGAAGATTTAATTTTAAGTGGAGTTGCTGCAAGGTCACTATGCCAATCGAGCATAAGAGAATCCGTCATTTTGGCTTCTCCCTCATCAAAAGCGACTCTCAATATACGACTTCCGTATGCCCTTATTCTTAAACGACGCATTAATGGGGCGGCTTCTAAATCAGGTTGAATATCGTTAGAGTTATTCTGTTTGATAAAAGGAATATCTATAAGGATATCTCCCTGGTCTTCTTGTATGTTTTTATATTGACCTGCGATCCAAAGGCACTCTTCTTCATCTAAAGAAGGGGAGAGGTCCATAAAATCAAATAGTTGGTAATTGGTTCTTTTCATTCTGATAGTTCAAGATTGATTTCTGGGCGTTTTAGATGGCGTTTATACTCCATCCTAAAACAGTTGTTATTCTTTAAATTTTATGGTTAATCGAACGTTTTTATTTTTAGGCAGACGCACCAACCATTCATCATTTTCCTTTCTCGCTTTTGTATTTGCTTTTAGATCTGTTAACTCAAGGCGACTACAAATAATAACCTCCTGATTATTGACGCTGGTAAGATTCATGTTAATAGTTCCTGTTTTTCTATCCCAGACCATTTTGTTTATTTTGATACCTTTTCTGGCTAAAATGCCCTTGATTTCACCGTGTGGTAATTTTTCCAGAGGCAAACCGGATAAAAGAGCAAGTCTTCCCGGTGCAGAGGTAACGCACATTTCGGCCATTAAACCTGGAAGAGAAAGCGAGGCATCAAGGTTAAAAGTATGATGGAGTGAGTTGTGAGATGAAACAAAGCTATTGTAAATTAAGTCGTTACGAGCAATAACATCTAAGGTTCTCCATGCCATTTTAGGATCGTTAAGACGCGCTCCCATATAACCGAGGTGCATAATACCGTGTCCGCATCTGTTCGTATCAACAATAACCCTATTACGCTCTCTAATGGCTATTTTACAAGCCTTAATGAGTTTGGGAGAAGATTTCCATGGAGTGATTTCTGTACCAGGATATAAAGGCCATAGGTGTGAGTTGTGATTGTTGTTGTATTGCTCATTCATATCAGGATGGCTCCATTCGGCAAGTGCCCCTACGTCGTTTATCATGTACTCGGGAATTTTGCTAATAAATGCTTCAAGCTCAGGAATTCTTTCCTCATTTATTCCAAGGGTACGATACCCATCAATTAAAACATTAAATGAGTATTTCATTACTGCCAATTCATGAGTCGCATTTGGTGCGCCTTGCTCACCGTACCTGCGAATATCAGCAGGTGCATTTTCTACTGAGCAACCTGGCCATACAAGAAATTTGCCATCTGGCATTTCCATATCTTTCATGGCGCCTTCATAAAAGGATACAATGTTTTCAAATAAAGGAATAACTCGTTTTTTTAGGAATTCTTTATCGTCTGTAAATTGATAGTGCTCGTAAAAATAGCTTCCAAGCCATCCAGCACCACCAATCCACTCATTCCAGCCACCTAAAGCGATACCGTGTCTCCATCCATGAGCTATAGCAGCCATATATCCATCGGCACCATATAGCTGGGCTGCATTCCTTTTCCAGTCTGGATATAAGCTTTCAATCCATGAAAAATAGCTTTCCATCATTTCAGGAAGATTTGTAACACTTCCAGAAGCTACTGCCAAGTTGAGGTTTGAATCGTTTGTATAATGTCCCCACCAATTTGGTGTCCAGGTATTACCCCAGATGCCCATTAATGCAGGAGGAAGATCTCCACTACTGGCAATAAAAGCATATCTACCTACGGCAAAAAGAAGTTCCAGAAATTCTGGAGAAGGTCCGTTTGATTTTGCATCAAATAATATTTCGTCAGTTGTTTTTCCTGCACCATTGTTTCCGCCTAAATTTAAGGAACAACGGTTCATCATTTCAGCCTGTATTACGGTGTGACGATTATATAATGCTTCATAAGAAGCTGGCAAGTCCGATAAGCTGATTGAAAGCGCTTGTCTTTCAGGTTTAGATGCCACAGGAAGATAATCTAAGCGTGTAATTACAATTATTTCGTTTACATCGCTTACTATAAGTCGGTCACTCTTTACTTGAATGTTTCCTCCTTTTGTAATGACTCTAGAAAGAGAATGATATCCATCAGGTTCAGGAAGTCCGTGTAAACGTACGTAAGATGTTTTATAATATAGTTCTTGTTCTCCGTGTTCTATCAATGGTTTTCTAATATCTTCGGGTTTCCAACCATCAATATCCTTGATGTTTATACTGGCACCAAAACTTAAACCATCGCACTTTACTCGAGTAACTATAACATTGTCTGGTCTGGATACAAAAACAGATTTTTCAAATTTACCGCGGAAATCTTCCCAGCTCGTAGTAATCTCACCACTGTTTAATTCTAAAGAACGATTATAGTTTACAATACTACCAAGTTCATCTATTCTAATGTTTAGTTTGTGTCCGGGGTGTACCGAATTATAATTTAAACGAGGTCCTGGTCTTGACAAATCTTCTGTAGAAAACATGTCGACATTTCCTTTGCAAAAACTTCTCCATAGCATTCTGTTTGCTTCTTTCCACTTAGATTGTTTGGCTAGTTCTCGAGCCTTATTTAATCCTGGAACTATATTTGGCACGTCTGGATATACTGACTGACCAGGAATCCAAAGTTTTTCATGGTTTAATACGATAGATTCACGTAAAGGGTGTCCATATACCATAACACCTTGGGCACCATTTCCACTAACTAGAGATTCTTCCCAGTCTTCTGTAGGTGTTGAGTTATTTATTACAATTGAGTTTGTTTCTATCTTCTTTACTTCTTGACCAAAAGAGTAGAAAATGCTTCCGGTAAAAAGTGTAAAGAGTAAAAAATAAATTTTTCTATACATGTATTGCATATTAAATGTTGATTTATAGTTACGTAATTATAGTTAATGTCTTATTTTTTATATAGGTATGCTAAAAGTTAGCCTTTTTCTAAGGGTTTCCTTTAGGTATTTATATCTTATAAAGTTTTTTAACCCCTATATGGTTTTTATGAATGTTATTGATGTAAAATAGTGTCTCTTCATTAATAAATCAAAATCATTCAAGCCAAACATAATTAACTCTGGTTAACAGAAAATTATCAAACAAATACCTGTAGTCTTAATTAAGGTATTAATTAACCTATTAATAGCCTTTGTAAGTGTCATGTTTTTAGGTGTTTAACATTTTTTTTAATATTTATTGTTTTTTTGCTTATTAATACGTCTTTAATGTTAAATTTAAACTTTTAAAGCGCTTATTAATTTTATCTTTTATGCTGCGAATATTTTCAAGGAAAAGTATTTTAGTTATTTGTTTCACAGCTATTGTTTTATTGGTTAATACTGTAAATGCTCAACATTTAAGTAGTAACAGTTATTTAATAGGTGATTTTGAAAATGCAAAAGAGGCCATTAATTATTTTGAAGAAGACAAGTCAGACTACAATATTGGTTTCAGTATTCATATTAATTATGCGCTCGATAGTAATGAACTCTACGTAGAATCTTCCGATTCGTATGTGACTTTTCAGCAGTATGTAGAGGCTTTAAAGGTATATCTGGATAAAAACCCATCTAAGGTCGTTCCTCTTTTTATTAACTATGAAGGTCCGGAAAACTGGCTTAAACAAGTATTAAATAAAGCTAATTTGGACGATTATTGCTTTTTTCTACCTGCAGGAGAAAAGTGGCCCAATTTGGAAGAGATAAGAGATACAGGAAAACGGCTTATAATCTTCTCTTTTCATCAAACCAATGATGAAGACAAAATTATTAATTATGCCTGGGATCATATTGCTGAATTTCCTTTTACCAATTTTGACAGTCCTATTTTTGAAGGTTATTATTCCAACGGAAAACCTGAAAACGAACTTTTACTTCTCAGACACTTTGAAAAGAGTAATATAGAGAAGTCAAAAATTGATGAAAGCTGGTTGAATCTTAGTGAAAATAACTTTAGTATTTTACATGCTATAAAGTGCTGGCAATTATGTGGTAAACGGCCAAATTTTATTATGGTTGAAGGTAAGCATATAAGAAAAATATATTATTTGAATTATGTGTTAAGAGACTTTCCATCTATTTCTGGGGTTGTATCGTATAGGAATAAACCTCTAGAACAAGTTTTTTGGGAGAATAAAGTTAAAGCTATTACAAATGGATATTACAGTTTTCCGGTTGTTGAAGATGAGGCTCCGGTACTTCGTCCTTATCAACATGGCTATTCCTTTAGGCCCTCTAATATACAGGTAACGGAAGAATATTTAAAAAAAGGCGTCATTAATTTTACTGCCTTTCCGCTGTCGTTGGATGAAGAGTTAACTGGTGCATTTACCTTTAACGGTAAGATTAATAACCTCATAAAACCAGCTTCATCAACTAAAAACTTTAAGTGCGAGTTTGCGAAAGATATTGTAAAAGGAGAAGTCCTTAAGTTTCAGGATAGCTCATATGCTGTTTTTGGCATACCAGATGATTTTGGCATTAGGAAAAGTAGTTTTACAATTAGTTTAAATATTAAGCTTTCGGAACTGGATTTAGAAAATGATTATTTTCTTATTGGAGCAAATGAAAAGGAATACAGAAAGAGTTTACATGTAAATATAAGAAAAGGCATTCCTTATTTTGGGTTTTATGGTTCAGACGTTTCTGTTTACAAAAAGCTTGAACCCTCTAAATGGTATAATCTAGTTGTTAGATACGATATAAAAAACCAAGAGCAATCTATATTTATAAATGGAAAACAACATGGCTCTTCTACTGGGCACCCTTCGTATATTGGTGAATCGGAGTTGATGTTAGGAAGAGGGTTTATTCAAGAGGGGCATCTGTCTGGGTATATCGATGATTTATATATATGGAACAGGGCACTTAGCAATAATGAAATAAAAACAGTTTTTTCTGATGGTGTAAAAGTTGAAAAGAAAAACAATCTGGTTTTTATTTTTTTAACTCTCATTACTCTTGTCGTTTTGGCGTTGGTAATTCTAATGGTAGTAAGAAGAAGGCGCAGCGTTAAATTTCAAACTACAAGAGTAAAATCATTTAAAACTTCTGAAATTCTGGGAAGTAAGATTAACACAATAACATTATTTGGTGGTTTTAGAGTGTACGATAAGCACGGGAAAGATATAACATTGAAATTCCCTCCGAAAATAAAAGAATTGTTTTTAATCATATTGCTTTATTCTGTTAAATCAACAAGAGGGATATCATCCCAAAAAATAACGAATATTATTTGGCACGGTTTTTCAACAAAAAAGGCATCGAACAATCGTAGTGTAAGTTTTAATAAACTTAGGTCTGCCATTTCAGATATTGAAGGTATTAGCATTAATTTTGAAAGTGGATACTGGAAAATAACTTGGAATGAAAGCTTTATTTGCGATTATTTACGGGTATCTTCTATTCTTAAACAATTGGATAAATCCAGACCAGAAAAGTATAAAGAACTGTTTCAATATGTTAAGTCCGGTAAGTTTTTGGAAAATTCAAACTGGGAATGGCTTGAAGAATTTCAAACTTCAATAAATTTTGATGTTGTTGATGCGCTTAATGACTATGCCTTAACATTAGATGAATTAAAAGAACAGGCTCAAGCTTTTGAGGTTTACACATTAGTCATAAAAATTGATGATTTAAATGAACAAGCTTTGCAGTATATAGTTAGCTATTTAAAAAGCAAGGAAAGCCAAACACGGGCTAGATATTATTACGATAAATTTTGTGAGAAGTATTTTGAAGCGTATGATGAGAAGTATCATATCGAGTTTCAGGATCTTATTTAACGTCAGTTTCTCGACATATTTAATGCTGATAATAAGTTTTTTGATAGATTTTAAAGATGAAACCTTGCGATTTCTGACGAGGAACGAGGAGAAATTTCATAAAGTTGAGATTCCCTGTCTGCCCGCAGCTACGGTGTCCCCCATATCTTTTTAATCAAGCCACGAATTACACAGATTTACGCGAATAAAACTTCAATATGATGGATAGCTCTCTATAACTATTCATAATCACGAATCAGACTTTCAGTCTGTTTTTACAATCTAAACCCGATTTAATTCTATTATATTTCTGTACTTTAATATATAAATAAGTAAAGCATGATTATTTATTTGTAAATAATTTATATTTAGAACCATTTGTGATAATTCGTGAAATTAGTGTCTATCTTTCTAGAATTATTATTTAAGCAGCCATATTTGTGGGTACACCGTAGCTGCCTGCAGGCAGGTGTAGACATGGCAAAAAATTGTATTTCAATGTTTTAGTTTAATTTTTTTCTGTATAACTTACATTGAGTTATTTATGGTGTTGCCATATCATTTTACCTCTCGGCTATTTGCTTAATTATTGATAAAACACCATTCCAAAATTCATCAGAACGTTGTTGCTTTTTTTCTGTTGGAATATTGTCTTCAGAAATTGAGAGTAATGTATGGTTTTTAGATTCTGATAGGTTAAATGTCCAAACCCTATAGTTTTCAGGTTCATCGGGTAATCCATCAAAGTTGCTCCAATGCGAATATTGAAGCTGCGTATTGGGTTCCATATTTAGTATGATACCCTTTTCTTCATATTTGTTTCCGTTGAATTCGCCTTTGAATGTGATTGGACTTCCTATTTTCCAGTCTGTTATCAGTTTAGCTCCGTGGAAGTACTCTTTTGCTATTTCTGGTGTAACCAATGCTTCCCAGATTTTAGAAGGAGAAGCATTAATTGCTATTGATGATTTAGAGATATATGTTTTGTTCATACAGATTAATACTAATTTATATTTTGAAACACGAAATTACATGTTGAATATTCGTTGTTCATTGATTTGAGTTAAGAAATGACTGCTGTTTACTGAGGCGCTTGCGTATTCTACTTAGCGATTCCGGTCTTATACCTAAATAACTGGCTATTAAATATTGTGGTATTCTGTTAAGAAGATCGGGAGATTTTTCTTGTAGGTTTAAATAGCGTTGTTCTGGCGTTAGTTTTATAAGGGTATCATATTTTATTTGCTGATTTGCCAGTTGTTCTTCGATTATCATGGTACAAAGCTTGGAAATTTTAGGAACTTGCTCCATTAGTATTTCACTTTTTTCCGGTGTACCTATTGAAATGATGCAATCTTCTATACATTTCAAATAATATTCAGATGGTTTTTTTGTGGTATAACTAACGGGCCTGATAGGTTGTATTTCGGTATAAAATTCAGTGACTTTAATTTCTCCTTCTACCATATGATAACTACTTATACAACCTTTAAGGAGGAAATAACACTGATTGGCTATTTCTCCTTCTTTTAATAAAAAGGTTCCCTTTTTATAGGATTGTATCAAATTTTGTTTTGAGATAATGCTTATTTCTTCATCAGACAGATCGACATATTGAGAGAAAAACTCAATTATTTCATTGTTCATTGGGGCGTGTTATATTTGGTGTTTTATGGTGTTAAACCTAATAGTGTAAATATAACCCTTTTTTTAAATCCAAAAAGAGGAGCATATGTTTTTATAAGAGGAAAACGCTGTTTAGTTTTAGTCTTTTAGTTTGTAAAACGCTTCCTCATTCACTTTTATGGTAGTTAGTTCTATGGTATGACCATCTGGGTCTTTCGTGTAGATGGAATCAAAGTAATGATGGTCTTGAATATTGAAGTCCAGATTTAATTCGGTGTAACGTCTTTTTGCTTTTTCGAAATTGCTATTCGTTACGTTAAAGGCAATATGGTCGATTTTTACATTTCTGGAATTTAAATCAAGTTCAGTATCACTTAAATTGGCAGGGAATAATGCAATTCCTGATTTTCCGGAAAGCATAAAAATTGGAAATTCTCCCCATTCAGGTAGTTGATATTTTTTTAGCCCCAAAACATTTTGATACCATTCTATAGAGGTATTTAAATCTTTGACTCTAATAGCCACATGGTCTAAAAATTCAATCTTTATGTCATTATCCATTTTCTTCAGTTTACGGGCTGCATTTGAGCCATATTGAAAAGTATACTAAACCTTATTACAAAATACTCAATTAAAATGAAATAGCGGTAAGAGTTTAACCTCAAACCGCTATTGTTTTATAGATTGATAACAATGTTTATTTATTCTACATGAGTAAATATCTTATTCACAATTTTCCAGGTATTATCAATTTTAACTAGAGATAAATAGTCATAATAGTTATAGCCTAACATAGGTACATGCAATTTAGCCATGGCAATTTTACCCATAATGTCTATTCCTATAATTTTCATTTTTAAATCCTCATTTAAATCTTTAGGGCTTTGTCTGTTTTTTACGCCTTCCAGGTATTCATTTATATTTTTTAAATAATCAACACCCTTGATGTCTCCATAAATATTCACATTTTTATGAAAGCAAGCTTCAAGCTTTATAATATCTCCGTGAAAAATACCTTCAAAGTAATTCGTAATTAAATTTTCAATGTTTTTTATATTCTCTTTATACATATTCTTTTATTTTAAATAGCATGTCCAACGGTGTGCCCGCCAGCTACATTAATTGTTTCACCTGTTATAAATCCTGAAGTTGCTAAGTAATAAGCTGCTTCTGCAATTTCATTTGCTTCACCAATTCTATTTAGTAAGTGCAATCCTGCTAAACTATCGGCATCTTCAATTCCTATTTTCTCTTGTAGTGGGCTTCTAATAATTCCAGGAGCGATGGTATTTACCTTAATATTATTTTTACCAAATTCTGCGGCTAATTGTCTTGTTAAAGCATGTATAGCTCCTTTGCTTGTTAATGGTGCCGTTGCAGGAAATCCATCAATAGCATGTTCTACCAAAACAGTTCCTATGTTTATTATAGAACCATTTTGTTGTTTTATCATTTGAGGAATAGCTGCTTGTGAAGTAAAATATGTTCCCTTTAGGTTTACATTCCAATAAAGGTCTAAATCTTGTTCTTCAACATCTAAAAAGGGCTTTGGAGAAAAGATGCCTGCATTATTAATTAAAACATCTACGGCGTTAAATTTTTTGAGCGCTAAAGCAATAAGCTTCTGGCCAGTTTCTTGTTTACTGATATCTCCAACTAAGTAAACAGCATTTGAAGGCGCACCAAGGTCTTGATAAGTCTTGCTTAAGTTTTCTTCATTAGAAGAGTTCATTACAACATTGCTTTCTCGTGCTATAAAATATTTTGCAATTTCTTTCCCAATTCCTGTGGATGCTCCTGTAATAATTACGGTTTTGTTTTTCATGTTCTTTATTTTTTAGTTCCTAAATATTGTTTCCCATTTACACCCCAATTTGCTATGGGTACTTCATCAATAACAACATGGGTTGTTTGCGGATTTTTGTTAAGAATGTCCACTACCAGTTGGGTAGCGCCTTCTATTAATTGACGTTTTTGTTCTCGTGTTACTTCTTCATCAGTAACTCTAATGTTAATGTATGGCATAACTTTTTTATTAAATTAATTGTCATACAAAATTGGTGAGAACCTATTTTTTTAGAAAGGAGGTATGTCACTTCTTTAAAGTGATATAGATCACATGAAGTGATAAAATGAAAGAAGGTGAGCTATGAATTTAATCTACTAAGCGTTTCTCTGGAAACACCTAAATAGGCGGCAATCATTTTTTTAGGAACACGTTGAAAAAGTTTCGGGTATTGTTCTAGAAGTAAATCGTACCTTTCTTTGGTTGAGTTTTTTAACAATGATAAAATCCTGTTTTGAAGCGAAATTCTACCCATTTTACTTTTTTTAGCCCAAAACCGTTCCATTTTATGCATTTGAGCCGTTAGTTTATCTCTATTTTCAAAAGAGATGTATAGTAGTTCACTATCTTCTATACAGTCGATAGACGTTTTGGATTTGGTTTGTTTTACAAAAGATTCATAATCTGTAATCCACCAATTTTCCATACCAAATTGAAGTATATGCTCCTTTCCCGTATCGTCAACAAAGTAGCTTTTTAAACAACCTTTTATTATCCAGTATTCTTTGTCTACAATTTCTCCTTCTTGAACAATATATTGATGTTTACGTTTTTTGATTTGCTCAAAGTGACTCAAAACAAAATTAAATTCCTCATCTGTAAGGCTAATTATTTCTTCGATATGTTTTCTGAGAGGGTGTGTCATTTTTATAATTGTAGGTAATGTATTTTTATAAGCTAGCTATGTTGATGGTTTTTAATGTATACCAACGTTATTGTGTATCGTTTTTTTTGATTTCAGTCGGTTTTACTTTCCAAACAGTCCAGTTCGTTACCAGTAATATTAAAATCATAATTACCCAATTCATAATTTTTTCAAAAGTCCAAAAAGGTCTTGGCGAATAGTCTCTCTGAATATCAATTAAAATATCTAACTCAATTATATTCCAAATAATCCATAAACTATATAAACTTACATATGCGACAAGAGTAATCCAGATGGTTTTGTTATTAAAAATCAGTTGACCAATTAGTAATACAATAGGAATTATTACTTGCCATAAATAAATTCTAAAAAAGTTTTCATTCGTGATATATTTGAAGTCTTGAATCCAAAGAAATACCCATAAAATAAGTCCAATTCCATAGATAAATCTTTGGTTTTTATCAAATTTTAAGTATTCAGTTATTTTTTTCAAAAAGTAATTTCATTAGAATTTAAACGGTTTCTGCAAATGGTACACAACAATAGTATATATAATTGCCCTATATCCGCAATATAAAAACTAAGATAATAAATCTTTCAACCGCTATACTTATAGACGTTTATAAAATTAGCTTTCAATCCAAAAAGGTTAAATAATGTGATATATTCAAAGAATCACGAATATTTTGCGATATGATAATTGTCATAGTTATTTTATTGAATATATGATAAATTTAAGTAGTTAATTAATCATTGTTAGATCAATAAATCTTAAAGTCATGGAAGCAAAAAAGAACCCAAACTTAGAAATAGGTAGGAATAGCAGCATTTATTTTGCTATAGGTCTTAATTTAATGTTGCTTCTTTCCTGGCAAGTTTTAGAGTATAAAACTTACGAAAAAGAAGACATCGTTGCAGAACTTTTGGCAATGGAAAAGGAGGTTGAAGAGGATATTCCCATAGTGAATGTAAATACGTCACCACCGCCACCACCTCCTGTGGCCGTTCAACAATCTATTCAAATTGTAGAAGATGTTGAAGATATAGAAGAAACAATAATAGAAAGTACCGAGACATCGCAGGAAGAGGCTATTCAAGAAGTTGTAGAAGTGAGTGATGTTGTGGTAGAAGAGGTTGAGGAAGATGTAGAAGTTGCATTTGCTGTTATTGAGAATGTACCTGTATTTCCCGGATGTGAAGGACTTCCTAAGAAGAAGATGAAAGATTGTTTTCAGCAAAAAATGCAGGAGCATGTGGTTAATAATTTCCAATATCCTGAAGTTGCTTTAGATATGGGATTGCAAGGACGTGTATCTGTAATATTCATTATAGATTCCAAAGGTCATATTACAGGTATTAGATCTAGAGGTCCGGATAAAATCTTGGAAGAAGAAGCAGAACGAATTATTGGATTATTGCCTAAAATGAAGCCGGGAACTCAACGAGGTAAACCAGTTAAAGTAGCTTATGCTGTACCTATATTCTTCAAATTTAGTGAAGGTTAAGGATAGTAAATAGTTATTATATCTATGTGAAGGGGTATCTAAAAAGTGTCATTCAGAATGAAATGAAGAATCTCATTAAATTATTAATCTGTTAATTCACAGACTAATTAAGATTCTTCGCTTGCTTCGACTTCGCTCAGCACTAGTCGCTCTGAATGACAGAATAAATTACTTTTTAGATACCCTATTTTGTGTGGAATGGTTTACGGTAAATGATAGCCGTTTTAAGCATTTTACATGAGTTTAACATTTCATCTTGGAAAAATAACAGTTCGGTAAGTCGGTTTTTAAAAAAAGGGGGTGACATGTGATATTTGTTTTATAATTAAAACTATAAATACAAATTACATGAAACATCTAATTATTTTTACGGCATTACTAGTTTCAGGATTCATACATTCTCAAACTAACTACGAAAAAGGTATGAAAAAAGCATTCGAGCTTTGGGGAAACAATCCTGTTGAAGCTTCGAATATGTTTGAACGGATTGCTACTGCAGAATCAGATAATTGGTTACCGCCTTACTATGCGGCACAAATAAATATTATTGGCAGTTTTGGAGAAAAAGACGAAAAAATACTAACTGCTAAATTAAAAAAGGCACAGGATTTAATTAATGATGCCACCGCTATTTCTAAAAATAATCCGGAAATTTTAGTATTACAAGCATTATTACATACAGCTTGGGTGGCTTACGACGGAGCAACATATGGTATGACATTATCTGGGAAAGTTGCCGAATTATATACAAAAGCTGGGCAGATAGCACCCAAAAATCCAAGAGTGGTTTATTGTAAGGCCGAATGGGATATGGGGAGTGCACGTTATTTTGGTCAAGATGTAACACCATATTGTAAAGATCTGGAAAGAGCCATGGAACTTTTTGCTAACTTTAAGCCAGAAACACCGTTTCACCCTAAATGGGGTAAAGAACGTGCTGCTCAAATATTAGAGTCTTGTGGAAAATAAACCAAAGCATTAAAAGAAAATAGAATGACAAAATCGGTAAAAAATATCATTATAATTTTTGCTATTGGATGTGCCATCTTTATAGTGGATAACTTGATTTCAGGTGGATTTATATTCGATAGTGTTAATGACTTTTTGATCGATTTTGTTTTTTTTCAATTGTATGCATTCGTACTCGGGTTTTCCAATGTGTATTTCTTCAATTATTTTAATAGACTCAACTGGAAAAAGGGAGATACAGTTAAACGTATTGTTTTAGGAATTATATGTTCAACAATCATTACGTTAATGGGGTTATTTGTATTGCGAATGCTTACATCTTTAACCCTGGGAGGCAAGTCTCTTTATGAGTTTATTTCAAATGAAACATTGAAATCGTACCAATTTGGATTGTGGGTAACTTTAACCATAGTTTCTGTTTTTCATATAGTTTATTTTTATAATAAATACCAACAGAATAGAATAAAGGAACAAAAGGTTATTGCAGGTACGGCCAGTGCCAAATTTAATGCTTTAAAAAATCAATTAGACCCGCATTTTTTATTTAATAGTTTAAATGTACTTACCAGTTTAATTGAAGAAAACCCGGATAATGCACAAAAGTTTACAACATCCTTATCTAAGGTGTATCGCTATGTTTTAGAGCAAAAGGATAAGGAGTTGGTAACTGTTGATGAGGAACTGCAATTCGCAAAGACCTATATGTCTTTAGTTAAAATGCGTTTTGAAGACAGTATTATTTTCGATATGCCGGAAACGGCATCAAATCCGGAAAGTAAAGTTGTACCATTATCGTTGCAGCTGCTATTGGAAAATGCAGTAAAGCATAATATGGTAACATCAAGCAAACCGCTGCATATAAAGATTTATGAAGACGGTGATAATTTGGTTGTAGAAAATAATTTGCAGCCAAAACAAATAGTAAAAAAGAGTAGTGGTGTGGGACTTAGTAATATAAAACAGCGCTACGATTTATTAACAAATAAAAAAGTAAACATTTATAAAGAAGCAAACAGTTTTGCAGTAGCAATACCAATGCTTACTAAACAAATAGTAGTTATGAGATCTCAATCGCAACCTCAAATAGATGATAGTTATGTAAGAGCACGTAACCATGTAGAAGAACTTAAAGGATTTTATTATAGCCTTATATCGTATTGTTTCGTCATTCCGTTTTTAATATTTGTAAACTATAAAACCTCCTGGGAGTTTCAATGGTTTTGGTTTCCTATGTTTGGCTGGGGCTTAGGTTTGGCCATTCAGGCTTTTAAAGTTTTTGTGAATAACGGGACTTTTAGCAGAGATTGGGAAAGGCGTAAAATTGAAAAGTTTATGCGTGAGGAAGAAGAAAATAAACATTGGAATTAAAAAGTGAAAATTATGGAGAAGTTACCAGATTCTGAAGCAAATAGTAGATACTTAAGAGCACGAAAAAGAGTAGAGGATATTAAAGAATTTTACTATCATTTAATAGTTTATTGCTTAGTAGTTCCTTTTTTGGTATTTGTAAACTATAAAACGTATTGGGAGTATCATTGGTTTTGGTTTCCTATGGCGGGCTGGGGTGTTGGTTTAGGGTTTCATGCTTATAATACATTTGTGAACAATGGTGTGTTGGGACGTAAATGGGAGGAAAGAAAGATACAGGAACTTATAGATAAAGAGGAGGAACGAAAGCACTGGAACTAAATTTAATTGAAATGAAACATAAAGATCATAATTATTCTTCTGAAGATTTTAGAAAGGAAGAAGCTTTTCTAAGAGCTCAAAAAAGACTAAAGGAGCTAAAGGGCTTTTACTGGCATGCGTTAGCCTATGTGTTAGTAAATATATTTATTGTTATTACTATTACTGTAAATTCCAATGGTGCTTTCTGGAATATAGGAACATTCTCTACACCAATTTTTTGGGGTATTGGCTTAGGATTTCATGCTTTGGGTGTATTTGGTAAAAACATATTTTTTGGAAAAGCATGGGAGGAGCGCAAGATTAGAGAGTTTATGGATAAAGACAAAAAACGTTGGGAATAGCGTTAACGCAAAAATATAGTAAGACATGAATGTAATTATTATCGAAGATGAGAAACCATCAGCAAGACGTTTGCAGCGTATGTTGAATACTTTAAATATTGAAGTTGATACCTTGCTACATTCTGTAGAAGAATCTATAGAATGGTTTCAAAATAACGCCCATCCCGATTTAATTTTTCTTGATATTCAATTGAGTGATGGGTTGTCCTTCGAAATTTTTGAATCCATTGAAATTAAAAGTGCCGTTATATTTACCACAGCTTACGATGAGTATGCACTGCAAGCTTTTAAACTAAATAGCATAGATTATTTATTAAAACCTATTGATGAGGACGAATTAACAATTGCGGTAAAAAAATATCAGGAACGTATGCCACAGAAACAAGCGGTTACCCTAGATTTTAATGACATTAAAAAGCTTTTGGTAAACCCAATTGATCGTGAATACAAAAAGCGGTTTTCGGTAAAAGTAGGGCAACATTTAAAGCTTATTAATATAGATGATATTGAGTGTTTTTATAGCGAGAATAAAGGCACTTACCTATATACTACAGAAGGTAGAAATTATCTTTTAGACACAACGTTGGAGCATTTAGAAAACGAATTGGAGCCTCAAACGTTTTTTCGTATTAACCGAAAGTTCTTTGTAAATATTAATGCTATAAAAGATATGGTAAGCTATACGAATTCGCGTTTACAAATAAAACTAAAGTCGTATAAAGACCAAGAGGTTATCGTGGCTCGCGAACGTGTTAAAGACTTTAAAACCTGGTTGGAGTAGGTAATAACTAAGTAATCGTTTTTAGAAGGCTTTATTGTATGCGAATTAGAAAATGAATAGTCATAAAATCTACATCGTAGAATTTCCATCAAATTTAGGTTTGAAGCAAACGGATTATGCCATTGAACCTAGTGTTAAGAAACTACCGAAATGGTTAAAACAGTTTGGTCTTCATAAACAGGTTAACCCCGAAAGGGTTTTGGGTTTAGAGCCTCCGAGTTACTCCATGGATTTCGACAAAGAATCTGGGGTTAGAAATGCTGATAAAATTATTAAGTACGCCAAAGAACAATCTCAACTTCTTGAATCTTTAAAAGAAGAAGCTTTTAAAATAGTTATAGGAGGTGATTGTAGCATTTTAATTGGAAGTGCCATCGCATTAAAGAAAAAGGGTGAATTTGGACTGTTTTTTATTGATGGTCATACCGATTTTATATTACCTGAAATTTCGCAAACTGGTGGAGCGGCAGGTATGGATCTGGCTATTGTTACAGGGTATGGTCATGAAAAATTGACCAATATTCATGGTTTGAACCCCTATTTTATGGAACGTAATGTGTTTTGTGTTGGAAATAGAGCGTTTGATGAAGACTATGTGCAACCAATTTTAGATTCGGAAATTGGCTATTATAATTTAAACAGGCTAAGGCGTAATGGGTTTAAAAATACGGTTGATCAATTTTTGAAATTGGTTAACGACAATCGGTTGGATGGATTTTTTATTCATTTGGATTTAGATGTGCTTAATGATGATATTATGCCAGCTGTAGATAGTAGGGCAAAAGGAGGACTAACTTATGTCGAATTATCGGAATTATTAATTCCTTTGATTTCGAGTGAAAAAGCTGTTGGAATTGAAATTACCATTCTCGACCCGGATTTAGACAAGAATGGTAAATACACCATTAAGTTTGTTCAACACTTTGTGGAGATTTTAAAATCTGTATCCAATTCTCAAATGTAAATTTACTGCAGCTTCACTTTTATTGTCTGTATACCCAGAATTTTTTGAAAAAATATGCCTGTATCCAATTCCAATACCAGTTTCATACATAAAATGTTTTCCAATTTGTCGTCTCATGCCCCAGGTTGGAATAATTGAAATTTGATCTATAACTTTTAAATTGGTATTATCAAAAACTGTAAACCAGTCTGGGTTATAGCTTGTTTTTAAAGACAAGAAATTCCCACTATTTCCAGCTATGTTTTTCGATTTGGAAGCTCTTTGATTTAAATTATAATACCATCTAGGTTCTAAAGTAACTACAGGTGTCATTAAAAAGCCTACCCTGTCATAATAACTTCCAGCTAGAATCCCACTATCAAGGCCTAACTCGGATCGTAGTGCTATTTTATTTGATAGTTTGGTCTCGTTATGAATCCAAACACCAAAAGATCCTGTTTGTATTCCGTAAGTTGATTTTTCAACACTAGCGTTTTGAGATTTAACAATAAGGGTTAGTCCAAAGAAAATGAGGAACAATAGAAATTTTTTCATTTAGTATTTTTTTCAGATTAATGATTAAAGAAAGATTTTAATCAACAACTATTCCGCTTTTGTACATATGTATTATGCCTCATATGAGCTTTTGGGTCAATTAGAGGGAACAATATATTTTTTCACAGTATGTTGTTATCGAAAGCAATACCGGTTTAATAAAAAGTAAAGGTTTTTAAGTGTTGCGTTTTTGTTTATTTTTAATACTATTCTTTGGTAAAAGGACTGGAAGGGTCGATAGCAGGTGTTGGAAAGAAAGTTGGGTCAAAGCTATTTAGTACTTCTATTGTTAATGTGTTAAGGTTTATTAGTAAGCGATATTGTTTAATAAGTGCATTAAAATGTTTGGGGTTTATTAGACCATGATCTAATTTTCTAATCTCCATTTCATATACTTCCTCTTTTTCTTGATGTGCAGTTATTGAAATGTGGTAATTTTTAATTAATTCCAATATGCCTTTGGACGTGAAATATTTAATATCTTCTATCTCGTTCGAAATTAAGACCTCATTTATTTTTTCTAGTATGTTATCATGATCTTTTAAAAGTGTATAGGAAGAATAAGAATCTTTCAAACGAAAAAGATCCATTACTAAATCTGTATATTTTACTTTACGACCTACTTCAAATTCAATCCCTCCATCTGGTGTTCTTATCATAGAAGGATCTTCCCAGCCTATACCAATATTCTCAATACCACTATTAAATTCACCTTGTTTGTAAACTCCAGGATTAATTAAAAATGTAACTTCATTATACGTGTAATAGTCCTTTTTAGTATGAATTCTATTTTTAAGATGAACTCTTGTTAATTGGTTAAGAGGAAAGCCATTGCTCTTTAGTTTATTAGCAATTTTCATAATAAAATCTTGTTCTAAGACCGTATATTCTGAGATGGTAGGTTTTAGACCTCTAACAATATGCATAGATGAATTTTTTTGATGCGTTTTTCCGTTAATGAAAAGCATAAAAATAAAAAGCAAGGTTAATGATTTTAATATGTATTTCATTAGACTTTTTATATGTTATACTTTATTTTAAGATACTATGTTTGGTAATGTACTTTCTAGTTGTTTTCTATAAAGAATAAGTATTAATTAATTCAATGAAAATCCATTATTCAGACGGAGGTTGTGAAATTTAAATTTAATTTTTAGTCAAAAAGATAAGTTTTTCTAATTTGTGAGTCTGGAATACCAATAACATTTGTTCGCATTTTTATTGTTTGCAACATAGTTTTTAGACAAACTGACGTTTAGTATATGGTTAGTTACGGAAAATCAGTTAGGATTTTCCGATTTTCCAACGTATACAAATATAATTAATTATATATGCTTTAACCATTAGTTCTTTCTGTTCTTACCATACTAATATGGGAATATCTAGACTCAATAGTATTCCACTCTTTTTATAAATGTCAGGAAAAAAACCGTTAGTATTAGTTAAATTGTAAGTATATTTAATAGTAATTATAGTAAAGGCTGTTATACCAATTTCGGGTTCAAATATGAACATAGAATTTCCATTATTAAAAAGATATGAACCATTTACACCAACTCTTAATAACCCTAGAAATGAAGCAAATAATTGTAAATTAGGCCCTTGAAAGGTCTCTTTATTTATCCTATTAATTTTGTATTGCAAATTTCCACCAATAGCAGGGGCAGCAAGGTCGTCCATAAAATCTGAAAAATCGCCTTGATCTCCCCAATTCATTGTGGTAAATCCAATACCTACTTTCCCAGTAAATCCAGAATTATAGCCACCTTCTATATTTGCAGTAGGTAAAAGTGATTGAGAAAAAGAGTTCAGGTTAAAAACTATAAGAGCACCTAATATTAAAATTTTATAGTTTTTCATATTTCAATTTTTTTTCTTTAAAAGATTCTACAGCTATTTTTCGCAACAATTTTATAAACTTCAATAAGTAAAACATTCTTCAATAGGGATAGAAGAATTAGAAAAGTAGGTTTCTTCGTCATGTTTTCTAGTATTTGGAAAGCACATTTTTGATAAAAATAATCCTTTAA